>JBASRK010000272.1:0-17240 GCA_049273775.1 Candidatus Acidiferrales bacterium
GTGAAGTAGAGGCCATCGCGGGAGGCGTTCAACGTGGTTCGTACTTCCTCTTTATATTTGGGGTCCGAAGGGCGGACGCGCGCTGGCAGTGAGATTTTGACGCGCCGACTGCGGCGGAGCTCCCTAGGAGGAAGCGGCGATATTACGGCTCTCTGTACCGTCGAAGAGTTGTCTTTTTCTTTCATACACAGACCTCCGAGCCCACCGTGAGCTTTTTGGGATGCTTGCTGTTGTGCGAGTCCATCAACCGAGGGGATGGGAGGTTGTCTCTAGAGGGCGGCGGAAACAGAAGTGCCCGCCGCAGCGAAGACGGCTGGCATCTCGGCCTGAGCGATTTGAAGGAAACATTGTACAACGACGGGGTCAAACTGCGTGTCGCTCGAGAGCATCAAACGCCGGACGGCTTCCTCGTAGGGCAGTCCTTGGCGGTAGGGGCGCGAGGACACCATGGCATCAAAGGCGTCAATGACGCAAACGATGCGGGCCCCAATCGGGATTTCCGTTTCCTTTAAACCTGCCGGATAGCCCTTGCCGTTGTAACTCTCGTGGTGATGCAGGACGAAGAGACTCGCCCGCTCAAGGCCCGGGAGCATCCGAAGGATGCCCCATCCGTATTCCGGGTGTTTCTTGATGAGCGCGAATTCATCCTCGTCGAGGCGGCCAGGCTTCTTCAGGATGGAGTCGGGAACACCCACCTTGCCGATATCGTGCAAGAGCGCCGCCACCTCGATGTCTTGGAGGGAGGCTTCATCCACGCCCAGTTGCAGTGCGACCCGCATCGCCCATTCTGCCAAGCGGGTGCTGTGGACACCGGTATTAAGGTCCTTGAGGTCCAGGAGTTGGTTGAAAGCGCAAATCACGGAAGTGCGCGTGTCGCGGATCTGCTGTTCCAGTTCCCTGACGCGCAGGGAGGCCCAAGGATTCATCGCGGAGCGGTCATCGGCAAGTTGGATGGTCATATCGTGACGCTCCCGCCTAGTCCAAGCCCAGCGCGCTGCGCCAGGCCTGCACCGCCTGATATGTGTCCAAGCGTCGGTTGCCCACCTGTGGCGCAGAAATCCACTGCGCATGGGCCAGGGCATTGAAGGCCGACGACTGGTTGCACTTCTGGCTTACATTGACGAGCAGGGCGGCCGCACCGGAGGCGAACGGCGCACTGAACGATGTGCCCCACCCGGCCGCATAGGTTCCCCAAGGATAGGTGGTGACTACAGCTTCTCCTGGAGCTGCCAGCCACACGGGAGGCGCGCCATAGTTCGAGAACTTAGAAACCGTGTCCGCGTTCGTGGTCGAGGCAACGTCGATCACGTTCTTGAGCGCGCCCGGATAGACCGAAACTTGTTTGCCATCGTTCCCAGCTGAAGCCACTAAAATGACTCCCTGCCGGGCGGCGTAATTGACGGCGTTCTCCAGCTCCTGGGAGGAGGTTGAATAGCTGAAACTCATGTTGATGACTTTGGCTCCGTTTTTCGCTGCGTAGTAAATGGCGCGAAGGATGTCAGAGTTGTAGCCCGATCCATCCGCCTGGAACGACTTCAGGGGCATGATCTTAGCTTGCGGAGCCACCAGGTGAACAATCCCGGCAACCATGGTTCCGTGACCGAAGGCAGCATACTGGCTGCTATCGAGCACGGCGACGGTGGATTGGTCCAATACGGCCACGGTGGACTGGTTCACTTGTGCCGGATTTGCCTGATCGCGCTCCTCGTCCGTGTCCGTGGATTGACTTACATCCGCCTTCTCGGAGCCCCCGTTGACATTTCGCGTGAAATCGTAGCCGGAGACCAGCAAATTCTGGAGCACGGGATGCGTCGGGTCAACGCCAGTGTCAATGACCGCGACGGTTACCCCGGATCCCGCCACGTTGAATCTGGAATGGGTTGGATCTGTTTGAATGAGTTGATTGCCCGTTTGGGTTACGTAGCCGCGCCAGACCGTGGCGCCATAATAGGTCACCGGAACCTTATCTGTAAGGTACGAAGGAGCTGGACCGGCGGAGGCGCCACTCGTGTGAATCACCTGATCTATTTCCGCATCCACGACGCCCAACTGGAGACGGAGTTTGAGCAGGTAGGTCACGGGATCCAAGAGAGACGGGGTGGTGATGAGGAAGAGCTGCCCCGACGGGTCTCCCAGCCCGCGCACCACCGTGCAGTTCAGCACGAGGCAAGTAGCCTTAATACCCGACAAACCGAGGTTGTCGCGGACGACGACGCGCGTTGGGGGCGCGGTCGTAGTATTGGAGCCCAGTGAGAGAATTTGGGCTCCCGCCGGCGCGACGTTGGCGCCGAGCAAGGCGATTAGGGCGACAAGAATCCAGAGACAACGCTTCATGAGAAGCACTCCTATGGGGCTAGAGATCTCGAAATTGTGCTCGTCTTCATCAGTGCGGACTCAGTATTGGCGACGGCAGCGCGACGAACAATGGTACGGGCAGTGCTTTCGGGCCACGAACCGTACCACCCGGTGACCGGTACGTCTGTACTGCCCGTCCTGCGGCCCTGGAAGACAGTTGCGCTGAGTCCCCCATTCACCTCGCCCTCCACGGCCACCGGCCTCGTTCCGCTCCCAATGGGATGGGGATGAGAATTTCCTTTGCCTCGCCAACCACGACTGACAACACGAAGCTGGTGCTTCCGGTGTTGTCCAGCTCCAGATGAAACTCCCCAAATCGATTTGTTGTGGTTCGGGCGAACTCGCCCTCCGGACTTACGGCAAGCACGGGGACCCCTTGCATCGCCGTTTGGGGCTGGCCGGATTGGTATACCTGCCCGACAAGAGACAGTCGGTCTGAGCCAGCCTGCAGCTCCATGCGCACGTCCACCAGGATCTGCCCCGCCTTGTAGAGGAGCTGCCGGGGAGATGCTCCCACGGTTCGCGTCCCGGTAAGCAACGGCTCGCGAAAACTGTCCCGAATCAACCGCGCAAATCGGTTGGCGCGGGACTTGGCCGCTTGTGGCCGGTGCAGCGCGTAAGAGCCTTTCACGTGGCGAACTGTACTTGCCGGCGGCTGATAGAAAGCCTCTCTTCCGGCCGTCTCTTGAACTCGTTGCCACAACCGCACAGCTTTCGAGCACTTTGCGCATCCCTGATTCAGGTGGTGCTGCATCGCCGCTCTCTTCTCGGGCGCAACAACCTGACGTGTAAAATCGGCCCAATCTGCTTCTCCGAAATGCCTCATCACCTCACCTCATCCTTCCGGGCCGCCCAGCGGCATCCCCCGTGGAGGCCCAATGTGTTTACCCACACTCAATAAGAGTAAGAACTAGTCCGGAAAATATAGGTCGGGGATCGAAAATGCCCTGGCAGGCCTACGAGGGAAAAACCTTTCCCATCAACAGAAAGGGGGCCCAGTAGTAGGGATGGGGATAACGTTCCCGCAGTTCTAGCATGGCGACTTTGAGAGCAGAGGCTTTGTTACCCGTCTCGCGGAAACGTGCATAAAAGGACTTCATGAAGTCGGCCGTACTTTTGTCGTGAACCTCCCACAGAGTAAGCAGCAAGGATTGTGCCCCCGCGCACAGCAACCCCCGGACGAGCCCCAACAGTTCGTCCCCCGCCGCCACAACGTTTAGGCCCGTGGCACAGCCGCTAAGAGTGACCAATTCCACTGGCAGCTTCAACTGATAGAGATCATACAGGCTCAGATAGGAACCGCCCAGGCGGATCCCCGAGAACATAGGGTTGTCTTGCCGAAAATCGCCGTGAGCGGCGATGTGAACCAGGCGGCTGCGCAATCCCTTTTCTCTGAGAACCTCGAGGCTGGCCTTGTCGCCGATAAACAGCTCCGGCGCGGGAAGGATCGTAGCAACCGACTGCACCTCTTGCAGGATAAAGGGCGCTTGCGCGTCGGGCACGCCCAGAATGAGTGAAGGTCCTGCCGTATTGGCCCGCTGGGAGTGGCAAGCGGCGTAGATGGTCGCGCTGGGTGCATAGGAAACTGTCCAACTATCGATGACGTACTTCCCGCCGTCGTACAGCGCGTGAAAAGGCAAGTAGTGCAGAACGTCGTGCGGCACGAAGATCAGGTGTTCGCCCTCCCAGCGCTCCAGGATTGGTGCCAGCAGCTCGCGATAAAGTTCCAACAGGTGTGCCTGGGTCGCCTCGAAAAGGGATTCTTGGAACGTCCGGACGTAGTCTCGCCCCAGGCGAAACTTGGAAAGTTGGAACTGGAGCAGGCGCAACAGATTTCTCACACGAGAACTCAGGCTGAGCGGAAGGATCTCCAATCGCTCGCGCGTGACCAGCGCAGCCAGAATGCGGTCGCGAGCCCGGAAATATTCCACCAGCGCCGCGCCGGGAGGCAGGGCGGCACGCAAGACTTCCAGGGAGGCCGCCTCTGGTGCACGCAGCTTCACTCCTTCTGGTTCGGAAGTGGGGAGTTCCCGCAACACGCGCAGCAGTTCGTTCTCGCGAACTTGAGCCTGTTTTTGCATCTGCTCAACGCGCTCGGGTGAGCGCTCTTCTTGCTGAAGTTGTTCAAGTTCGATGCGGTGGTAGTACCAGTTCAATTCCTCCCGCAGATCGCGGATGCGTCGCACCAGATGGCTCTGTCCGGCGTCGGAATCGCTGGCTGGCAAGGCTTGCACGCCATGGAACAGCAGGTCTCGCAAGCTGCGGGACTTGGCGTGTTCCATGTAGCAGAGAGCCTCTTCGGCGGAGGCGGAACCATCATTTCGCCTCAGGCAGAGTTCCACCAGGGCCTCGTACACCTCAAGCTTGTTCTTCATGAATGCAATCTTCAGCTCTTCCCCGCGCAAGCTGCTGCGGAGCGTTTCGAGGGCTTCGCGTGCCGACTGGTAGGAGTGGTAAGCGCCGTCAGGATTTCCGCCGGCTTCCTCAATCTCACCCATGAGAAAGTGGTCTTGATAATTCAACATGGGCGCTTCCAGGGTGGCGAGGCGTTCGAGTGCGCTGGCGCAGCCGCGCTGGGAGGCTTCGCGGTCGGCCGTCCGAAGGGCCAGACGGTACAGCAGCAATTGGCACAGAACCGCTTTGCTCGGCAGGATAGAAGAGGAGAAGAATTCAAGGGCACCGACGCACAGACGGCGAGCTTCGAAGTAGCGGCCTTCTCCGAAGAGAACAAGGGCCTGATACAGATCGATCAGCCAGGGCCACACCAGGTTCTTCTCGCGCACGAAGTTGGCTCGAGCCTCGGCGAAGAGCTCCAGTGCAAGGAAGGCCTTTCCTTTCTGACTGAACGCGATCGCTTGGTTGGCTAGTGCCTTGGCTGCTTCGTATCCCATGCCGAGTTCCTGAAAGTGGATGAAGGCCTGCTGCGCCACCTCCGCGGCTTCCGTGCTCAAATTCAGCTCCAAGTAGATTTCGGAGAGGTCCAATTGGCAGAGCGATGAGTGGTAAAGGTCGCCCACCTTCTGGCAGGCTTCGCGTGCCGCCCGCAACATCCCGATCGCCCGGCTGTATTCCCCGCGCAGATAGTGCAGATAGGCGATGTTGTAGTCGGCCTGGGCCACCAGCAAAGACATTCCGTGCTGATCACAGAACTCGCGCGCTTGTTGATAGATGCGCAACGCCCGGGCAAAGTCATTCATCGTGATCAAGCAGACAGCCATGTTGCTGAGAGCGGCGGCAATCCCTTCCGAGTCCGGATGCTTCAGGAGCCCGTGATAGGCGCGCTCGTAGCAGGCCAGCGCTTCTTCGAACCTGTCCTGGCGGTGAAAAATGTTTCCCCGATTGATTTCCAAACGGGCCAACCGCCGCTCCTCTCCGCTTTGCGCAAAAATCTGCTGGGCTTGGTCAGCAGCTGCGAAAGCGCGATCGTAAGCACCGAGCAGAATTAGAGGCTGAATCGAGGCGCTGAGCGTTCGGCCTTGTTCGGCTGTGTTTCCCAGAGCCTCGAAAAGACGGAGAGCCTGTTCGTGGAGCTCGACCGCAGATTTATTCCGGCCCAACGCATACAGGGCGTTGGCCTTTGCTCGTAAACTGCGAGCCAAGGGCTCGCGCTGGCCGAGTTTTCGCGCAATGGCCACGGCAGCCTCGGCGAGCCCAAGGGCTTGTTGCGTGTCCACCCGCACGCGTTCCAGGACTGTTTCGGTGAGCTGCAAAATCACAGCGCGGCGCAGAAGCCCCGGATGACGCCTCAGAAATTTCTCTCGACTTGGAGCATTCGAAAGGCCGGCCAGCTCCAGGAGTAAGCGGTGCCGCCGCTGAGCCTGCTTGCTTCCCTTGGGCTTCATCGGAACCCCGCCTTCTCCAGCTGCTGCCGCAACCGTTCGAGACACCGCCCGCGGATGAAGCCGACCGAGCCTACGGCAATTCCCAGGCTTTGGGCGATTTCCGAGTAAGGTCGCGCCGGCGTTTCGAAGAACAGCATTTGGACAAGCTGGTGGCAGCGCGGTGCTAACCCAGATAGGGCCTGACGCAGGATCTGCTCCTGCTCGGCTTCGTGGAGCGCCTTCTCCGTGTTCTCGAGTGGATCGACAAGCAAATCGAACGCCGCTTCCGCCTGTTCGCCAGAAACGTAGCGGTTCTCGCGCTGCTTCCAGTGATAGCACTTGTGGGAAGTGACCTGGATTAGCCACTTGGGCAGAGCGCGCGGCTCCCGCAGGCTCGGCAACTTGGCAAGCAACTCGAGGCAGACCGCCTGAAAGATTTCTGCCGCTTCGTCTGAGGAGAATCCATACTTGATGGGAATGGAAAAGATGAGGTTTTTATACTTCTCGATTAGCGCCGCCCACGCTTCCTCATTGCCCTTCAGGCACTCCCGCAGCAGGCTGGCATCCGACCAGGAGAGACCTTTCGCTATCGGAGCTGTGGTTTCCTGCCTGGTCACGGTCTCTTCGCTGAACTTGCCTGGCGCCAGAAGAGTTCTTCCACATTCCACAAGGTGTAATGGTCCAGGATCGCTGGGCGGAAATTGGCCAGGCCGTTCTTAGCGCCGACCAGCAGGTGGGGGCTCAGTAGGAAAACCATCGGCTGGTTTTCCGCCACAAGTTGCTGTACACGATCATAGAGGCGCTTGCGCTCCTCCTGCTTTCGCGCCGTCAGTTGCCGCTGCATCATGCGGTCGATCTCGGCCTCCCACGGGGTCGCGGCCTGGGCCTCGCCAAGGTTCCAGAGATGCTGCCCGCCGCTGGATTCCCAGACGCTCATTTCGGTGTTCGGGTCACCATCGCCGCCACCTAGAGCGAGCACGCAGGCTTCGAAGTCACGGCTCTGGAAGACTCGATCCAACAGCGCGCGGAATTCGAGCGGCACGACGCGCACACGCATGCCAAGCTGCTTCAAATCGTCCTGGATAATGGTGGACATCTTCATGCGCTCAGCGTTCGACGCGCTGGTGATGATCGAGAATTCCACTATCTCGCCATCAGGGTCTAACAGCGTGGAAGGATCCCTCCAAGAGAAGCCTGCGCCACGTAGGAGTTCCCGAGCATGGTCGAGCGAACGCGGCGGCCGCAGCAGCGCCGAATTGAACCAGAGCTTGTTTCCGGGCGTTACCTGCCCCCACAAAGGCACTGCGCGGCCCTGATAGACCAGCCGCACCAAACCCTCGCGGTCGATCGCCGCGGAAACTGTCTGGCGGAAGTTCAATGACCGGAACCACTTCTGCTTGCGCGCGATTTGTGGCCGTGGTTTACCGCTCAGGTCGTTGAGGTTGAAGAACAGGAAGTTGTACTCCAGACTGGCGCCGAGGTCGTACATCGAGTAGCCGCGAGCCTGCTGCTGTCGCGCGAGGACTGCGTAGTTTTCGGCGTTGACTCGGCTGATCAAGTCCGTCTCGCCCGCCTGGAAACGAATCACTTGCGCGTCTTCACTGCCCACGAACAGGAACACGACTTCGTCGAGGTATGGTAACCGGTTGCCCTGGCGATCAGCTTTCCAGTAGTAGGGGTTTCGCTCGAGAACAACCCTTTGCCCGGCTACATATTCCTTCAAGCGAAAAGGCCCCAGGCCCGCGATTTGCCCTGGCGGCGTGGTGGGCAACCAAGCTTGCGCAAGCTTGCCCTCGTGGTACGCCTGCTGCAAGAGGTGCCGCGGCAGAATCGCAAAGCCGTCGAACAGTCGCTCAGCTGCTCCGTACGGTTGGGCAAGCTCAAACACCAGCGTCTCGCCGTCGAGCTTGCGCACGACGATGGGCTTGCCCCCGATCATCAACAGGTCGCGCTGCGGGGCGTGCACGTTTTCGTCGAGATACACCTGGAAGCTGAACAGAACATCTTCGGCGTCGAGCGGATGTCCGTCCGAAAAGCGCAGGCCCCGGCGCAGCTTCAGCGTGTAGCGAAGACCATCGCCCGACACCTTCCAAGACTTTGCCAGTGCCGGCTCGGTCTGTTGCGTCGAGCGGTTGATGTGAATCAGGTCGGCCATCATCCGCCAGATGACATCCCGCGAGGTGCTGTCCACATGAGTGACAGGGTTGAGCGTCTTGGGCTCGGCACGCAGCGCCATCACCAACCTGCCGCCGTACCGGCCGACTTCACCTCCAGTAACCTGAAGCTCTTCCGCAGGAGCTGCGAGAATCCGCGGCGGGTTCGAAGCCACAGCACACAGCGCCGCGGAAGCCAGGATAGCGGCAAGGCCTCTCAACAGGTTGCGGGTCATACAATGCACTCCCTCTTGCGCAAGAGGATTCGTCGCCGATTAGATGATGACGGCTCCCACCCGCTCGTGAAGCGCGCTGGCCAGCGCCGAGTACCCAAGAAAGAACAGCACCAGCAAGAGCCCGGGCAGATACATCCACCAATAAGACGCCAGCACGTCGTAATGCTGCAGATTGGCAAGCATGTTGCCCCAGCTCGGCACAGGCTCGCTGACACCCAGGCCGAGAAAGGATAAGGTCACCTCAGCCAGAATGTATTGAGGCACGAGGATAGCGGCCTGGGTGAGCAGCAAACCAAAGGTTTGCGGCAGCACGTGACGACGCAGCAGATAGATATCGGACGCGCCGAAACCTCGTGCCGCCTTCACGTAGTCGCGCTCGCGCGCACTCAGAACCACGCCGCGGACCAGCCGTGCTGGCCGTGCCCAGCCAATCCCGCCGATGACGACAATCAGCAGCAGGAAGGCCTGCGCGGGGCTGATCTGCAAAGGCAGGAATGCGCGGATGGCGAACAATAGGTACAGCCACGGCAGCGCAAGGAAAAGCTCAGCGCCGCGCATCAGGATCTCGTCGAGCCAGCTGCCGTAAAAGCCGGCCAGCGCGCCTAACAGCAGGCCGAGGCCAATCGAAAGTCCCGCTGCCAGCAAGCCGGCCAGAAGTGAGATTTGCACACCGTAGAGCACACGCGAGAACAGATCCCGCCCATATCCATCGCTGCCGAGAAGGAAAATCCGGGCAGGCTCGTCCGTCCCGAACAAATGCAGCCGCGCAGGCAACCAACCCGCGATTCTGTACGGCGTCCCCTCCACGAAGAAGCGCACCGGGCAGGGGCCGCTGCGATTCTCTTCATATTCCCCGTAGACCCCTGCGCGCGGTACCCAGCGATAAAAGAAGGGTCGCAGGTGAAAGTTTCTTCGCGCGTCAGTGAAGTGAAGCTGCGTCGGCGGCGCAAAGGGAAGTTCACGGTTCTGTGCGGCGGTGTCATACGGTGCAAAGAAGCCCGCCCCCAACACCACGCCGTGTAATGTGGCGAGCACCACCACGATGCCCTCGAGTTTTTTGCGTCGCTGCATTTCGAGACCCGCTACTGAGCCCGGATCCGCGGATCCCCTATATAGAGGAGCACGTCTGAGAGGAAGTTTCCCGCCAGCAGAAAAAGAGTGGAGAGCATCACCCCGCCGATCACCAGGTACAGATCGCGCGCCAGGATGGCTTCGAGGAACAACGGCCCCAGACCAGGCCAGCTCATCACTACTTCGATCAGAAGCGAAGCGCTGAGCAGCGTGCCCACAGAGAATCCGAGCAGGGAGATCAATGGATTCGCCGCTGCCGGCAAGGCGTAGCGGAAGAGCAACCGCTGGCGCGGGATGCCGTGGCCACGGGCCGCGCGAATGAACGTCGAGTCCAGCACCTCGATCATGGCAGCTCGGACGTGCCGCACGAGCACCGGCAGCGTGCCCGCCAACAGCGCCACAACCGGCAACGCCAGATGTGCTGCCACGTCCTTCACCTTTTGTCCGAAGCACATCGCCTCAAAGCTCGGTGACACCATTCCCCCCGTTGGGAACCAGCCGGTTCGCACCGCCAGAAGCAACAGCCCCAGCGCCAACAGCAGGTCAGGAACGCCCAGCATTACGGCAGTACTGGCGGACGTCAGGCGGTCGGCGGTGCTCCCTTTTCGCGCGGCGGTCCACACGCCCACGGGGATCGCAATGAGCCAGGCAAGCAGTGTGGCCGATGCCGTCAGCGTCAGCGTGTTTCGTGCGCGCACCCAAAGCAGCGGCGCCGCCGGGCTGTTGTATGCGAACGAGAAACCCAACTCGCCGTGGAGAACTGACTTCAGCCAGAGCACGTACCGCACCGGTAGCGGCTGGTCGAGGCCAAATTGTGCCCTCAGCGCTGCGACTGTCTGCGGCGAGATTTGGGGATTCATGCGCATTTCGTCAAAGAAGCTGCCCGGCGCCAACGAGGCAAAGAGGAAAGAAAGCACGGAGACACCAAACAAGAGGAAGACGCCATGGAGGAGGCGGCGGGCGAAGTACGGCATCACAGCACCGCTTGGCCGGCTGCAGAAGCCGTGAGCGCAGACATCGCGGCCACCAGGGCCTGGCTGTGGGGATGCTGCGGTTGGTGCAAGAGCTCCGGAGGCGTAGCGCGTTCCACGATTCTACCGTGTTGCATCACGGCGACTTCATCGGCCAAGTGGCCAACCATGCTGAGGTCGTGCGTGATAAAGAGATAGGCGAGCCCGCGCAACGCCTGCAGTCCGAGCAGCAGATTCACGACTTGTGCCTGGATGCCAAGATCGAGCGCAGACAGCGCCTCGTCAAGGATGAGCAACTTCGGTTCGAGAGCGAGCGCGCGTGCAATTGCCAGTCGTTGACGTTGGCCTCCACTGAACTCGGCGGGCGAACGGCCGGCCCATTGCCGCGCAAGCCCTACCTGCTCCATCAGCTCGAATGCCTTCTCTCGTCGCTCGCGCCGGTGGCCGCGTCGCTGAACCACCAGGGGCTCGGCGACGATTTCCTCAGCCGTCAGGCGGGGATTTAGCGCCGAGGCGGGATCTTGAAAGATGAGCTGAACCTCTTGCCGGAACGCTCGCAGCTCCTCAGCGTTGAGCGACAGCAGATCTTTGCCATGGAACCAGATGCGGCCGGAATCCGGCTCATCCAATCGAATCAGACAGCGCGCCAGCGTGGATTTTCCCGATCCGGATTCGCCCACCAGGGCGAGTGTGGTAGCAGCACAAATCGTCAGGCTTACTCCATCGAGCGCCGGAACCACGGATCTTTCGCCCGAAAGCCACCGCCGTCGCGCGTAGGACTTGCACAGGTTCTCGACACGCACGAATGGCACAGAGGCTCTCGGTGGAATCTGTTGCTCAGCCGCCATACTTGAAGCACCTCACCCGCCGCGCCACTTCAGGCCGCACTTCCCCTGGCTCGCGGGTGGTGCAGACCGCCATGCGGTCCGCGCAGCGAGGCTCAAAGTGGCATCCCGCCGGCAGACGCGCCAAGTCGGGCGGACTTCCAGGGATCGTGGGTAGCGGTGTTTTCGGCCCAGCCGCGCCTGCACTGCCGGGCTCGGGAACGGAGCGGAGCAAGCCCCGCGTGTAGGGATGCAGTGGCTCGTGATAAACCTGCTCGAGCGGACCCTCCTCGACGACGCGACCGGCATACATCACCAGGATACGATCGGCGAGGCCCACGAGGAGAGCGGGATTATGAGTGATCAACACCAAGGCAACCCGCAGCCGCTGCTTAAGCTGCTTGATCAGCGCGAGGATTTCCGCCTGAGTAGTAGTGTCGAGCGCTGCGGTGGGTTCATCGGCGATCACCAGCGCCGGCCCGCAGGCGATGGCCTGCGCGATGAGTACGCGCTGTCGCTGCCCCCCGCTCAGCTCGTGGGGGTAAGTACGAGAAATGCGCGCGGCGTCGCGTGGGAAGACTTCCGCCACTGCTGCGGCTGCTTCTTCGCGGCACCGCTTCCAGTTCCACTTGCGGTGTGCGTAGATCACCTCGCTCACCTGATCGCCCACGCGCATCACCGGATTCAACGCGATCCCGGGCTCCTGAAAGATCAGCGAGATGCCCGCGCCGCGGATTTTTTCGAGCTCGCTCTCGTCCGCGGCGACCAGATCGCAGCCGGCAAATTCAACCGACCCACGTACGATCTGCCCGTCCCGAGGTAGCAAACGCAGCAGCGCCAGAGCTACGGTTGTCTTTCCGCAGCCGGACTCGCCGAGAATTCCCACTGCTTCGCCAGCGGCGACGTCAAGACTGACTCCTTCGATCGCGTGGACAAAGCCTCCCGTGCTGGCCTCGAGCCGCACGGTCAAATCGCGGACCTGCAGCAGAGTTGCCTGCGCCCGCCGACTGACAAGTTCATCGCCGACGCTGAGTTGACTCACTGTGTCCGAGGAAGACGTCAATCGCACTCCGCCGAACACAGAGATTTGTAGCGGTCGGAGAGACCAGCGCGAGGTGTCGAACGGCGCAGAAGGGGTGACCATGCTTTCTTTTCTGATGCCATGTTTGCGCAGAATTGGGAAGTGAATTTAGATATCGTTATTGACTCTTAGGCGCAGACGTGCAGCGCGGTCAGGTTGAGGAAGAACCCGGTGTCACTGCGGCCCAGCAATACCCCACCCTAGACCAAGTGGCCAGCCGTGACGATGAGAGTCTGACCGAGTGGATGCGTGTGCCATGCAGTCCGCGCGCCCGGCTCGAAGGTTACGCTGGCACCTTGAACAAGTGCCGGATCGGGTGCCTGAAAGAGCGGATCGATCCGTACAGTGCCAGTGAACCACTCTGACGGCCCCTTGACAGAGGGTTGCGAGCCAATTCTCTTGATTTCCATTTTCTGAACTCCTTCAGTTGCAACTTGGTGTTCCTATCTCCCGAACCGCTCGAACCGATAGGCCAGTTCCGGACCGCCTTCGCCCTCATATGCGAGTTGGGCAACGAGCAGCGCGAACGGCTCTGTGTACCGAGCGATCTGAAGAGGGCCAGCATCGACCGGATCAAAACCCGCGTCATCGATCAGCTTGGCGGCCACATCTTTGGCGCTCTGGTCGTCGCCGCAGTACACCAGGCTGGGGCAGGTGTTCTTGCGCTTGGCTTCGAACACTCCGAACAGCACCTCACTGGGAACGGTATTGAAAGCCGAGACTACATAAGCCCGTGGAACTTTCCTTGCAAGCTCTTCCGCTCCCGACGAGGTGCTGGCAATGATGAGTCTCGTGTTGCCAGCATCCATCGGGAGTGAGCAGGTTACGATCACCTTGCCGGACAAATCGCCTGCCTGCTTCAGCACATCGTCGACCCGCGACCAGTGGACGGCCAGCAATACCGCGTCCGCTTCCTGCGTGGCATCACGCGGTGTGCCGGGCCTCGCGTTGCCCTTTGCCTCGCGTGCGAGCGTCTTCAGCTTCTGCTCGCTGCGGGCGTAACTGAATACGACTTCATGTCCAGCTCGCGCAAAGATCGTTCCGAGCTTGCCGCCCATCAACCCCGAACCGAGAATGCCAACTCGCATACTCCTCTCCTTCATGTTTCGAATCTGTTACCGCTCAGAGACCGGTCATTTGCTCCAGCCTTTCCGGGTACCGAGCCCCTTCCACCTTGATCTTTGAGGAAGCGCTTTCGATCTCGCGGAGATCGTCGGATGTAAGTTCGACGGCAGCTGCTCCGATATTTTCTTCGAGGCGCCGCAGCTTGGTCGTACCTGGGATTGGAACGATCCACGGCTTCTGCGCTAGCAGCCAAGCGAGCGCTATCTGAGCCGGTGTCGCCTTCTTCCGTTCTCCGATCTTCCCAAGTAGATTTCTCCTTCGAGGTACCACCTCGGCTATTCAGATTTGAGAGAAGCCATATCGATGGAGAAGCGGTACTTCACATCGGACTTGAGCAATCTTTCGTAGGCTTCGTTGACCTTCTGGATGGGGATCACTTCGGCATCGGCGGTAATGTTGTCCTTCCCGCAATAGTCGAGCATCTCCTGGGTTTCGCGCGTACCGCCAATAGGCGATCCGGAGAGGCTGCGGCGGCCCATGATCAGGCCGAATGCCGAAACCGCGAGTGGCTTCTCCGGCGCGCCGACGAGCGTGATGTTTGCCATCGCGGCGCAACAGATTGATGTAGGCATTGATGTCGTGATCGGCGGAGACAGCGTCGAGAATGAAGTCGAAGCTGCCTGGCAATTTTTGGTCGTCCGGCTCCACGGCAACCCACATCTTAGCGAAGCCAATTTGAGACAGGCAATCCGCACGGCGTCGGGGGCAAGGGGGTGCAGAGCGAAGGGGGGTCTCCCCCATTCACCCCCACATGGATTTGACGGGGTTCGCCCTATGTTTCGCCGACGGTGTGCCAGAAACAGAGGTGCTCGCTGCTCACCCCATCATGTTCGCCGGAGTGTGTGGTCTTTAGGGGGGTAGGTAGAGAACCCCAAGATCGACTTGACCCGTGTTTGCGGCGCTCCTACACTCGACGCCGGGTGTAGCCGAATTTTTCCCTTAGGATACTACCCCGCGCAGAAATTGACCTGCCTGTGCGCCCGGTCTATACTTTGAGCATAGCGACGAAGGGAGAAGCCGCCATGGAACAGCCTGTCATTCTGAGCGCCGTGCGCACGCCCATCGGAAAGTTTCAGGGAGGGTTGGCGTCGTTTACGGCGACCGAACTCGGCGCGAAGGTTGTGGCCGAAGCCGTGCGCCGCGCGGGCGTGGATCCTCAGCAGGTGGACGAAATTGTCATGGGCAATGTCGTGTCGGCGGGTCTGGGTCAGAACCCGGCGCGGCAGGCGGGCCTGCGCGGCGGGCTGCATCACCGCGTGGCGGCAATGACGGTGAACAAAGTCTGCGGCTCGGGCCTGAAGGCTGTCGGCCTGGCCGCGCAGGGCGTGCAGCTCGGCGAGACCGAAGTTGCGGTGGGAGGCGGCATGGAATCCATGTCCAACTGTCCCTACATGCTGCCGCTGGCGCGCACCGGCTATCGCCTGGGCAACGGCGAAATCGTGGACTCGATGATCAAAGACGGCCTGTGGGACGCCTTCGAGGATTTTCATATGGGCATGACCGGCGAGCTGGTGGCGGAAAAGTATAAGATCTCGCGGCAGGAGCAGGACCAGTTCGCGGTCGCAAGCCACCAGAAGGCCGTGCAGGCGCGGAAGTCGTGCTTCTTTGAATCGCAGATCCTGCCCGTCGAGGTGCCGCAGAAGAAAGGCGAGCCGCTGGTGATCAAGTACGACGAGTCGCCGAGGGAAGACACCACCATCGAGGCGCTGGCGAAGTTGCGGCCGGCGTTCAAGAAGGACGGCAGCGTCACCGCCGGCAACGCCCCGGGCACCAACGACGGCGCCGCCGCCGTGGTGGTTACGAGCGAACGCAACGCCTCGCGGCTGGGGAAAACTCCGATGGCGCGGATCGTGGCGCAGGCCGTCAGCGGAGTTGAGCCGAAGTGGGTGATGATGGCGCCGGTCGAGGCTGTCGAAAAGCTGCTGAAGAAAACCGGCTGGGACCGCGACCGCGACGTGGACCTGATTGAGCTGAACGAGGCGTTTTCGGTGCAAGCGCTGGCGGTGATGCGCGAGCTGCGGCTGGACCCGGCAAAAGTAAACGTCAACGGAGGCGCGGTCGCGCTGGGCCACCCCATCGGCGCTTCGGGGGCGCGCATCCTGGTGACGCTGCTCTACGAGCTCGAGCGGCGCAAGCTGAAGCGCGGCATCGCGGCGTTGTGCCTGGGCGGCGGCAACGCCGTGGCCATGGCCGTCGAGCGGTAGCCCTCCTTCGCCGGTTCCATTTGGCGGCGCACTTCAGCCCGCCACTGTGGCGTGCGGCGGCGCTTACCCTAAGCGGAGCCGAAGGGTGCCGCCGCTTTCCGAAAGCGGGAGCAAGCTCCCGCACTCCCAAGTTGCCTTGACAGCTCGATGTTTTGCTCGCTCTGCAAAGCTGAATACCGCGAAGGCTTTTTCCGCTGCGCTGATTGCCACGTTGCGTTGGTCAACGCGCTGCCGCAAGAGGTCGCCCGGAAAGCTTCATCCGGGGATCCGGGCGGGGAATCGGCGGCCTTGCTCTGGAGCGGAGCAGATCCTGTTGTTTACACAACGATCTTGAACGCTTTGGACGAAGCGCAAATCCTTTACTTGAGTGACCTGGGACACGACCCCAGAGCAAAGGCAGCCTCGCCATTTCCCAGCGTATTCGACTCCACGGGCGGCTTCGAGATTCGCGTCTATCGATCCGATTTGCCGGGCGCGAAGCGCATCGTGGAAGGCGTGCTTGACCGGGAGCCTGAGGAATCGCCGATCAAGGCTGACGCGGGCGATCAGAATGACTCGGCGAGCGCGCCGGAGCGAGAGATTCCGGAGGACTGGGACCCCGCAGCGGCCTCCGCCGTCGTCTGGTCCGGGAACGACGAGGGGATGGCGCAGATCCTCAGCGACTGCCTTCGTGAAAACGGCATCGCGTCCCGCTCTCGATCGGATACGAGTGCACATCGCCTGCTGGTCCAGCCAGAAGATGCAGAAGCGGCCCGCGAAATCGTCCGCGAAGTGATCGAGGGCACCCCGCCGGGTTAACGTGACGCATCGCTCGTACCTTTTTGTGGCTCTTCTCCGTCTAAACGAGGGGTGGATCCGATGTTCTGGCCCCTCAGAAAAGCCGGGCTGAGCGAACTCACGCTTCTTTGGAGCGGCCGAGACCCAAACTTCTTTCGCGCCATCGTAAGGGCGCTCGAAGAAATGGGCATTCCACTCGATAAGACACGCGCCCGGGGCTTTGAAACCCTGCCGCCGTCGCTCCATCCTTCCACTTTTTTCTCGCGTCCCGTCTTTGCAATCCGTGTCCGGCTTGGAGATGAAGCGCGCGCCCGCGAAATCGTCCGCGAAGTCCTGGCGGGCGCCCCGCCGGCGTAGCCGGGCTTGACCTTCGTCCGCCTCCTATGCTTCCTTTGCGTCCTCCGCATCCTGTGTGCCCTCGGAGGCTTCATGGAAGTTGACGCCATCGGGACCGTGGCTGTGCTCGGCGCGGGCACGATGGGCAACGGCATCGCGCATGTCTTTGCCAAGGCCGGGTTTTCGGTCCTACTCCGCGATGTGGAAACGCGGTTCATCGACCGCGCCCTCGAGAACATCGCGAAAAACCTGGACCGCGAGGTCAAGAAAGGCAAGATAGCCGAGG
>JBASRK010000008.1:0-10810 GCA_049273775.1 Candidatus Acidiferrales bacterium
CCCCAGAGCTGCGCCATCAGCCGATGGTAACGGTAGCCGGGGTCACCGAAATGATTCATCCAGTAGAAATTGTCATACATCGAGTGATAGACGCCGTAGGGGCCGTCGAAGTGCAGACCAATCGTCGGCCGGCCGAGAAAATTGAGGAAGACCGTGTGGTCGGAACCGCTGCCGATTCGCGTATCCACCAGATTCGCATCGGTGACAGGCCGGGTGCTGCGGCCCGCGCGCCGCGCCCTCCCGGAGGATGCTCTCCACGCACGGTAGAGCGACACGCCCGAAGGGTCCTGGAGACTGCGGCTGACTTCGACCAGCAGCGGCGCGAGCGACGCCACGGCCTCCCCCTGAAAATTGGGCCCGGAAGTCGATGAGTCCACGTTGAGGTAGGCGACGAGCTTCTTCTGGAGCTCCTCGGCGAACTGCTCGCCCCATTCGGTCGAGCCCGTCAGGGCGTACTCTTCGCCGTCCCAGCTGCAGATCACCAGCGTCCGCCGCGGGCGAATCCCCTGTTGCTTGAGCGCTCCGAAGGCCCGGGAGAGCTCGAGCATCGAAGCGGTGCCGCTCGAAGGGTCCACGCCGCCAAATTCCCAGGCGTCGCGATGGTTCCCGAGCAGGACCCACTCGTCGGGCACCTCGGCGCCGCCGATGCGCGCCTCGACGACGTAGTTCGGGCGCACGCTCGTGTCCATGTCCACCTTCAGGTGCAGGCGCACAGCGGTTCCGCCCAGGCGATAGGTGATCGGCATTGCACCCTGCCAATCTTTCGGTGCTTCGGGACCATCCATGTGCTCAAGCAGCGGGCGCGCATCGCGCCAGGAGATGGCCACGGCCATGATCTTGGGCACCGAAACGGCCTGCTCGACGGGGATGCGCCGCGCGCCCGGCACCGAGGCCCAGCCGGGCGTGAGGGGGTCGCCGGGCACCAGGAAGTCGTAGGTGATTGCGCCGCGCTGGATGTGGCTCGCCGGCCCCCACGGCCCGTCGGGGAACACCTTGCCGCGGCTGTAGCCGTCTTCGGCGGGGTCGGAATAGATCAGCAGGGCCGCCGCGCCCTCGCGCTCGGCCGTGAGCGCTTTGAACCCACGGTAGCTGTACGGGTTGGAGTAGCGCACCAGGACAATTTTGCCTTTGACGGCGATGCCGTTGAGCCGCAGCAGCTCGTAATCCTCCGGATTGCCGCTATGCGCGTACACCACCGGCGCGGTGACTTCCCCCGAGGCGGAAAAACCCAGATAGCCCGAGCGCACGCGGGGGTTTTTGGTGTCCGGGTCCACATCATAGGGGTCTTCACGGAGGCCCAACTGGTACTGGACGGGGCTGACCATCTGCGCCGAAACTTCGCGAGGCGACGAGCTGAGCACATCGTAGCGGCGGAGGGTGACGTCTTCCCAGCCCTGCTGCTTCCAGAGGTCGGCGATGTACTGCGCCAGTTCGTAATTGCGCTCGCTGCCGGCCGGGTGCGGCTCGGCGGTGAGGAAGCGGTGGTGCTTGCGAGCTTCCTCGGCGGACGGAATAGCCTTGAACTTTTCCTCCACCTGCCGCTCGGCGCGCGCGGCGGCAGGAGAAAAGCCCAGCGTAATCAGCCGGCGAGGCCGGGCAGGCGCCTTGGCGGGCGGACGGGTCTGCGGGGGCGCCGCGAGCGTGAGACCGGCCGCCAGGATCAGCGCCACCATCCCTTCGACCGCAACTTGAACGATTCGACCGTGCGCCATCACTGCCCCCGTAGAGACGAGTTCAGATCAAGCTCGCGCCACTTGCTCGACCGCCGCTGCGAGCACGCGGCCAATCTCTCCGATTTCATCGGAAGTGATGATAAACGGCGGCGCCAACAGGATGAGGTCGCCTCGCTCGCCGTCCACACAGCCCTGGATGGGATAGGACGTCACGCCGCGGTCGAGCGCGGCCTGGCGAACGCGCTCGGCCATCTGGGCCTCCCGCGGAAACGCCTCGCGCGTCGCCTGGTCCTTGACGAATTCCACTCCGGCCAGCAGGCCTCGGCCGCGGACGTCGCCCACCAACCGGTGACTCCGTAGCGGCTCGAGCACCCGCAACAGCTCGCGCCCCGCAGCCTCGACGCGCTCGAACAGGCGGTGCTGTTCGATGAAGTCGAGCACGGCGAGCCCGGCGGCCGTGGCCACCGGGTGAGCCTGATAAGTGAAGCCGTGCTCGAAAATGCCCGAGCCGCGAGCGATCGTTTCGCCGACGTGCGGCGCGACCAGGACCGCGCCCAGCGGCGCGTAGCCGCTGGCCACGCCCTTGCCGACGAGGATCATGTCCGGCTCGACGCCCCAATGCTCGACGGCGAATGGCCTTCCCGTGCGGCCCATGCCGGTCATCACTTCATCGGCGATCAGCAGGATGCCGTGGCGGCGGCAGATCTCCGCGATGCGCTGGAGGTAGCCCTCGGGCGGCACGACGGCGCCAAGCGTGGCGCCGACAACCGGCTCAAAAATGAACGCCGCGACGGTGTCCGCCCCATGGGCGGCGACAAATTTTTCGAGCTCGTCGGCACAGGCGACGTTGCATTGCGGATAGGTGAGATCCAGAGGGCAGCGGTAGCAGTAACACGGCGGAATATGACCCCAGTCAGGCAACAAGGGCGTATAGGGCGCCCGCCGGCGCCGGTTGCCGCTTACGGCGAGCGCGCCGAGCGTGCTGCCGTGGTAGCTTTGCCAGCGGGAGACAATGCGCGTGCGCGATAGCTCGCCGCGCTCGACGAAATACTGACGCGAGAGCTTGATGGCCGTTTCGGTCGCTTCCGAGCCGCCCGAAGTGAAATAGACGCGGCCGGCCTGGCGAAACTCCGGAGGGGCCAGGGCGCGCAGGCGGGCGGCCAGGCGCTCGGCGACATCGGTCTGGAACTGCGAAGTGTGCGCGAAGGCGAGCCGGGCAGCCTGCTCGGCCATGGCGCGGCCGATGGCGGCGACGCCGTGACCGATGGTCACCACGGCCGCTCCGCCGGCAGCGTCCAGATATCTCTTGCCATCGGCGGTGAAGACATAGCACCCCTCGCCGCGGACAGCCTCCGGGTAGGCCTTGCGAAAGCTGCGAGGAAAAAGCGCCTGGGTCACGGCGCGATCGCCTCGGCGACCCATCCCGCGGTATCGCCGTCGTGAACCAGCCGGCTCATGGCTTTCTGCATCGCGAAAAGCTTCGACACGCTTGCGACCCCCCAAAGCCGCCGCGATTCTAGCAAATTCCCCAGTGACGCAGCCGCACCAGTTGATCAGGGCAGGCGCGACGCCGCCGGTGACGAACCGATTTCCACGGCTCACCTGACGAATGAAGGCGAGGATATGTGATAATCTGGCGCGCCCACAGCGCGCGAACTTCGGTCCATCGTTCAGCACGCGGCGCTAACAGGCGGGCGGAGGAAGCAGAAATGCAGAAAAGCACAGGAAGCAAGGTTGCATTCGGAATCGCGGCGCTGGTTGCGCTGGGTTTGAGCGCTGCGCCACTGCCGGCGAAGGATCCGCCGCCCATCCAGATCGCGGTAGACCTGCGCGAGGCGCCGCGCCGCATCTTCCACGCGCGCCTGGCGATCCCTGCCGCGCCGGGCCCGCTGACGCTGGAATATCCGCAATGGATTCCCGGCGAGCACGAGCCCTCCGGCCCCATCGCGGACCTGGCGGGGGTGAAGTTTACTGCCGGCGGGAAGCCGCTGGCCTGGCGGCGAGACGCCGTGGACATGTACGCCTTCCACTGCGAAGTGCCTGCCGGAGCCGACTCGGTCGAAGTGACGCTCGATTACCTCTCACCCAGCCGGGGAGAAGGATTCAGCGCGAGCCCGGCCGCAACCGCACAACTCGCGGTGCTGGAATGGAATCTGCTGGTGCTCTATCCGCAGGGCAGCAAGAGCGACGCATTGACCTACGCTGCCAGCCTGCGGCTGCCCGCAGGCTGGAAATTCGGCACCGCGCTCGAGGTGGCCGCCGAATCGGCCGGGGAGATCAAGTTTCAGCCCGTCTCGCTCACCACTCTGGTGGACTCGCCGGTGATCGCCGGAGCGTATTTCCGAGCGGTCGCGCTCTCCCCCGGCGAATCGCCCGCACATCAATTGGACCTGGCCGGCGACAGCGCCGCGGCCGTCGCCATCAGCACGGAACTCGTGGACCGGTTCAAGCGACTCGTGGCCGAGGCCGGAGCGCTATTCGGGGCGCGGCACTACCGGCACTATGATTTCCTTCTTGCGCTGAGCGATTACATCCACCCTTTTGGCCTGGAGCACCACCAATCGAGCGATAACCGCGCCGCTGAACGCGCCCTGAGCGATCCGGACCTCTACCTCCTGTTCGCCGGGCTGCTGCCGCATGAGTTCGTGCATTCCTGGAACGGCAAGTACCGCCGTCCGGCCGGACTGGCCACACCTGATTTCCAGCAACCCATGCGCGGTGAGCTGCTCTGGGTGTACGAGGGACTGACGCAGTACCTGGGCGGCGTGCTCGCCGCTCGCAGCGGCCTGCGGACGCCGGAGCAGTACCGCGAACAACTGGCCTGGGTGGCCGCGTACCTGGATCAGCGGCCCGGCCGGACCTGGCGGCCGCTGGCCGATACGGCCGTCGCCGCGCAATCGCTCTATGGGGCGCGGCCCGATTGGGCTTCCTGGCGGCGCGGCGTGGATTTTTACGACGAAAGCGACTTGATCTGGCTCGAGGCCGATACCATCATCCGGCAGCGGAGCCACGGCGCGCGTTCGCTCGACGATTTCTGCCGGCAATTTTATGGCGGATCGAGTGGCGCGCCCGTTGTTGTCACCTACACGTTCGAAGACGTGGTTACAGCGTTGAATGAGGCGGCTGCGTACGACTGGCGGAACTTCTTCCTCACCCGGCTGGAATCCAACGGGCCGCACGCGCCGCTCGGCGGCATTGAAGGCGGCGGCTGGAGACTGGTCTATACCGAGGTTGTGAACGAGCACCTGCGCGCGGCCGAGGAAGCCACGGATGTCTTCGACGTGCGGTTTTCCCTCGGCGTGATCCTCCGACATAAGGAAAACGACAAGGACGATGGCAAGGTCCTCGACGTCATCCCCGGGTCGCCGGCGGCGCAGGCCGGGATCGGTCCTGGCATGAAGCTGATCGCCGTCAACGGGCGGCAATGGTCGCCGGTGGTGCTGCGCGAGGCCATCCGCAGCGCCAAGGGCGGCGCTGAACCCATCGAATTGCTTGTCGAGAACGCGGAGTATTACAAAACTTTCCGGCTCGACTACCATGATGGCGAGCGCTATCCGCATCTCGAGCGCGAGCCGGGCCGGCCGGACGTTCTCGAGCCGATCCTGCGCTCCCGCGCCCCCGTCAGGGCCAAATAAAACGCGCCTGGCCTGGCTGGCGGAGCGTTTTTGAGAGGAAATCGGGCCACCAATCGTAGCGAAGTACGCAGCAGGGGAGTCGCGATCACCAAGAAACGCACGGGCGAGCCATGGATGCCGGCCGAGCATTACGGCCGACGCCTTCCGCGCTTCACCGTGAACCTGCTGGTGCGCGACCTGGCGCGCTCGGTGGCGTTCTACACCGGCGTACTGGCCGCAAAGTCGCACTACCGTGATGCTGACTTCGCCGCCATGGAGCTCGCCGGAATCGAATTCATGCTGCACGCCGACCACACTTACGACCAGCACCCCCTGGCACCCCGGCTGGCCGCCGCAGCACCGCGAGGCACCGGCGCCGAGCTGCGCCTGTTCGGCATTGACCCCGACGCGCTTGAAGCCCGCGCCCGAGCGAACGGCGCCACCGTGATCCAGCCTGTCACGGACAAACCCCACGGCTGGCGCGAGGTCATGGTGGCCGACCCGGACGGCTACGTCTGGGCCGTAGGCGTGCCCCTGCCGAAGTAGCGCCCACCGCTCTGTTTACTCAGCGACTTGGAATCGTCGGCGGAAAATGTAATCATGCTGGGCCTTTGGCGCCCCCAGGCCCCCATAATTGTTCAGGGAGGAATCATGAGACTTGCCATGCGACGGATTTTGGTCCTTTGTGCGCTTCTCGCGCTCGCGGCCTCGACTCGGGTCGCCTCGGCGCAGTCCGCTCTCACCGCGGCAGTGCCGGCCGCGACCAAACGGGCGATCACGTTTGACGATTTGATTGGTCTCGATCGTGTCAGCCAACCGCAGGTCTCGCCGGACGGCAAATGGGTGGTCTATCGGGTCTCCACGCCCGATCGGCAGGCCAATCGCCTGGCGAGCAACATCTGGGTGGTGTCCACCGCGGGCGGAGCGCCGCGGCAGCTCACGCGCAGCGGGCACGATTCGCAGCCGCAATGGTCACCTGACAGCAAGAGCGTCGCGTTTCTTTCCAACCGCGACGCCACATCGCAGGTGTACGTCATCTCCGTCGAAGGCGGCGAGGGTGTCGCGCTGACGCATCTCTCGTCCGACGCCGACAACCTGCGGTGGTCGCCCGACGGCAAGACGCTGGCGTTCACCTCCGAGGTCTATGCCGGTTGCCGCGATGACGCCTGCAACAGCAAGCGCGACGCCGAGCGCGAGAAGAGCAAGGTCAAGGCGCGGATTTACGACCGGCTGCTCTACCGCCACTGGGATGTGTGGAGCGAGGGCAAGCGCAGCCATCTATTCGTGGTTTCGCTGGAGGGCGGCGCCTCGGGCTCGCCCGGCGCAGGCACGCCACGCGACCTCACGCCCAGCGCCAACTACGATGTGCCTCCCGTGCAGCGCGGCGAGGCGAGCGATATCGCCTTCTCGCCGGACAGCCGGGAGCTGTGCTTCACCGCCGTGACTGATCCTGTCGAAGCGATCAGCACCAACGGCGACCTGTTTATCGTGCCGGTTGCGGGCGGCATCGAGCCCAAGCGCATCACTTCCAACCCGGGCTTCGACGGCCACCCCAGCTATTCGCCCGACGGCCGGTGGATCGCCTACCGAGCCCAGCTCCGCGGCGGGTATGAGAGCGACCGCTGGCGGCTGATGCTCTACGACCGCCGGTCGGGCCAGCACATCAACGTGACCGAGAAATTCGACCGCAGCGTCGATGGTCCGGTGTGGTCGGCGAACAGCCGGACGATCTACTTCCATGCCGAGGACAACTCTCAGGCGCCCATCTACGCCGTGGCCGCCGCGGAGGGCAGCGAGCCTCGAGCCATCGTCCGGGACACCTTCAACGGCGAGCTCTCGATCAGCGGCGATGGCCGCACGCTGGTGTTCACGCGCTCGAGCCTGACCATGCCCGCGGAGATCTTTGCCGCGAATGCGGATGGCCCCTCGGCTTCGCTCGGAACAAGCGGCGGCATCCGCCAGCTCACCCGGCACAACGCGGAAAAGCTTGCCGCGCTCGATCTGAACCGCCCCGAGCCATTCGCCTTCCCGTCGGTTGACGGCAGCCTCGTGCACGGCCTGATCGTGCGCCCGCCAGGCTTCGATGCCTCCAGGAAATATCCCCTCTTGCTGCTCTGCCACGGCGGGCCGCAGACCATGTGGGGCGATTCCTGGGGCTATCGCTGGAACGCCCAGTTATTCGCCTCGCCCGGATACGTGGTCGTGCTCATCAACCGGCGCGGCTCGACCGGCTTCGGGCAGAAGTTCACAGACGAGATCAACGATGACTACGGCGGGAAGGCGTTCGAGGACTTGATGAAGGGCGTGGACTACGTTCTGGCAAGGTATCCCTTTGTGGACGCTACTCGCCTGGGGGCAGCCGGGGCTTCTTATGGCGGCTTCATGATCAACTGGATGGCCTCGCATGCGAAGGGGCGCTTCAAGGTGCTGGTGAGCCACGACGGCGTTTACAGCCAGGAAAGCTTCTACGGAGCCACCGAGGAGCTGTGGTTCCCCGAATGGGACCTCCGCGGCACGCCATGGAACAACCCGGAATCGTATCGAAAATGGTCGCCGGGCACCTATGCGGGCGAATTCGCCAAATACAAGACGCCCACGCTGGTGATCCACGGCGAGCGCGACTTCCGCGTGCCCTACACCGAGGGGCTGGAATTTTTCACGGCGCTGCAGCGCCAAGGCGTGCCCTCGAAGCTGCTGCTGTTCCCCGACGAGGGCCACTGGGTCCTGAAGCCTCTTAACAGCGAGCTGTGGTACAAGACCGTGCTGGGCTGGCTGGCCGCTTACCTGAAGTAGAGTGCCAAGGAGGATGGGGTCGCTGGCAGCCCGTGGCGAGGAAATTCAACAGAGTTGGCCGGCGCGAACATCCTCCTGCGGGCAGTGTCGGCCTTGACAAGGCTTCCCGCCTGCGTTAGCGTGCAGCCCGGACGGTTCAGGCGAGAGAACGCAAAAACATAAAGTTCATTCACTCCTTGACCCTTCATCTGCGGAACCTCGCGTTCCGCACGAAACAAAAGCTCGAGGGCTCCACTCGCTCAAATATCTAAACTCAAGACGGAGGATCAGAATGCGCAAAATGGTGATAATCCTGGCGACGGCTCTCCTGCTGGTGCCGGCGCTCGCCGCGCTGGCGCAGGAAATGCCCGGCAATGTTGCTCGCGTCATTGTCATGCAACCCAAGCCGGGGATGACACAGCAGTTCGAGGAAGGGCGCAAGCGCCATATGGACTGGCATCGCAAACAGAACGATACCTGGGCCTGGGAGACCTGGCAGGTGGAGACCGGAGACGCTTCGGGGTCCTACCTGAGCGTCGCCCCCGGCCACGCCTGGAAGGACTTCGACGACTGGGAGGCGAAGCTCGGTAAAGCCGACACGGAGGACGCGACGAAGAACATCTCGCCCAATGTCGCCGCGGAGGTCAGCAGCCTCTGGGTCTACCTCCCGAACGTCAGCCGGCCGGCTGAGAGCAAAGCCCCGCCGAAGATGATGTCCGTCATTCATTTCATCGTCAAGCCTGAGGCAGACTCCGGATGGAGGAACGCCATTCAAAAAATCCACGAGGCCATCGGAAAAACGCACTGGCCGGCGCATTACACGTGGCACGCACTAGCGAACGGCGGCGAAACGCCCCACTACGTGCTGCTGCTCCCGCGCAACTCCTACGCGGAAATGGCCCCGCCGGAGGTGTCCTTCGAGGCCATGCTGGAAAAGGCTATGGGGCGTGAAGACGCCCAAGCACTGCAGCGCACGATCAGCCAGTCCATCCGGCGCGAGTGGAGCGAGCTGATCTCGTACCGGGCCGACCTGAGTTACCGGCCGGCGGCAAAGTAGCCGGCTCGCCAAACAGTTCGACATTGCCCGTCGGGCCTGCCCGCCGGCGGGCCGTGCGTGTACATTGGGCGCAGCATGAGCCTCGCACGAAGGGCTCGGCATCACCGAGAGCGATTGGCAAGCGGCGGTCGGGCACCTGGTCGCCTCGCTCGACAAATTCAAGGTGGCGCAAAAGGAGAAGGACGAGCTGCTCGGCGCGGTCTCCACGCTGAAGCCGGACATCGTCGCTCCGCCGGCGGCGAACAAATAGGCACCGATTAGCGCGCATCCACCGAGCCGGCGCCCAAGGCGCCGGCCGGTCGGTCCGAACCGGGCGGCGTGTTACCTGTTGCGTGTGGCCAAGTCATAGATCAGGCCGGCGATGCCGCCCGTGAGGGCGCCCACCGCGGCGCCTTTCCTCCCTTTGGCCACGGCTCCAATCGCTGCACCGGCGCCTGCACCACCACCCACAATCAGGGCTTCACGCTCCCAGGAGCGGTGGCGTTTAACAGCGGGGCTGCGACGCTCGGCCACGTATCGCGTGGCAGGTTCCTGTGCAACGACCCGGGGCTGCTCGGTGAGCGTCGCGGGGGTGTTGCTGAGTCGAGGTCCGATATATCCAGCAAAGACGGACCCGGTGAGAAACGCCGTCAGCACTGCAAGCGCAACGTAAATTCTCGCTCTGGTCATTTCCGCCTCCTCCCTCCGGACAACGAGATCGGAGAACCAGCTCTGGGCTGAGCTACCTATTAGATGAGGGATATCCATTGAGGAGTTATCCCGGCAAAAAGAGGGGCAGCAAGAATCGAACGTGAAAAACTGCTTTCCCGGGATTGCCTGCCGTTGCTAAAATCCTTCTGGCAGCGCGCCCGTAGCTCAGTTGGATAGAGCGTCTGCCTTCTAAGCAGAGGGTTGGGGGTTCGAATCCCTCCGGGCGCGCCACTTAGAGCGACCGAAGGTCACCGCAGTTGTTGATGTAGAAATTCGCTTGTCCGCCCGTTGGCGAGCGCTGCCGCGGCGGCATTGTAGTGTGTCCCATTATGCCGAGAGAAGGCATGATTCTGACCCGGATAGCTGTAGACTGTCGTGTTTAGTTTCTTACCAAGTGCCGCTTTAATTTCAGCTTGCGCAGCCTTGGAAATGAACTCATCCTCCTCGGCCAGATGCATTAGAAGGGGCGCATTAAGCCCATCGACCTCTCCCAGATATTTTTCAGTATCGCCGCCGTGATAAGCGACCGCGGCGTCGACGCCGTGGTAGCGCACGGCTGTCAGGAAGACCATCAGCGCGCCGAGGCAATAGCCGAGGACGGCAACCCTGCCGTTGCACTCCGGGAGGTTGCGTACTGCGTTGACGGTGTCCTCGACGTCCTTCGCGCCCGCGTCTCGGTCATAAGCTCCGTACAGACGAAGGCCGTGTTGCCAGTCGGCCTCGGAGGTAACATTAAGGTCGACGCCCGGCTCCTGCCGCCAGAACAGGTCTGGCGCGACCGCAAGGAAGCCTTGTTCCGCCAGTTCGTTGCAGGTCTTGCGGATGTCGGCGTTCACCCCGAACAGCTCCTGCAGAACGACAACGGCGGGAGCCGGCGAGGTCTTCGGTCTTGCGATATAGGCGGCGAACGCACCGTCATGTCCTTCTACGGTGATGTGATCGTTCATTGTGTTCTCCTCAGACGACATTCATCCGGGCCTCCGCCGATGTCGTCGCCTAGATCG
>JBASRK010000015.1:0-19157 GCA_049273775.1 Candidatus Acidiferrales bacterium
GGATCGTGCCGACCTCCGCGGCTCCAGCGAATTTCACGAACGGTTCGACGGGCACCCTCTTGAAATTGTACGGCGACATCAACGGCGACGGAAACATGGTTTATGTCGAGTACAAGTGCGACACGGCCGGCGGGAATCTCTACCGCAATGTCATGCCAATTACCGCCGCAGTCAAGCCCGGTCTCACCAGCACGAAGATCCTGCTGCCCAACATCCTGGCCAATCCCGGTGGGACGCCCTGCTTCAGTTACCAAGAGAAGCAGGTGGGGGCGGACTGGTACGTCGTCGACGTGGCCGTCACTTTGACCGTCCAAACGCAAAACCCAGACCCCCAGACGAACCAATTTCAGACCGAAACCAAGGCGTTGTTGAACGTTTCGCCCCGCAACGTGTTTGAGGGATGGCAGCTGGCCAGCGGTGGTATGACGAACCGCATCCAGCCGATGCCCGCAAGCGTAACGGCATTGCTGCCCTAGTCGGCAGAATCGAGGAGTTATGAACAGAATAAAAGAAAAAGGCGTGGCCCTGATCCTGACACTGATCTTGTTGTTGGTGCTTTCGGTCATGGCCGTCTCGCTCATGTTTCTCTCTCAGACCGAGACTTGGTCGAGCATGAATTACCGTCTCACGTCGCAAGCGCGGGATGGGGCGGAAGCCGGCGTGAACAGCGCGGCCAATTTCCTGATGTTCAGCTATACGCCGCCGGCGTCGGGAGGAAACGACCCGCTCACCGCCTATACTATGACGGCCTCGCCGGTGACCTACGCCGGCAACCCCGTAGTTCTGTCGGCCAATAGCAACGCGACGTCGAACTACCCTCTCGCCTCAGCCCAGACCAGTTTCAACACCGCGGGCCAGGGCAGCCTCACGGCTGGTTATACGACGGTGAACTACGCTCCCTATGCCACGCTGCTCTCCATGCAGCAAGTGACCCCGTATGGCTCCACAACGCCTGTCACGATCCAAACCTGGCAAATCACATCGGATGGCAACATCAGTGGCGTTCGAAACGCCCAGGTGGAAGTTTCCGCCATCCTGGAGCGGCCCGTCACACCGGTTTTCAATTATGCGGCCTTCGCGACCAGCAACGGCTGCAGCGCTCTCACCTTCGGCGGGGGCGGCACCACCGATAGCTATGACTCCAGCACCGTCGTCAATGGGAGTGTCTCGACGCAAGCGTATGGCGGCAACGTCGGCACAAACGGAAACCTGACCGAGGTCGGCTCCCCGACGACAATCAATGGCTCTCTGTCCACTCCGCGCACTGGGGTGGGCACGTGCACCGCGAACAATGTCACAGCATGGACAGATACCTCGGGCAGGGTAACCGGAGGCTTGGTGGAGCTGCCCCAGCCCATAGTTTACCCGACTCCGGTGATCCCGGCCCCTGGCACGACCGACCTGAGCCTCAGCAAGAACTGGAGCTGCCCAACCGGCGGAAGCGCGATTCCAGGATGCACCTCTTCAGGAGGAAACATCTACCTTCCGCCTGGTGCGTACGGAAACATCAACATAACAGGTCAAGCGAACCTGCATGTCTCCGCCGGGACCTACAACATCAACAGCTTTCAAGAACAGTCCGCTCAGTCCGGCCTGATCGTTGATTCCGGCCCAGTGATCTTCAACGTCACGGGCAATAATGTGAGCGGGTCGGTGGTGCAGCTGACCGGCAACAGCGTACAGAACCCCAGTCTGAACCCCATGAACTTCCAGATCCTGTATGCGGGAACTGGCACGGTCAGCCTCAAGGGCAACACGCAAGCTTCAGGGTTGTTGTACGCTCCCAACGCAAGTTTTTCGTTTGCCGGCCAGTCAGACTGGTATGGAGCGGTCATCGGCAGGACCATGTCGGACATGGGCGGCGCCGCTGTCCATTACGACCGCCGCCTGCAGCGCCAAGCGTACAGGGTAGGCGAATACTATTTGAGTTCGTTTACGTGGAAGAAGTACTGACACCGAAAGGGCAAGAAGGATCGGACTCGAGGGGTGCCGTGGCGGCGAGCCTTGATGCCACCCCGTGCACCCCTCCATGCAGCGAGTCCGGTGGGTCAACATGACCGCCCTCTAAACCGGCTTTCGAGTTGTCCAGGCACGACGCGAGGAAGCGCGCCCATGAGAGAACCAAACCGAACCGGACCACCGGGTTTCAGCACGTTTGAGGCGATTGCCGGCATCTCCGTCCTGATGATCGCGGCGGGGATGGCCGTGGTCAGCATGGAAGGCGCCCGGCCCGGCATTCAGGCTGGGGCCGGTCTGGACTTGGTGATGGGGCAGTTGCGGCTGGCGCGAGAGTCAGCGATGGCCCAGCAGCGCAGTTTCCAGATCCGGTTCAACGCACCCGACCGGATGCAACTCCGCCGGTTCGACGTGCCGTTCGGTTTCACCGATTTTCCTGCGGTCTCGTTGGAGAATACGGTTCAGTTCACCCTCTTCGCAGGCTTGCCGGACACGCCCGATGGTTTCGGCAATGCCAATTCGATCGCCTTCGGTGGAACCCGGACGCTGATCTTCCGCAGCGACGGCACGCTCGTCGATTCGGCTGGCGTTCCGCTCGACGGCACGGTGTTCATCGGCATTCCCGGCCACCCTGAAACCGCTCGCGCCGTGACCATCCAGGGCGCCACCGGGCGGATGAGGGCCTACCACTGGACCGGTTCGGTTTGGGAAGAATAAGCCAGGTGCGTTGAGACTGACCGCCAGGTCCCCCCCGCAGAGCTTCTCCAGGTCGTCCCAGTCCCGCGATCAATCATTCAATCGGCGAAAAAAAGACGGGCTACGGACCGGGACGCACCCGCGTCGTGAAGTTGATGGTTACGTCGGGGGCGGTGCAGGCAAACTGCGCCGGCCAGCCCGGGTCGGTGATGCTGTTGCGGCAGAGCGCGGCGGTGGAGGAGAGGATGTCTCCGGGAGTGACCGGGCCATCAAGCGGCTCGACATAGACCTTGTAGCTGCGATTGGTGCCCACGGGCAGGTGTTCGATGGCAAAGGAGCCGTCGAACTGCGGGGGTCCTGAGCCGCTGCAGGACCACCCTGCCAGTGCTGCGGCCACCACCGCGCCGCTGGCACCGTCCACCGCGACAACGTGCGCCCCGAAAATACCCGTTACACCAGCCGGATGCATGGGCAGCGAGAGCGGATTGGCCGGCAGGATGCGCCCGCTGATGGAGCCCATGTTGGCTGTATCGCTCGGGTCCGGGTAGAGCACCCGGAGGCCGGTGCGGTCATCGTCGGAGAGCGGTGCATCAGGGGCCTGCGCGGTCGGCCGGTCGCCCAGAAACTGGCCTTGCGGCGCCGCAAACGGATACATCATCGCGCGCCAGACGCCGGAGTGATTGAAGCCGAACAAGTGGCCCAGCTCGTGCGTCAAAACCGTCTCGAGATCATAGGCCGACGGCTGGCCCGGCAGGGCTGCAGGCGTGGCAAAGGTAATCGTGCTGTCATTTGGCCGCAGCAGGATGTCTGCGTCCAGGACCTCTCCGATGAAGCTTGACGGCGGATTATTGGGGAACGGCTGTTCCCCGATGATGTCGGAGGTAACCACGCGCGTGAATGCCAGGACTCCGGCGGTGAACGCTGCGTCGCCCTGGTTGAAGCAGATGGTGTTCAGGCCATCGTTACTGCTGCAAGCGGCCTGCGTGGATGTGCGGTTCAACGGGCCGAGGGCCGAGTTCCGCAGCGAGGTGCCCGCGACGCCGGTCCAGACTGCAAAGGATTGCTGGATGACGGATTCGATCTCATTCAACCGTCCGTTCGGCGTCTGGTTCTGCGTGAGGATGACGACAGGGCTGGCGCTGAGCGAGGTGCTCCATCGGCGGTCGATGATGCCCGCGACGCTGGTATTGAAGTGGTTGGGCATGGGACAGGCCGAGCCGCCGTTTTGCGAGCTGGGCTGGCGCATGTCAGCCACGGTGTAGCCGAAGACGTAGGCGCCGGCCGGCGACGGCGCCGCAACCCGCACCAGCATCAGTAATACCATCAGCAGGGCCGGTGGTCTTCCGCTGGGCGCGGCGTCGCTTCTCATGGCTGTCTCCCGCTCGCTCGACGCTCCACGGCTTCGGCCACCCGTTGCTTGAACTGCTCGAGTGGCAGGTTTCGGACGCCCGCCGAGTGGAACTTACGTGTACCCGGGTCAAACACGGCAAACCCGCTCGAGTCCTGAGTGACGCTCCCTCGTCCTGTGGACGCATCCCGGCGGATGCGGAAAGTACCCTGTACCCAACTCGTGATGGAGAAATCGCCTGCCCGCGTGCGCTCGAGGAACAGGATGACCTCCTCGCCTGGCTGGAAACGCGGCGCGCCGTCCACGAAGGACTGCAAGTGGCCAACCCGCCCGCCGGGCAGCCGGACGGTAATCAGGCGCGGCGCCGCGCCTTTCATCGTCTGGATGACTTCGAATTGAGTAAGCGTCCAGATCGCGCCGTCTTCCCAGCGGCTCTCGCTCTCGAGGCACTGCGCCTGCGCTACGACGTGGGCTGCGGAGGCGAGCTCGTCAAGGCTCATGCGCGCCAGGGTTGTTGCTTGGGCGGCCATCCCACCCAGCAGGAAAACGGTAGCCGCCAAAATGACTGGATGCCGCTTCATATTCATTTCACCTCGAGTGCGCCGCTGGCCGCGGCTTTGTCTTTGTTGGGGTTTTCGACGAAAAGACTGCGCGGGCCGGTCTGGGAGGTGCTGGAGATCTGCAACGCGAGATGGATGATGCCCAGCCCGAGCGGGTCCTTGCTGATGATGCTGACGTCGTTCGGAGCCGGCCCGGTGAGCGTGTAAGTCAGCGCCGGGTCGAGACCGCTCAGCGAAAAAGCGCAGATGTCCGCGGTCGCGTTACCCGAGGTCGGCCGGCGCAGGACGAGCGGACTGCCCGCCAGGACGCAGGAGTTTGTCGCCGGTGAATACGGGCCCATCGCCGCCACGTTGAGGTTCAAATCCGGCGAGGCCCCGCCGGCGGTGCTCGGCTCGACCACGATGATGTCCTTGCTCGAAGCGCTGGGCGCCGCGGCGGTCAGCGCGATCACGTCCTCGGTCGTGGCGAGTTGAACCACGATGAATGCCACCTGGTTCGAGGTCGTCGCGTCCGGGTTGCGAATCTGCAACGGAAAGCTTCCGGCGGCGGCCAGGTCCGCGGCGGCGAGCGTGGTGGTGCACTCGCCGGTGCTCGAGCAGGCGGTGGCTCTTGCGCTGCCGTTAAGAAGAATCGTGGATCCTGGGCCCGGACTGCTGGGGACGAAGCTACTGCCTTGGACCTTTAGTGGAAACCCTCCCGCAGCCCCGGCCGTCGCGCTGGCCGGCAGTAGCATGTTCACCGACGGGCCGGTAGCAATTGTCACGATTGCCGAAGCGGAGCGACTCGTATCGTCCGCGCTGGTTGCGGTGATGTTAATCGAATCAGGCGAGGGCGGGGCCAGCGGCGCGGTGTAAAGTCCCAGCGAATCGATCGAGCCGCAGGGCGCGCCCAGGCCGGCGCACCCCGCCCCGAATACCTGCCAGGTCACGTTCTGGTTCGAGGTCCCATCCGCCTGGGCGGTGAACGGCTGTGTAGTGCCGGGCGCGAGCGTGACGCTCGAAGGCAGCACGCTCACCTGCACGTGCGCCAAGATGGTCACCTGCGCGCTGCCGGTCTTTGAGGGGTCCGCTTGGCTGGCAGCGCTTACCGTTACCGGATTGCTCGATGGCACGCTCGACGGCGCCAGATAATCCACGCTGCCTGCGCTGCTGGTTGCGATGGGCTGGCAAGGGCTGCTACTGGCCACACAGATCTGACCTAGGGTCGCATTGCCTCCCGGGATACCGTTGACCGCCCACTGGACGGTTTGATTCGAGGAGTTGGCCACTTGGACGGTGAAGGTCTGCCGGTGGTTGACGGCGCGGATGGAAAAGCTGGGCGCGACTTGAACCGCGATCGCGCTGGACAGGGTAACTGTGGCAGTGCCGAAGACACTCGGGCTAGCGTTGCTCCTTGCGCGAACCGTAACTTGGTTCGGTGTGGGCAGACTGGCCGGTGCGGTGTAGGTAGTGTGGACCGGATCGCTCGGGGAATTGGTGACGGTGCCGACGGTTGAATTGCCGCCGACGACGCCGTTCACGTCCCAGGTGACGCTGGTGTCCTGCGTCCCGGTCACCGTGGCCGCGAAGGGCTGCGACTGGCCGAGCGCGACGTTTGCCGAAACGGGCGCCACCGTGACAGTGACGCTGGAATTGATGGTCACTGTCAGCGAAGCCGCTTTGGAAGGATCCGCCTCGGGGGTGGCCATGATGTTGACGGTATCAGGCGAGGGCGCCGACGCGGGCGCTGTGTAGCTGCCCGTGCCGGTGATGGAGCCGCAGGCGGCGCCGCTGCATCCCGGACCGGAAACGCTCCAGTTCACGACTCGGCTCGGATTTGAGTTCGGCGGCGGGGTAATCGTCGCCGTATATGCAACGGTGGCGCCGGCGTTCACCGAGGCCGGGCCGCTGACCGTCAGCGTGAAATTGCTGGTGACAGTGATCGCAGCGCTGGCGGCCTTCGAGGGGTCGGCCACGCTGCGCGCCGTGAGCGTCACGCTGGGCGGCGAAGTCAGAATCTGCGGCGCCGTGAAAAGCCCGCTAGAGTCAACCGTTCCGCAGGCCGCGCCGGAGCAGCCGGACCCGGCCACGCTCCAGCTCACCGCCCGGTTGGGATTCCCAGTGCCAGTGACGGTCGCCGCAAACTGCCGCAGCGCACCCAGCTCCACGGGGGCTGTCCCCGGCGACACGGTAAGGGAAATATCGCTCGTCACACTCACCGTCGCCGCGGCGCTCTTTGAGGGGTCGGCAACGCTGGTGGCCGCAACGGTGAGGGTCGCCGGGGATGGCATGATCTGCGGCGCGGTGTACAGCCCTGTGTTTGAAATCGTGCCCACGATGGGGTTCCCACTGAGGACGCCATTTACGCTCCAATTGACGCCGGGGTTGGTGGTGTTGGTCACGGTGGCGGTGAATTGCTGAGGCGCCCCGAGAAACACGGAAGTGGTGGGGGGTGACACGCTCACGATGATCGGCGGTGGTGGAGGCGGCGGGGGAGATCCAGGACTCCCGCCGGTGACGCCGCAGCCCGATGTTCCTGCTCCCGCTGCGAGGACCACGCAAATAAGAATGACAAACTCGATGCCGGCGACTGCTGCCGGTCCTTCTCTGCCGCCCGCCATGACCTGCCCGTAAGCAAAGACTGTGCCAGAGCGAAACGCCCATTTTGGCTTGCGAAAAAGCGTCAGGCGGATGAGAGATTAATGCCACGTCGGTCGGCCTAAGACTTGTCCTCCCTGGAAGTTAACTCGAATCCAAGTCTTTCGGGAGATTCCTATCGCAGCGCAAGCAAGAACTGCATGTACAAGGCCGGCCGATTCTTCTGTTTCATTCTGGAACCGGTAGCTCCCGAGGCGTTCCAAACTGGCGCAACTTTGGGCTCTTCGGCAGAACGGGCTCGCTTGGTTGACTTCGCCAGACGGACCCCGAATAATCGCGCCATGGCACGCCCGGAAGCGGCTCGCCGGATCAAGAGCTATTCTGCTGCGACAGGCTACGTCTACCAGTATCACTTCTATGAAGTGCAGAAGACGCGCCGCGGGCTGGCGGCCGGCACCGAATATGTCTATATGGTCTCCGTCGATCGTCAGAAGGTCTTTCCCTTGCGGATTTTTGTGCGCCACGACGCTGTGGAGAAGTGGGCCAAGAACGTTGGCCGGGAAATGACCGGAACTGAAGAGTACGCCGTCGCCAAGATGAGATTGTTTCAGGCGTTCGACGAGGTGGATGACTTGGCCATTGCGCAGCCTGAGTTGCTGGTGGACGAGTCCAACTTGCAAACTCTTCTCGGCCGGCTTGACCTCTGAAGGTGTCTCCTCTTCACCCATCGCCTCCTCCCGGTGAGCCTATCCTCGGCCGGCGTCTATTCCACCTTGGGGAGGGGAAGTCGCTCGACTGGAGCCCGGGCGACGCCCCGCTAGGTGCGCAACCGATTCTCCGCCGTTTCAGCGTCGCTCTGAATCTGCCGGTCCGCGTAGTCAAGCAGTGCAGAGCACGGGCCGCCGACCCGGTGAGCGGGCGCCTGCTGAAAGCGGAGCTTACCGCCTGGGCGGTGAAGTGAAGGCGAGAGCCCAAAACAAAAAGCGTGCCCGCGAGGGCGGGCACGCCTGAACGGTTTGAAAAAAAGGTTAGGCTACGGACACCGGAACGGGCTGACAGAGTTGCACTTCTGCTGAGTGGTCAGTTGGGTCTCTCCACGACCCAGCAGCAAAGCGGCGGCCGTGATCGCGCCCCCCACGATAATGGCGATGAGCGCCACCCTTGCCGCCGACGAAGCGCCGGCAGGAACCGCTCCCCCGCCCTTATCCTTGTCCCTGTCCTTGGCCTTCTCCGGCACCAGGGTGACTTCCGCGGCGTCGCCCTCGTGAAGGGTCACGCTCTTGGAATCGTGCGCTGTAGTGATGAGCAGCGTGCCCTTCTCCGCGGCGATCATGGCCGATTGTGGGCTGCGCACGCTGATGATTCCGACTGCGGGCAATCCGTCGGCCGAGCGAATCGTCGCATCCGCCAGCAGTGCCTCCACCGACGAGTTCTCCGCTGTCCGGAAGGACGCCACGCCGCGCTGAACGCTCACCTGTATAACGTCGGTCGTTCGGGTCACGCGCACTTGGCTATCCTCGAGCATCCGCAATTGCGCGCCACCGACCAGCAAGATCTGCGCGCTTCCGCGCGCCCCCACGTCAATGGCGTCGCCGCTGAGGATGGTGGAGCCGGGCGTCAAGTTGGTGCCGCGAACCGTGGCCGACTCGCTGCTTGAAACATTTCCAACAATGTTGGGACTTGTCCAGGCTGGGAAGGCAAGCATGAGCACAAGCAAGACCGCGAGCAGTTGCCTCGAGAACATAAGTTCCGCCTCCCTGAAACGCGCTGCGAGTTCCAGGATTTGCAGCAATGCTGTAAACCGGCCACATCCTAACAAAACGAAAACAGAAGTCAAGTAAATACCAGCACCAGTCCTAGCGGCGCGCCCCCGGCCTCGCCTACAGGTAGTGTCTTGGCCGTCCCTGCTCAGGCACTTCGACCAAGCAGCGCGGAAAACGCAGGTCCGAGTTCAGCGTGCAGGAAGCAATAGCCAAGCGCTTGAAGTTTTTTCGGGACTACCCGCTGGCTCGAGAGCAGCAGCGCCTGTGCCATTTCGCCCAGCGCGAGACGCAGGGCGACGCCCGGCACCGGAAAAATTGTCGGGCGGTGCAGGACTCGGCCCAGCGTGGCGGTGAATTCCGCGTTACGCACCGGATTTGGCGCGACGCCATTGATGGGGCCGCGCACCTGCGCGTCTTCGAGCGCGTAGCGGATCAGGCCGACTGCCTCCGCGAGTGTCAACCACGACATCCATTGTTTGCCGGACCCCAGCCGCCCCCCCATACCCAGCCGGAAGGGCGGCAGCATGCGCTGCAGCGCGCCGCCGCGTGGGCTCAGGATCAAACCCCATCGCAGCATCACGGTGCGCGCGCCGAATTGTTCGGCGCAAGCGGCTTCCGCCTCCCAGTCGCGCGCCAGCATGGCGATGAAATCATCTCCCGGCGCGCTCTGCTCGGTCAGCTCCTCATCGCCGCGGTCGCCGTAGTAACCGATCGCCGAAGCCGAAACAAACACCCGCGGAGGTCGAGCCAGTTTCCCGAGCGCGCTGACTAGATGCCGCGTCGCCTCGACGCGACTGCTGCGCAGGATGCGCTTGCGCGCATCGTTCCAGCGCGCTCCGGCGATCGAAGCGCCGGCCAGATGCACCACGGCATCGGCGCCTTCCGCCGCGGCAGCGTCAAAGTCGCCGGCAACGGGATCCCAGCGCACATTTGCCGCCGCCGGGCGGGCATGTGGAAGCGGTGGCGTGCGCCGGTAGCTTTCTGGGCGCAGCAACCGGGAGACCGCATGTCCCTCCCGCTCGAGCGCCCCGACCACCGCGGTCCCCACCAAGCCCGACGAGCCGGAGATCAGAACTCTCATGGCCCCCCACCCTACGGCGACCTTCGGCGCAGGTCAAGGAATAGCCCGGTCGCCGGCGGCGCTCGGTGCGGGCGCCTCGGTGGAAATGCCCCCCGCAAAACGCTAGAATGGGCGCGATGCGCGTTCACGTCCTTTTCTTCGGAAGACTCAAAGAGATTGTCGGCAGCGCCGAGGACCACGCCGAGCTCTCCGAAGGCGCCCGCGTCGAAGACCTATTCGCCCGGTATGGCAATCGCTTCCCGGAGCTGGCGCGGTATCGCTCGTCGGTGGTGGCTTCGGTCAATCAGGAGTTTGCCGAATGGCGCGCGCCGCTTGCAAGCGGCGATGAGGTGGCGTTTCTCCCGCCGGTCAGCGGCGGTCAGCAGGCTCAAGTGGTGGAAGACATCTACGAGCTGGTGCGCGAGCCGATTCGCACAGCGGAGATTGTCGCGGACCTCAAGGCCCCCGAGGATGGCGCGGTGGTCGTCTTCGACGGCATCGTGCGCAACCACTCCGGCGGCCGGGCAACGCTGTATCTCGACTATGAGGCCTACGAGCCGATGGCGCTCGGCAAGATGCGCGAGATCGGCGCGGAGATTCGCCGGAAGTTTCCCATCCACCGCATCGCCCTGGTGCATCGCCTCGGACGCCTGGAGATCGGCGAGACCAGCGTGTTCATTGCCATCAGCTCGCCGCACCGGCGCGCCGCCTTCGATGCCTGCCGCCTGGCCATCGATACCCTGAAGCGCACCGTGCCTATCTGGAAGAAAGAGTATTTTGCCGATGGCGCCGTCTGGGCGGAGGGAGAAGTCCCGCCTGCGAAATCCTTTTCCGGCCCCACGGAATCTACTTCATAGACGCGCCTTGCGTCCCGGACCCTTGAGCGGAAAGAGAAAACGCCAGCACGCCAGTAGCGGCTCACCGTGGCCGGCCTTGGCCCTCCTGCTGGTCCTCGCTCTCCCGCGGGCCATGTCCTCGCAAGCTCCTCAGCGGCAGGCTCCGCCGCAGCCGCCCGGGGAAAAGGGCCGCATCCGCATCGAAGTCAACCTGGTGAGCGTGATCGTCAGCGTGCTCGACAAAAATAACCGCCCGGCGCCGGACCTGCCCAAGGAGGCGTTTGAGATCTATGAAGAGGGGGTCAAGCAGAAGATCGAGGTGTTCGACTCGGAGACCCAACAGCCGCTGGACCTGGCGCTGATGATTGACTCGAGCCTGAGCACAATCAAGGAGCTCGCCAATGAGCGCGAAGCCGCGGCGCACTTCATCCGGCAGGTGGTGCGGCCGGGCGACCGCCTGGCGGTTTTCGAGTTTGCGGACGGGGTCACGCAGCTCACCGAGTTTTCCTCCGACGTGCCGCTGCTGCAGTCGGCGGTGCGGCATATCGGAGAAGGCGCGGGCACCGCGCTCTACGACGCTGTGTATCTGGGCGCGCAGGCGCTCTCGAAGCGCTCCCCGGGCCGCCGGCGCGTGATTGTCTTAGTGACCGACGCGGGTGAAACCACCAGTCGGTCGAATTTCGAGACGACGCGCAGCGGCGCACTGCGCTCGGAAGCCATGCTCTACACCATCGTGATTCGCCCGGTGAAGTCGGAGAGCGGCCGCAATACAGCGGGGGAACACGCGCTCGAGACCATCACCGAGTCCACCGGCGGCGCCGTGTATTATCCCGACAGCATGGCCGAGATTGACGGCATGTTCGAGCGCATTGACCGCGAGCTGCGGACGCAGTACCGCCTGGGATATTATCCCGATCCGCGCCCGCCGGCGAAGAGCTTCCGCCGCGTCGAGGTGCGCGTGAAGAGCCCGAGCGGGGCGGAGGGAACTGGCGGCTACCTTGTGCACCACCGCAAGGGCTATTTCGCCGGCGGCACGCTCGATTGAGCATCCGTTGCGGCGTATCAAGCTCGATCGCATCGAGTCATCCTCTGAGGCACAATGCAGCAGTTCCTGGACGTAGCGATTGAGGCGGCGCGCGAGGCGGGGAGCATCCTGCTGGCCGAATTCGATCGGCCGCAGAAGATCGGCTACAAGGGCGAGGTGGACCTGGTAACCGAAGCCGACCGGCGCTCGGAGCAGGCTGTGGTCGCCCGGCTGCGCAGCCACTTCCCCAAGCACGCCATCCTGGGCGAAGAGGGAGGCGGATACGAGAACACGGTGCCGGGTGCGAAGCCTTCTCGCTACTGCTGGTACGTGGACCCGCTCGACGGCACTACCAACTTCGCGCACGGCTACCCGTGCTTTGCCGTTTCGATTGGGCTGGCGGAGGGCGACGACTTGCTGGCAGGCGTCGTCTATAATCCCCTGAACGGAGAGCTGTTCAGCGCGGTGAAAGGCGAAGGGGCATTCCTGAATCACAAGAAGATTCAGGTCTCGAGTGTCGAGCGCCTGGCTACCAGTCTGCTTGCGACCGGCTTTCCCAGCATCAAGCGCGCCCAGAACCCCAACATCCATTACTACTGGGATTTCACCCTGCGCTCGCACGGCGTGCGACGCGACGGCTCAGCCGCGCTCGACCTAGCCGCGCTCGCCTGTGGGCGCTTCGACGGCTTCTGGGAATTCGGCCTGAAGTCGTGGGACACCGCCGCGGGCGTGCTGCTGGTGCGCGAGGCCGGCGGGACTGCCACCGACTTCGCCGGGCGTCCTTATAAGCTGGGCGGGCCTGAGTTGCTGGCGTCGAACAAGAGGATCCACGCCGAGATGCAGCAAGTTGCCGCCGACATCGCCGAACGCGCCGCCCCGCGGCCCGGATAAGCGAGCCTAACTGCCCCACTCCCACACACGCTTCGTTGACTCTCCCTGGGCGGGGTGCTAGGCTGCCGCATCGCCACCAGAGCACCCATGCGGCCGCTCCACAGTCATCTCCGCGGAGCTTTCCCCCAGGCGTCGTCCCCGAAAATGGGGAGTTCCACCCGCGCCCGCGACCTTCTCATCCGTTGGTATCGTGGCCGCTCCACGGGCAGCGCGGACGACTCGCCGCACCCCGCAGCCGAGCGGGAGCCGCCTTCCCGACCCGCTGCAGAAAGCTGACCACTGGCCGCCTCGCCTCATGCGTGTCGTTGACCTCATCCGCCGGAAGCGCGATGCGGGAGAGCTGACCCGCCAGGAAATCGAGTTTCTGGTCGCGGGTTACACCGCCGACGAAATCCCTGATTACCAGATGGCCGCCTGGCTGATGGCTGTCGTGCTGAAGGGCATGACCCGGGCGGAGCTCGCCGCGCTGACCGAGGCCATGTTGTATTCAGGGAAGGTGCTCAATTTTACCGACCTTCGGCCGAGACACCCGCACACGCTCGAAGCCATCCCCGGCCTGGTGGACAAGCATTCGACCGGCGGGGTGGGCGATAAGACCTCGCTCATCATCGCGCCGATTGTGGCGGCCGGCGGCCTGGTGGTGCCCATGATCAGCGGCCGCGGCCTCGGTCACAGCGGCGGCACGCTGGACAAGCTGGAATCGATTCCCGGTTTCCGCGTCAACCTGACGCATGAGGAGTTCCGCTACGTCCTCAGCTTCTGCGGTTGCGCCCTGATCGGCCAGACCGCAGAGATCGCCCCGGCTGATAAGAAGATCTACGCGCTGCGCGACGTCACCGGAACGGTCGAGAGCCCTTACCTGATCTGCGCCTCGATCATGAGCAAGAAGCTGGCCGAGGGCATCGAAGCGCTGGTGCTTGATGTGAAGACCGGCTCGGGGGCGTTCATGAAAAAGGAAGAAGACGCCGTGTACCTGGCCGAGCTGATGGTCGAAACGGGCCGGCGCATGGGCAAGAAAGTGGTGGCGCTGATCACGGACATGGACCAGCCGCTCGGCCGCAAGGCGGGGAACGCGCTCGAGGTCGAGGAGTCCATCGAGGTGCTTGCCGGCGGCGGGCCGGAAGACCTCCGTGAACTCTGCCTGGAGCTGGCGGCGTGGATGTTTCACCTGGGAGAACGCGTGGCCGGTCTGGCGGATGGCAGGAAGCTCGCCGCGGAAATGATTGCATCCGGGCGCGCCCGTGATAAATTCCGCGAGATTGTCACGCTGCAAGGCGGTGACCCCGCCGTGGTGGACGATCCCGGCCGGCTGCCGCGGGCGCGCCACACCGCGGATGTGTCGAGCCCGGCGAGGGGCTACGTCGCGAGCGTGCAGTGCGAGCAGTTGGGCATCGCCTGCGTGGTGCTGGGCGGCGGCCGGGAGAAGAAAGAGGATTCGATCGATCCCGCGGTGGGGCTGGTCTTTCACAAGAGGGTGGGCGAGGCGGTGCGAGAGGGCGAGCGACTGTGCACCATCCATTACAACTCCGAGGCGCGCTTGAAGCAGGCGCGGCAATTGATCGAACAAAGCTACCGCATCGAGTCTTCCCCGCCGCAAGTGTCGAGACCCCTGGTCCATCGCACAATCGGCGAGTGATGGCCGAAGACGGTTTGCACCGCCCTGGGAGCGTCGCGGGGCGCTGAGGAGGCGCATGGGACGACTGACGGGAATCCTCGGCCTTTTGACGATGATGGGCCTGGCCTACGCGTTCTCAACCAAGCGCAGCGCTATCCGCCTGAAAACGATCATCTGGGGGCTCGGCCTGCAGATTGTGTTTGCGATATTCGTGCTGAAATCCGGTTACGGCCTGCGGCTGTTCGAACTGGCCGGCCGCGCAGTGAACAAGCTGCTCGGCTTTTCCTATTTTGGCTCCTCATTCGTGTTCGGCGAGCTGGGCAAGAAAGCTTCTTCCCTCGGTTTTATCTTTGCTTTCCAGGTGCTCCCCACGATCATCTTCATCGCCGCGTTTTTCGCTGTGCTCTATTACCTGGGGGTCATGCAGGTGATCATCAAGGGGGTGGCATGGGTGATGCAGCGGGTGATGGGGGCGAGCGGGGCCGAATCGCTCAACGTCGCCGCGAGTATTTTCATGGGGCAGACCGAGGCGCCGCTCACGATTCGCCCGTTCCTGCCGGAGTTGACCCGCTCCGAGCTGATGACCGTCATGACCAGCGGCATGGCGCACGTTTCCGGCGGCATCATGGCCGCCTACATCGCGGTCGGGGGCGTCGAGACCAAACACCTGCTCGCCGCAGTGATCATGACGGCGCCGGGCACCCTGCTGATGGCCAAAATGCTGGTACCGGAGACCGGCAAGCCGGTGACGGCTGGGCGCGTCGTGATGCCGGAAGACGAGGAGCGCAAGAATGAGAACTTCCTCGGCGCCATTGCCCGAGGCACCACCGACGGCCTGCACCTTGCCATCAACGTCGCGGCCATGCTGATCGCCTTCCTCGCGCTGATTTATCTCACCAACGGCATCCTGGGCGGGACACACGACTGGCTCGCCCGACACGGCATCGCGTGGTTCCCCTCGAGCCTGCAGCAGGTGTTTGGCTGGGTGTTCGCGCCGGTGGCCTGGGTGATCGGGATCCCGTGGCGCGATTGCGGGAGCATCGGAAACCTGCTGGGCACGCGCATGGTGCTGAACGAGCTGGTGGCCTTCGGGTTTCTCGGGCAGATGAAGGCGGCGCTCGACCCGCGCTCGTTCACCATCGCCACGTTCGCGCTGTGCGGCTTCGCCAACTTCAGCTCGATTGGCATTCAGATCGGCGGCATCGGCGCGCTGGCGCCCAATAAGCGCGGCGAGCTCGCCCGGCTGGGCATCCGCGCCATGCTGGCGGGCACGATGGCCAACCTGATGTCGGCTTCGATTGTAGGCATCCTGCTGTGAGCGCTCGCGCCACTTCCGGCCGCGCCTCCGGCGACGAATTTGCCCGGGCCGAGCGCGCTGCGAAGTTCATCCTTAAGAAAATGAAGCTGCGCCCGCGTATCGGCCTGGTGCTCGGTTCCGGCCTCGGCGCCTTCGCCGACGACTTCGACGCTGCCACCCGCATTGACTACAAAAAAATTCCGCATTTTCCGCGCTCGACCGCCATCGGTCATGCCGGGCGGCTGGTGATCGGCCGGGTCGGAGCAGTCCCCGTGGCGGCCATGCAGGGGCGCGTGCACTACTACGAGGGCTACGCGCTCAAGGACGTCATCTTTCCCATGAGGGTGTTCGCTCGGATGGGCATCCGTGCCGTCATCCTGACCAATGCCGCCGGCGGGATCAGCCGCGACTTCAAGCAGGGGTGCCTGGTCGTGCTGCGCGACCACATCAATTTGCAGGGCTCGAACCCGCTCATCGGGCCCAACGACGAACGCTTCGGCCTGCGCTTCCACGACATGACCCAGGCGTACTGGAAAACTTACCGCGAGGCGGCGCTCGAGGAAGGCCGCCGGCTCGGCATTGACATCCACGAGGGAGTCTATGCCGCGCTCACCGGCCCGAGTTATGAGACGCCCGCCGAAATCCGCGCCCTGCGCACGATTGGCGCCGACCTGGCCGGGATGAGCACGGTGCCTGAGGTGATTGCCGCTCGCCACATGGGTATCCGTGTCCTGGGCATTTCGTGCGTGACCAACATGGCCGCCGGCATCCTCGATCAGCCCATCAACCATCTGGAGGTGCTCGAAACAGGCGAGCGCGTAAAGGGCCAGTTTGTGGCCCTGCTGCGCGCCGTCATCCCGCGCATTGCCCAGGATGTGAAAGATGCGGCGGTGGGAGCAAGGTGATGCCATTCTGAGCGAGCCCGCCGAAGGCGGGCGCAGCGAAGAATCCCGGCCGGCCGGGGTGCTTCGGTCGCGACCGGGTCGGGACCCCCCAGCATGACAACGGAGCGGCGGAGGCAGAGGTTTGACGGAGTGAGTGTGGTCTCGACATGAGCGAACACGAGACGCTGATCGCCGCGGCGCGTCAGGCGCGCGAGAACGCCCACGCGCCCTACTCGAATTTCCGTGTCGGCGCGGCATTGCGTGCCCGCTCCGGCCGCGTTTATACCGGCTGCAACGTCGAAAACGCCACCTATGGGCTGACGCTTTGCGCCGAGCGCGTGGCCATCTTCAAAGCCATCTCGGAAGGCGAGCGCGGGTTCGATGCCATTGCCGTCGTTGCGCACACCGACGTGCTCACCCCGCCCTGCGGTGCCTGTCGGCAGATCATCTGGGAGCTCTGCGGCGACGTGGAGATCGTCCTGGCCAATCTGAAGGGCGGCGTCGAGGTGCACCGCGCCTCGAAGCTGTTGCCGCAACCGTTCGATTCGTCGTTCCTCTAGCTGAAAAAAAATGCGCAAGGCCCTTAGAATCCGCACTTACAAAAAACACCGGGGGGGGACCCCCCGCATCAATAAGCTTCTCTCTGTTTGTCTGTTTTTTTCGGTCTTCATCTGCGGTTCGGTCTGCCCGGCCTTCGGGCAAGAGGCTGCGAAGAAGTCGGGCCCTGCTCGCGAAAAAGTTGACCTTTTGATTTCTGGCGGGACGCTGGTCACGATGGACCCACTGCGCCGGATCCTCGAAGACGGCGCGGTGGCAGTCCGTGGCGACACGATTGTGGCCGTGGGAACTCGTGCTGCGCTCGAGGCCAGGTTTCTCCCTTCCCGGCGCTTCAGCGCCCGCGGCAAGCTGGTTCTTCCCGGCCTGATCAACGGCCACACACACGCGCCGATGACCCTGCTGCGGGGCCTGGCCGATGACCTCACTCTTCAGGACTGGCTCGAGAAATACATCTTTCCGGCCGAGGCGCGTAACGTCACCGAAGACTTCGTCGCCTGGGGCACGCGCTTGGCGGCGCTGGAAATGATCCATGGCGGCACAACCACTTTTGTCGACATGTACTATTTCGAGGACGTCATCGCCCGCGAGACCAAGGCGGCTGGAATGCGCGGGGTCCTGGGGGAGACCGTGATTGATTTCCCCGCGCCCGACAATAAGACGCTCGCCCAGGCGCTGGCCTACATCGAAAATTTTCTCCAGCACTGGAAGGGTGACCCGCTGATCCACGCCGCTGTGGCGCCGCACTCCATCTACACCTGCTCAGAGGAAACTCTGAAGCAGAGCTTCGCGCTGGCGCGCCGCTGGAGTGCGCCGGTGCTGATCCACGTTTCCGAAACCAAGCGTGAATTGGAGGAGAGTCGCTCGAAGCACGGCCTTTCGCCGGTCGGCTATCTAGACAAGCTGGGCCTGCTCGGCCCGGACGTGGTAGCGGCGCACTGCATCTGGGTGGACGCCGCGGACATGGGGGTGCTCGCCCGGCGCCAGGTGGGCTGCGTCCACAACCCGTCGAGCAACATGATGCTGGCGAGCGGCGTGGCGCCGGTGGTGGAGATGCGCGCCGCGGGGGTGCGGCTGGGCCTGGGCACCGACGGTCCCGCGGGTAGCAACAACGACCTCGACATGATGGAAGAAATGGACCTGGCGGCAAAGCTCCAGAAAGTCACGCGCCTGGACCCCCGCGCGCTCGGCGCCGAGCAGGTGCTGGAGATGGCCACAATCGAGGGCGCCCGTGCGCTGCACATGGAGGCCGAGATCGGTTCTCTCGAGGCGGGGAAAAAAGCTGATTTGATAGTGCTGGGGCTTGACGCGCCCCATGCCGTTCCTCTCTACCAAGTCTATTCGCAGATAGTTTATGCGCTCAAGGCGAGCGATGTCGAGACGGTGATTATCGGCGGGCGCACAGTGATGCAGAATCGCCGGGTGCTGACGCTGGTTGAAGCCGAAGTGGTGGCCAAGGCCCGCGAGTACGGCGCAAAGGTCAAGCGGTCCCTCGCCGCCCCGCCGAACTGATTCCCCTGGCGCAGATTCCTCTCTAGCACTTGTTGAACCCCCCAAGGGACCATTCTGAGGGGCCCGCCGCAGGCGGGCGACGAGGCATCCCTCTTTTCTTTGGCTTTTTACACCAGAGAGATTCTTCGTCCGCCTGCGGCGGACTCAGAATGACAAGCAAAGGCACTCTTTCGACAAGTTGCCAGTGCCGTTCCAACGAATTGGCGCTACTTCCCGCGAGTCGCGTGCCGAGCTTGCGGTGTTTGCATGGACTGATCAAGTTGGGACGGCATTAGCTGTCCTTCCGCGCTTCGGCGCGCTTTCGCTGGAGCCGCACCGCCATCGTGCGCAACGTATCCGGGATGTTGTGGTTGGCTGTCAGCATCTTCACGTCCTGCGGGGTGAGACCGGGCAGCAGGTGCAGGGAAATGTCCAGCGGCGTCTTCGGGTTGTTCACCAGGTTTCGTACGATGGTGTAGTTTTTGCGGAACTTGCGGTTCATCGAGATCATCCGCAGCACCTCGTCCGTCAGGCTGGACATGGCTGCGAAGGACTCCGCCTCACGGTCGCTGATGCGCGCCGATTGCAGCACGGCCCGCTGCAC
>JBASRK010000016.1:0-2485 GCA_049273775.1 Candidatus Acidiferrales bacterium
GGCCGGTGTCGTGATCGCCTCGCTTCTCTTCGCGGTCGATCCGGCCTACAGTCTGGGCGAGATCGAGAACGAAGTCGGCTACGCGCTGATCGTGTTCGTCGCCTTCTTTGCCTGGACGCGGGACGAGAAACAATTGCGCCTCTCGTGTCTGGGGGTATTGGCCGGATTCGCTGTGATTTCTGGTTCGGTGCTGCTCGGCGCGGATCTCCGAAAGGGTGAATGGCCATCAGACGTGTATTACGGCGGCGTCGGCGGCGTCAGCAACTATCTCGTCACGGTCGGGCCCGTTCTGGTGTTGACGGTGGCGCTGTTTGGGCGTCGACATTCGAGGAAGTGGTTGGCCATTTTGGGTCTGGCCTTCGTGGCGGTTGCCTTGCTATCCGCTCAACGTGCCCTGTGGCCGGCGCTCGGGTTGCAGGCTGCATTGGTGTGCGTTTGGCTTTGGCAAGTCCGCGCAGTCGCGGTGGGCCCGGTTCGCCTAGCGCTGACGGGAACGATCTTGCTTGCGCTGATTGGCGCAGGCATCTATGTCAGCGACCAATACCGCACCGGTGGCAATCCCGAATCGCCTTTGGCGATGGGGAAAGATTTGCGGCCCCGCGTATGGAAAAAGGTCGGCGAAGAGATTCTCGCGCATCCCTTGAGCGGTGCCGGATTCGGGCTCGGCGTCATGAGCAAGGCCTACCCAGCGTTGCTTCCGGCAGAAGGCAAGGTGTTTTGGCACCCGCACAATCTCGTCCTCAACTACGGTATCAGCGCAGGCGTGCCGGGGATGGCGGCGGTGTTGGCGTTGTTCGCGGCGCTCGCTTGGCGCTTCTGGCGGTTGGCGCTGCGCGGAGAGCGTCTCGCGCGTCTGACCGGACTCGCGGGGGCGTCTATGGTAGTCGGGGTATTGGCTCGGAATATGGCCAATGATTTCTTCGTGCGGGATGGGGCGCTATTGTTCTGGGCGCTTGCCGGTATGCTGTTTGGATATGCACTGCGTCATGGGTCGACGTCCGGGGAGGATCAAGCCAAGCTTGGGCAAGCGCGGCGAAGCGTGGTGGTCGCTGAGGCCTGAAGGGCCGCATGATTCAAGGCGCCCCGCGCTTCCTTGTCCTGCAAAGCTCCCAGGAGCAAGAATGGAACGGCGTGCTCGCGCGGGTAGCGCAGCATGACTTCTATCATCTGGCGGAGTATCACCGTCTCGCGGAAGAACGCGGCGAAGGGAGCGCGCACATCTTCGCGTATCACGACGGCTCCTACACGATGGCGGTTCCGCTTTTGCTGCGGCCAGTCGAGCCATCCGGCGGCGAGGCGTGGAGCGACGCGACTTCGGTCTATGGCTACGCGGGACCGCTCGCATCGCACGCCGGGATGCCTGCGGCCGTCGTGCGGAGCTTCCAGAAGGGGCTGAAGGAAGCGCTGGCCGCCCGCCGCGTCGTGAGCGCGTTTTCCCGACTTCACCCGCTGATCCCGCAGCGCGGGATGCTCGCGGGGCTCGGTGATTGCAGGCCGGAGGGCGAGACGGTCTCCATCGACCTCACACTTGCGCCAGAGGAACAGTGGTCGCAGTATCGATCCGCGCTCAAGACGCGCATCAAGAAGCTTCGGCGCGGGGGTCTCGTCTGCCTGCGTGACCGCGACAAGTGCCACCTGCCCGAGGTCACCGACATTTACCATCAGACGATGCGCCGCGTGAAGGCACACAGCTCCTAACCGCCTGCTCCAATTCAAACGCGGATTCTCCCAGTTGCCGTTTCCTTTCGCGACCCTGCGTCTTATCACCGATGAAGGGAAATACCGCGAATTGACGACGCGTCGTGCGCAGGCCGCCGATGTTTCGGTGGAGGAGTTTTCTTGCGGCGATTTCTTTCCCGCCTATCGGGCGCCCTTTTGAGTCTGAGCATGCTCCCTGGCCTGCCGCCGCTCAGCACGCTGCGCCCGGCGCCGGCGCGCCCGGCGCATATTCAATCGCGAAAATGCGCAGATCGTAGGCCGGAACGCTTCCTTTGACCGTCACGCTTGACCCGGCGCGCGCACAACCAGCCGCCGTGTCGGCAGTATACTCACGAACGGCGGCGACAGCGCCGGGAATGTTCGCCGTGATCGCGCCGTTCCATGCAACGCCCGAATTGTTGATGATCGTGGTGATGAGTTTGCCGGGCGCGGTCGAGAACATGTATTGGGCGTCGGGACCGGAAACGAAGGCGGGCGCGTACTCGCTGTTCAGGTGGTCGAACAGCCGAACGCCGACTTCCAGCAGCCGATCGCGCGCGGTCGTCTGCAGATAATCAGGCGTCGTCAGGATGACCCGGCCCGCCCCGACCGCGTTGGACGTGATCAGCGGGGCGCCGCCGGCGGTCGCCAAAACGCGAGCGGAGACCGGAGCGACCGGCTTGTAGCTGAACTGTTGCTCCGTATACGCCGTATTGTCAGATAACCATTTTGAGGTTGTTCCGCTCACATAGGCGCCGCCGAGCCGAACGCCGAGAAGCGCTTCATC
>JBASRK010000026.1:0-4106 GCA_049273775.1 Candidatus Acidiferrales bacterium
CTCCTACACCCGCGCCCGCGAAAAGGATTAGCGGTTCTTCTAGGAGTAATCCTAAGAGGCGGTCACAGAACTTCCCGGGTGAGTCTGGCGTCAACACTTAGCCTGTCCAAACCTATTGCAGCGCGGATACTACAATAATCTTGTAAGTTGCACAATCGTGGTATTGGACGATAGGCAATTAGCTCGTGGTCGTTTCCTAGTCTAAAGTTCGCAAATCCTGATCCTGAGGAGCCCTCCTTGGTCAGGCTTCGATGTGGCCTTCGAGGATGGTCACGGCAGAGCCGCTGACCCGTGGCAAGAGCCGCCTGCCTTCGCTCTGCACTTTGACGTGAATGCGGCTGGGGCGTCCCATCTCCACGCCTTGGACAATCTCGAGCGCCTTGCCGGCGCTCAGGCGGCGGTGGCGCACCAGATACGCCCCCAGCGAGCCGCCCGCCGAGCCGGTGGCCGGGTCCTCGTGCAGCTCCCAGGGAATCATCCCGCGGGCGAAGGCCCGGCCGCCGCCCCCCAGCGCGAAGCAGTAGGCCAGGATGCCGGAATTGGAGATCAGCTTTTTGAGCGCGTACACGTCCATGCGGATGCTCTTGAGCAGCGCGCGTCGTCGCAGAGGCACCATCAGGTTGAAAATCCCCGTGGAGACGTATTCGAGCGGCAACGACGGTTCGAAGTCGCCTTGCGCAAGCCCCAGCGCCCGTGCGAGGGCCGTGCGATTGAAGCGCGCTGGGCGGAACTGCGCCGGTTTCTGCGTCATGGTCACGCGCTCCGGCCGGCCGGCGTGAAAAGCGATTTCCACCGGCAGAATGCCCGCGCCGGTCTGCTGCCAGATGTGCACGCTGCCCTCCTGTGCTGGCACGACGCCCAGCTCGGCCATAAGGAACCACGTGCCGATCACCGGATGACCGGCCAGGGGCAGCTCGCGGGTGGTGGTGAAGATGCGCAGGCGCGCCAGGGCGCGGTTGCTGGTGGGCTTCTGGACGAACACCGTTTCCGACAGGTTCATCTCGCGGGCGACGTCCTGCATGCGTTTGGAGCTGAGGCCGTCGCCATCGGTGATCACGGCCAGCGGATTCCCGGCGTAGGGCTTGCGGGTGAACACGTCGAGCTGATAGAGGCGTCGTCTCACAAGGATTTCTCCAGATTAAGGCATTGGCATGCCTGCGCCAGCGGTCAAATACGTTCCAGCTCCTCGATCGTGCGCTCGTTTTTCACGTTGCCGGTGTTCAAAGTGGATTTCGGCTCGAGCAACACCACATGGACCTCGCCTTCGGCAACAGGGAGGTGCTCGACGCCCCGGGGCACGATGAGGAACTCTCCCTCCCGTATAGGCACCTCCCGATCGCGGAACCGCATGCGGAGCGTGCCCTTCACGACAAGGAACAGCTCGTCCTCCCGCTCGTGGTGATGCCAGATGAATTCGCCCTTCAGCTTCACGAGCTTGACGTAGGAGTCATTGAGCTCGCCCGCGATTTTCGGATTCCAATAAGCGTTTATGCTGCCGAATTTTTCGTTCAAATTCACTTTTTCCATGATGGAGTCTCCACACTTGTCATTCTTCCTCCCGAGTCGGGGCCTCAGAATGACGCCAAGTCTGCAGTGCGCCAAATGCGCGACTTCTATAGGCTTTGCACCAGGGCGCTGGTTTCCTCCAGGATGCGACGTGTGGTCTCGGGGCGCGTTGTTTCGGAATAGATGCGCAGCATCGGCTCGGTGCCCGAGGCCCGCACCATCACCCAACCGACCTCGCCGAGATACGCCTTGATGCCGTCCATGTCCTCCCGCCTGACGACCGGCCACTCGAGCAGGCGCGCAAGCTTCGAATTCGCGAAGTAAGCGATGGCGCGCTCCTTCTGCCCGGGCTTTAGCTCCAGGTCCACCCGGCCGTAGTGGTGCGCGCCGAACTCGGCGTGCAGCATACGGACCAGCTCGCCGAGCCGCTTGCCGTGCCAGGCCATCAACTCGGCCAGCAGTAGCGCCGCTACCGTAGCGTCGCGCTCGGGCAGGTAGAGCTTGGTGCCGATGCCGCCCGACTCCTCGCCGCCCAGCAGGATGTCGCGCTCGAGCATCAGCTCGCAAATATACTTGAACCCAATGGGCGTCTCGAACACTTTGCGACCGAATTTCTGCGCAATCTTGTCCACCATCTTCGTGGCGGAAAACGTCTTGGCAACGTCGCCCGCGAGCTGGCGCGTGCCGGCCAGGTGCCACAGGAGCAGGGAGAAGATCTGGTGCGGCGTGACGAAAGTACCGTCGCTGTCCATGGCACCGATGCGGTCGCCGTCGCCGTCGGCGCACAGTCCGGCGTCATAGCCGCCGGCGAGCACGGCGCGCCGCAGAGCCTCGACGTGCGGCTCGATGGGCTCCGGGTTGACGCCGCCAAAAAGAGGGTCGCGACTGCCGCGGATTTCGTCGCAGGAGACGCTGTGGCGGGTCATCAGTTCGCGCAGCAGACCGCGGGCGGAGCCGTGCATCGGGTCCACGACAAAGCGGAGGCCGGCGCTGCGCAGGCGGTCCCAGTCCACCAGTTTCTCGACGGTTTCAAGATACGGCGCCCGCACATCCAGTGAGCCAATCAGATCGTTGCGCGGCGGCAGCGGAGGCACGGCGTCGCGCAGCACTGTTTCGAGCTCTTTTTCGATCTGCGCGACGATGGAGGGCAGCGCCGAGCTGCCGTAGCTGGCTTTGAACTTTACCCCGTTCCAGCGGTAGGGGTTGTGGCTGGCGGTGATCATGATGCCGCCGGCGGCGCCGCGCTGGCGCACCAGCAGCGAAAGTGCGGGTGAAGGGCAGGCCTGCTCGGAGAGCCACACGGGCGTGCCGGTGGCGGCGACGGCCTCAGCAGCGACGCGCGCGAAGCGCTCCGACGCGAAGCGCGTGTCATAGCCCACCAGGACGCCGCGGGCGGGCTGCTCGGCGCGCACGACGTAGCGCGCGATGGCTTGCGCCACCTGGCGAACGCTGGCGTCGGTGAAGTCCTCGGCGATGACGCCGCGCCAGCCGTCGGTGCCGAATTTGATGGTGCTCACGAGAAAACAGTATATGCGAAGGGTGCCCGGGCGAGAAGCGGGTCCGCGACTTCAGAGCAGGCCATATTGGCGGCGCTGCTCGAGCCATTTCACGATTTTGCCGACGTCCTGGGCGCGGTCTCGCGGGCAGATGAGCAGGGCGTCGTGCGTGTCCACGACCACAAGGTCTCGTACACCGATCGCGGCGATGAGCTTTTCCGGGCTCCAGAGGTAATTGCCTTCGGCATCGAGCGCGAACAACTCTCCAGCGGAGACGTTCTGCCCGAGCCGGCGCGCTACCAGCTCGTACACGGCCGCCCAGGAGCCGATGTCGCTCCAGCCCACCTCCGCCGGCAAGACGAAGACACATCGCTGCTGCGCCCGGTGGGTGGCGGGTTCCATGATGGCGTAGTCCACGGAAATGTTCCGAAGCTGCCCGTAGGTGGAGCGCAGCTTCGCGGTATAGCGCGGCGTGCCGATGGAATCCGCGAGCCGTAGAAGCGGCCAATAGGTGTCCGGAAGGAACCGCTTCAAGTTTTCGAGAAATGTCGAGACGCGCCAGAAGAACATCCCCGCGTTCCAATCGTACCGTCGGGAGGCGACGTACTTGCGAGCGCGCGAGAGTTCCGGTTTCTCTGTGAAGCGCCGCACGGCGTACACGGGGAAGCCGCGGGCCCGCGCCGCACGCCCGGCGCGCTCGATGTAGCCGTAGCCGGTTTCGGGCCGGGTGGGCGGGACGCCAAGCACGACAAGGTTTTGACCGCGCGCGGCCACCGTAAGCGCTGCGCGCGCGATGCGCAGATATCGCGCCGGGTTGCCGATGTAGTGGTCCGCCGGCAGCACGGCCATCAGCGCGTCCTGCCCGGGGCGGGCCTGGCGCAGCAGATGGATCGCGGCGAGTCCTATGGCTGCGGCGGTGTTGCGCCCGAAGGGTTCGACGAGGACGCGCGCCTCAGCTATGTGCGGCAGTTGACGGCGCACCGCGGGCGCCTGGTGGTCGCTGGTGACAATCCAGATGTTCGAGGCAGCAAACGCCGGCCGTAATCGATCGACCGTCTGCTGGAGCATGGTGCGGGCGCCGACGATGTTGAGCAACTGCTTGGG
>JBASRK010000031.1:0-4185 GCA_049273775.1 Candidatus Acidiferrales bacterium
CTCTGAACGTTTCTGCCGCGGCAGCCGATCAGCAGTCTGGGACTTGGAAGATGAACCCTGCCAAGTCGAAGTACAGCCCTGGGCCAGCACCGAAGAGTGTCACGGTGAAGATCGACTCTGACGCAGATAACATCAAGCTCAGTTCAGATGGGATCGACGCCGCTGGGAATCCGACTCACATCGAGTACACCGCAAAATACGACGGCCAGGACTACCCCATTACCGGAGCCCCGAACGCTGATACAATAGCGTTGGAGCGGATCGACGCCAGCACGATCCAGTCCACTTCGAAGAAAGCCGGCCAGGTTGTTATGATCGTGAGGTCGGTGGTTTCTAAAGACGGAAAAACGCGGACCTCGACATTCAAGGGCACGGACGCGAAGGGGCAGGATGTAAATAACGTCGTCGTTTACGACAAACAGTAAGCGATTTCTTCAACTATTGGTGATGTGACGGAGGGGCTCTCGCAGGATCGTTGGCGAGCCTGCGTTGATCTTTGCCCCAGACCGGGAGGTATTTGCCTGAAAGTTCGTCCTACTCCGTGCGGAATCTCAGCCAATGTCTACATCTAATGTCTACATCTGGGGAAATCCATCTCTATTGCTTTGCGCCGCCTGAATAGAAGACTTCGGTGCTTTGCTGTTCATACGTTCCTCCTTGACGAGGATTTGTATGTTCACGGGCGCACCTTCGGGTCCGGCGCCGGAGTCGGCGCGGCTGGCTGTTTCGGCGCCTCGCACACATATTTTTTGATCGCTACTTGCGCAATCAAAAAGATAGTTTTTTGATTGCGCTTTTCTGGGTTGTCTTTGATGTATTGAAGAACTAAGTCAAGCGTAGTTCTGAGTGTCGCGTTATTGGGGACACAAATGCGCTGGCCGGTGTCGGACCAATTGAGCGCGAGCGTGCCGGCCACGCCAGCAACGTAGGCGAGGCAAACGTCAGGCGGACGATTGTTGTCATATTGGCAAACAGCCAAAAAGTCGTCGCCCCTGTTTATTATGTCCGAAGTTTTCTGGGCCTTCGCTGTGCTTGAAATCGTCAAAGTCAAAACTGCCATGATTAAAGTTTTTATATATCGTGCCTTCATGCCTGTGCCTCCGAAAATGTTTTGACCGGCGCGAGTTCAAAATCCGCCATCGAGCAGGGTTGCCGATTTCTCGACGCTCCTGGCATACGAAACCCCCCACTGGGAAGATTAACGACGAGCAATAAGATGGAGATTCCGAGCTTCATAAGGAACCTCCGTTCCCGCTTGAAAGACTTCGGGAGAAGAATGCAGAGTCCGTCCGTACTCCGCAATGGAACGAAAGTACGAGAGGATGAAACTGAAGTACTAGTGGGTTCCCGAGAAGTCGTCTTGTGTTTACCTATTGACTTGGGAGCCGCATTCCGATTCCGCCTGAGAAACGCGTTTCTCGGAAAGTGGGTGGAGGAGGCCGTCGGGATGGCCCGAAATCGCTTGGACGTATAGTCGGCAGATCGGAAGGTGACCCACTACCGCTTTTCGGCCAGCCACTCGCGCCGCAGCCGCACGGGAAAGATAAAGCCCTTCGCCGCGGATCCCGCCGAAGCGGGACGACGAAGGGCCGGATGTGCAAACGTGGAGTGAGGAAACCCTTGGCGCGGCGACGACAACTTGCGCCGGGATGGGCTGGACCCGCGGCCTGTTTCGTTCCACCAGGCTCGCGTCTACAACTAGGCCGGGGAGCCCAGAGTTCGCCGCTGCTGGAAGCACTCGCGGCAATACACGGGCCGACCCTGCGTGGGCTTGAAGGGAACCGTGGTTTCCTTCCCGCACTGCGAGCAGGTCGTCTTCGTTTCCGTACGCTGGAAATTCCCCGAGCCAGCGGTCTCCGTGCGTTTGGATTTGCAGGCCTTGCACCGCTTGGGCTCGTTCTTGAAGCCCTTGTCGGCGAAAAACATCTGCTCGCCGGCGGTGAACACAAACTCGGCGCTGCACTCCGCGCACTTCAGGACCTTATCGTGGTATTCCATCTGCTGCTCCGAGGCCCCGCGCTGGGAGCGGGGCAGGCAGCCTGCTAGTCCGAGTCAGACTGGGCTGGGATACGCCGAAAAGATCTGCGGGTCCCGCTGGCCGACTGGTCCGAAGCTGCTTAGGAAGACCCAAGGGTCGTGGTCGCTTAGTCCTGCTCACGCCGCTGCTTCTTGCGAAGCCTCTTGCGCGAAAGCGCTTCTTTGGCCCGGCGCTTTTCTCCGGGCTTCATGTAGAAGCTGTGCCTCTTGATTTCCTTGATGATGTCTTCCTGCTGCACCTTTCGCTTGAAACGGCGCAACGCATTTTCCAGAGATTCACCTTCTTGGATAACTACTTCAGCCACCCAGTACTCACCTCCCATTCCGGTTTGCGGCTCTCCGTCCCGAGCCAGTTTATGCTGAGAGGGTCGCCCCAAATGGCCTGTTACCAACCTCTTCTAGCGAAGCCTACCCCCGAAGTCAAGTGTAGATTTCAAAATCTGGAGGTGGCTGCCCCGCCCCCAGCCTGGCAGGCTTCCCGGTTTCGTCGCGGCCCCGCGAGTGTGCCTCGTAACAGGCTTCATTTCATCCAGATACTCCACCGCCGGCCACTCTGCCAGCTCCGCCGCCCCCGGGAGAGCACAGACTAGCTCTCGATGGCTATCTGGGCCGCAGCGACGCTCCCTGGGCCGCCTCTGCTGCGCCAGGGCACCTCTAGGGGGCGCAGGGACGGGGTAGGGTCTGCCGAAACTTGCTGCTAGAATGTGGGCCGCCTGGGGAATGGCTCGGGCGAACTTCGACTCCGCCGTCGGGGAGAGGGATCGGCGCGCAGCAGGCTGTACACCAACCATGTCCTTGATGCGCGATGCCATCGGGGTGCTGCTGGCGGGCGGCCAGGGTGAACGGCTGTGGCCGCTGACCCGCGACCGCGCCAAGCCGGCGGTACCCTTCGGCGGCGTCTATCGGATCATTGACGTCACCCTGTCGAACTGCATCAATAGCGATCTGCGCCGCGTCTTCGTGCTGACGCAGTACAAGGCGCTCAGCCTGAACCGCCACGTGCGCCGCGGGTGGTCGCCGATCATGGGCCTGGGCGATTTCATCGAGGTGCTGCCGCCGCAGATGCGCGTTTCCACCAATTGGTATCTCGGCACGGCCGACGCCGTCTACCAGAACATCTACTCGATCGGCAGCGAGCGCTCCAGCTACGTCTTCGTGCTCTCCGGCGACCACATCTACAAGATGAACTACCAGAAGATGCTCCAGCAGCACGGCGACGCCGGGGCCGACGTGACCGTGGCCGCCATCGAGACCTCGCCGGAGGAGGCCGCGGAGCGATTCGGCGTCATCGAGACCGACGAGCACGGGCGCATCCTCGGCTTCGAGGAGAAGCCCGCGAACCCCAAACGCTCCCGCGCCAACCCTGCCAAGGTCAACGCCTCGATGGGTGTCTATATCTTCAACACGCAGTTGTTGATCCCCATCCTGATCGCCGACGCCGAAGACCCCCAATCGACTCACGACTTCGGCAGCGATATCCTGCCGAGGATCATCTCCAAGTACCGCGTTTACGCCTACAACTTCGTGGACGAAAACCGCACCGGCGCGCTTTACTGGCGCGACGTCGGCACCGTGGACGCCTACTACGAGGCGAATTTGGACCTGGTGGCGGTCACGCCTGTCTTCAACCTGTACGACAAGAACTGGCCGCTGCGCACCTGGCAGCAGCAGTACCCCCCGGTGAAATTCGTCTTCGCCGACCCGGACCGCATGGGCGTGGCGGTGGATTCAATCGTCGCCGGCGGCTCGATCGTCTCGGGCGGGCGGGTGAAGCACTCCGTGCTCGGCTATGACGTGCGCATTAACAGCTTCTGCGAGATCGAGACCTCCATCATCTTCAACCACGTCAATGTCGGCCGCTACTCGCGCATCCGCAACGCCATCGTTGACCGGCACGTTATCCTGCCCGAGCATACCGAGATCGGCTATGACCTCGAGGCCGACCGGAAGCGCTACCAGGTAACCGAAGGCGGAGTCGTGGTCGTCGTCCGCGATGAGTCCATGCTGGAGGAACCCGAGTAGAGGGTCCCCCGCGTCTCTGCGGTAAAAATCTCTCTTCTGCCCATCTGTGTTTATCTGTGTTCATCTGTGTTTCCAGCAGGTTAGAATTTCGTCGCGAGTTCCTCCGAGGGGGAAGCATGTCCACCA
>JBASRK010000044.1:0-7637 GCA_049273775.1 Candidatus Acidiferrales bacterium
GCTCGCTGCGCACCGGTGAGGGCGGCACCTTCCGCACGTGGGGCCGCGGAGTCTGGTACCTCTACGCGCAAGACACCTTTAAGGCCAAGCCCAACCTGACCATCAACTACGGAATCCGGTGGGAAAACTTCGGTGCGATGCGTGAAAAGTACGACCGCGGAAGCAATTTTGTTCCGGGCATCGGCGTGATGGTGCTGAACAGCAACCTGCGCATTGACATAGACCCGACTGCGCTGGGCCGCGCGGCCCTGATCCTGACGCCCGTGAGCTTCAAGCTGAGCCGCAGCGGGCAGCGCGCCACCGACTTGAATAACTTCGCCCCCTTCCTGGGCATCGCGTACTCGCCGAAGTTCTGGCGCGGACTGTTCGGCGACGGCAAGACAGTGATCCGCACCGGCTTCCGGCTGAGCTACGACGACGTGTTCGCTAACATCCCTGTGAATATGGGTCTGAATGCGCCACAGGTGCTAACCACCACTCTTCCGACTGCCACTTACGCCTGGGGGACAGTTCTGAACCAGAACCGCAGACTGTTCAATGCCGACCCAACTGTGCAACCGCAGGGCGAGCGCGGGCTCGTCTCGTTCAACGCATGGCAGTTTGACCCTGCCACAGCCTACGCGATGAATTACGCCCTGGAAGTCGAACGCCAGATCGGCAATTCTTTCGCCGCGGAAATCTCCTACGTCGGCTCGCAAGGGAGGAAGCTCGGCGTCTTCGTAGACCCGAACCAGCCCAACGTGACCATTGTGAACCCCGCGGTGCGCGGCGATCAGGCACCAAACCTGCGAGTCTTCCCCTTCCGGCAGTTCGCCGGAATCGGCCTGGGGTCGTTTACCAGCAACTCGAACTACAATGGAATGGTCGCGACGCTGCGGAAGCGACCGAGCCACGGCCTCAGCTTCTCCGCCTCCTACGAGTTCGGGAAAACCCTGGATGACAATTCGAGCTTCTTCGGGTCCGACCGGGATTTTGGCTCTTACGCCAACACGAAGAATCGCAGGCTCGACTACGGCCGGTCGGGATTCGATGTGCGGCATCGCTTCGCCACATCCTTCATCTATGACCTGCCTTTCGGGCGGAACCGTGCTATCGGCGGCTGGAGCCTCGCCGGCATCGTGACCCACAGTTCGGGCTTCCCCTTCACAACCTTCGCGGGAACGTCCTTTGATTATAGCGGGCTCAACCAGTTCGGCGACCGGCCGAACTGGGCTCCCGGCGTCACGAGCCTGCCCACGAACAATGGGGACCCGAACAACGCGTTCGGCTGTCATTCGGGTGCGGGCAACTGTCCAGTGTTCACGCAACCACTGGGCGGCCAGATAGGCAACGTCTCGCGCAACGCGTTTGAAGGTCCCGGGCAGACGAACGTGGACTTCGGCGTGATGAAGAGCTTCCCCGTTGGAGAGGGCCGCCGGATACAGCTCCGCGCCGACTTCTTCAACCTCTTCAACCATCCACAATTCAACCTGCCGTCGAGCAACATTCAGTTTTCGGGCGGCGTGCCAACCTCATCCACGGTGGGCACAATCGGCGGCGACCGTACCCCGCGGCTAATCCAGCTCGCCTTGCGGTTTGACTGGTAGGCGGTCGAGGAATTCGTAGTTAGTAAGAAGTGCCTCCTGCAACTCGCAGGGCCTCGCGGAGCTAGGGGCCGGACGGCTCTCTTCAAGTGACCAGCGGGCTGGTCTGCCCGCGGGCATGCCATCTCGCTGCCCGCGCATGGAATTCTTTGCTAGAATCAAGCGCGTTCCCGCCCGAGGGTGCGGAAGCGCCCGGGTGGGCATCAGTCTAAGGGGGGAATCTCCATGGAAAACCACGGTGCCGCGGTGTTGCTCCAGCTTGACAACCAGGTGAGCCGCTGGCATCTGCTGCGGCATCCGTTTTATCAGGACTGGCAGGCGGGGCGGCTCGACCGCAGCGCGCTTCAGCTCTACGCGGCGCAGTATTATCGGCACGTTGAAGCCTTCCCCCTGCATCTGCGCCGGCTCGCGGCACGCACTCGGACGGAATCGGGGCAGGCTGGCGGCGGATTGCGCGAGCTGATCACAGAGAATCTTGCCGAGGAAGAAAACCCGCACCGCGCGCATCCCCAGCTCTGGCGCGACTTCGCCGCAGCCGTGGGTACGACCGATGAGGCGCTCGACCGCTCTGAGGCGCTGCCCGGAACGCAAGCGCTCGTGGACACTTACCGCAGAATTTGCAGCGAGCACCCGCTCGCGGAAGCTGTTGCGGCGCTCTATGCCTATGAGGCTCAGGTGCCCGAGATCGCCTCGCAAAAGATCGAAGGCTTGCGGCGATTCTACGGCGTCAGCGACCCGAAAGGCCTGGCCTACTTCGCCGTGCACGAGGAGGCGGATGTGGGCCACCGCGCCGCCTGGCGCGGCTGGCTCGAACAAAACGCCGGCGATTCGGCCGGGGCCGTGCTCGGAACTGCGGAGGAGGCGTTACGCGCCCTTTGGGGAGCGCTCGACGCTGTCCATACTGCTCAGGAATAAGGAGTCTTCGGTTTCCAGTTGGCGGTTGTTGAACGCTTAGCCCAGGCTCGGGGGTCCGCAAAAACAAAACGGCCCGGCGATGACATCGCCGGGCCGAATCGTTTTAACCGGAAAAAACAATGCCGCGAGCGGGCGCGAGTGCCCACCCGGGAGAATGTCTAATTGCCCGCACCTTCGCGACGCTGCTTTTCACGCTGCTCGCGCAGCAGCGCCTTCCGCGAGAGACGGATCTTGTTGCCCTCGATGGAAAGGACTTTGACCAGGACCTGATCGCCGAGCTTGAGCTCATCGCGAACGTCGCGGATGCGGGTCTCGGATATCTCGCTGATGTGCAGCAGCCCATCGGTGCCGGGGAAGATTTCGACGAAGGCGCCGAATTCGGCCAGGCGCACGACCTTGCCGAGATAGGTCTTGCCGATCTCCGCGGTAGCGGTGACTTCACGGATCATCTGCAGCGCGGCATCGGCGGAGCTGCCGTTGGTGGCGAACACGTGCACCTTGCCGTCGTCCATGACGTCGATCTTGACGCCGGTGGCCTCGATGATGGCGCGGATCTTCTTCCCGCCCGGGCCAATGAGGTCGCGGATCTTGTCGGTGGGAATGGTCAGCGCAAACAGCCGCGGCGCGTAACTGGAGATCGTGGCGCGCCCCGCGTTGAGCGTCTGGTCCATTGTATCGAGGATCTGCAAGCGGGCCCTGCGGGCCTGCTCGAGCGCCTCGCGCATCATGGCGATGCTGATCCCGACGACCTTGATGTCCATCTGCAACGCAGTGATGCCGGTGCGGGTCCCGGCGACCTTGAAGTCCATGTCTCCGTAGTAGTCTTCGGCGCCGGCGATGTCGGTCAGCACGGCATACTTTTCCCCCTCGACCACCAGGCCCATGGCGATCCCGGCGCAGGCCGAACGCATTGGCACGCCCGCATCCATCAGCGCGAGCGAGCCCCCGCAGACCGTGGCCATGGACGACGATCCGTTTGATTCCAGGATGTCCGATACCAGGCGCATGGCATAGGGGAAGTCGGTTTCCGGCGGAAGCAGGTTCAGCAGCGCGCGCTCGGCCAGGGCGCCGTGGCCAATCTCGCGGCGTCCGGGCCCGCGGAGAAATTTCACCTCGCCGACGCTGAACGGCGGAAAGTTGTAATGCAGCATGAAGCGCTTGAAAGCCTCTTCCTCGAACAGCAGGTCCAGCCGCTGCATGTCTTCCTTGGTGCCGAGCGTGAGGGTGGCCAGCGCCTGGGTCTCGCCGCGGGTGAACAGGGCCGAGCCGTGCACGCGGGGCAACTGCCCCACTTCGCAGGTGATCTGGCGGATCTGATCGAACGCGCGAGCATCGGGGCGGCGGTGGCGCTGCAGGATGTCCTCGCGGAAATAGCGCTCCCGCAGGCGTTCGAAGGCGCGATCGGCGAGCTTGCGGCGGTCCTCTTCCTCTTCGGGGATGGCCGCGAGCATCTCCTGCTCGAGCGCTTCGACGCGCCGGTAGCTTTCCTTCTTCGGATATTTGGCGGTGTCGAGCGCGTCGTGCAGGCGCTCGCCGTACTGCTGCTCGATCTGCCGGGCGAGCGTTTCGTCAAATGGCGGCGGCGGCACGGTCACTTTGGTCGGGTTCACCCTGGCGTGCAGCTCGCGGATGGCCGCGATAATCTTGCGCACCTGGCCGTGGCCGAACTGCAGCGCATCGACCACTGTGTCTTCAGAAACTTCCAGCCCCCCGGCTTCAACCATCACGATGGCGTCTTCCGAGCCGCACACGACGATGTTCAGCAGGCTGGTTTTCTGCTCGGCGACAGTGGGGTTGGCCACGAGCTGCCCGCCCAACAGGCCCACGCGCACCGCGGCGATCGGCTTGTCAAACGGCAGGTCGGAACAATAGGCCGCCGCCGAGGCCGCCGTTACGGCGATCACGTCCGGGTCATTCTCGCTGTCGGCGGAGAGCACCATGGCGACGATTTGCGTCTCGTTCCGCCATCCTTCGGGGAACAACGGCCGGAGCGGCCGGTCAATCAGCCTGGAGGTGAGGATCTCGCGCTCCGAGGGGCGGCCTTCGCGCTTGAAGAACCCGCCGGGGATTTTTCCGGCGGAATAAGTGTATTCACGGTAGTCCACCGTGAGAGGAAGAAAATCTTTTTCGTTGGGCTTGCGGTCCATGCAGGCGGTGACCAACACGACGGTATCGCCGTACCGGGCGACCACGGCGCCATTGGCCTGGCGCGCTATCTTTCCAGTTTCCAGGGTGAGCGGGCGCCCGCCAAGTTCAACACTCACCTGATGGGGAGCTTGCTGCGGCATGACTTCGATTCCTTTCGCGTCCCGCGTCATTCCGATGAGCGCGGGGAGCAGTTCAGATGCGAGATGAAAACGTCAAATCTCGTGTGGAAGAGGACGAAGGCGTCGGCGAGGGGCAGAGGGCGGCGAGCTCACAACAGACGGGACCGGGCAGCAGCGCCCGATCACCAGCAGCTTCTCGCAGAACTCCGCGAAAGTTCGGAGCTTCGGATTGCGCGCCGGCGGGCTTCGAGAGCCCGCGAGCTATTTGCGCAAACTAAGGCGTTCGACAATCTCGCGATACCGATCCGGGTCGCGACGGTTGAGGTAATCGAGCAGCCGCCGGCGCTTGTTGACCATCATGATCAACCCGCGCCGCGAGGCGTGGTCTTTCATGTGCGACTTCAAATGCGTGGTCAGATAGTTGATCCGCTCGCTCAGCAACGCGATTTGTACTTCCGGCGAGCCGGTGTCCTTGGAATGTGCACGGTATTGCTCGATCAACGCTGACTTGGCTTCTTTCAAGCCGCCCCCCTCAGTCGCGCCCTACCCAACGCTTTTTCGTCTTCTCTTCGACCGGAAAATGCTATCACAGGCGTCGCGGAAGTGTAAAGAAATCGTTCTGGCGGGAGCGGCGTCCCCGCCGCTCCCAGATAGCCCGGCACGGGGCTGTCCCCGGCGGGAACGAGCGTGCCCCTAGGAGTTGCTCGGGCGGATCAGCGCGAGGAATTCATCGCGGGTCTGCTTGTTCTCGCGGAACGCCCCGAGCATGGCGCTGGTGACGGCTTGCGAGTTCTGTTTTTCCACCCCGCGCATCACCATGCACAGGTGGCGCGCTTCGATGATGACGCCCACGCCCTCGGGGCTGAGCTTCTGCTGGATGGCCTGTGCGATCTGGCTGGTCAGCCGCTCCTGGATCTGCAGCCGGCGCGCAAACATGTTTACCAGCCGCGGAATCTTGCTCAGGCCGACGACCTGCTTGCTGGGGATATAGGCCACGTGGCACTTGCCGAAAAAAGGTAGCAGGTGGTGCTCGCACAGGCTGAACACCTCGATATCTTTCACGACCACCATCTGGTCGTAGCAGACACTGAACATGGCCCCATTCAGGATTTTCTCAGGGTCCTGGTGGTAGCCGCTGGTGAGAAACCGCAGCGCCTTCTCGAAGCGCTCGGGCGTCTTGCGCAGGCCCTCGCGGTTGGGGTCCTCGCCGATCATCGCGAGCATGCGTCGCACCATCTCCGTGATGGATTCGGGCGGCGTAAGCGCCTTGGTATCGTGAATCAGCAGTTCTGCCGTTGGCTTGCTCATGGTCAGCTCCCTTGGGTTTCTCCGGCGTACTCAAAGCTGTTCAGGCTGGTCTCTTCCAGGCGCACACGCTCCAGGCGCGCGCTGGGGAAAGCTTGCAGGCGATTGTAGATCTCGATGCAGAGGTTTTCCGTCGTGGGCACGCGGTCGCGAAACGCGGCCACCTCTTCATTCAGATATTTGTGGTCAAACGTTTCGAGCACTTCGCGCTCAACGTAGCGGTCGAGCTCGCCCAGGTCCGCGACCATCCCGGTCGAAGCCTCCACGGGTCCCGAGACGGTGACCTCCACTACGTAGTTGTGGCCGTGGCCGTACGGATTGTTGCACTTCCCGTAGGTTCGCCAGTTCTCCTCCTCACTGAGTCGCGGGCTGTGCAGCCGGTGCGAGGCCGCAAACGAGTAGCTGCGCGTGAGATGGACCTTCACAGCGCGACTCCGTCACCGTAGCAGTCCACAAAAAGATCCGGCGTCTCATAGAGCCGGACGCGGTGGAGCGCGCCGCGAGTAATCTTTGGAGCGAGCAGCTTCCAGATGACCGCGGCGATGTTCTCGCACGTGGGGATCTGGCCGGCAAGCTCGGGCACCTCATAATTGAGAAAGCGGTGGTCCATACGCTCGATGATCTCGCGCTGCAGGATCTCCTTCAGCTCTTTCAGGTCGAGGACCATTCCGGTGGTCGCGTCCGGTATGCCGGCGACGGTGACCTCGAGCACGTAATTGTGGCCGTGCCCGTGGGGGTTGTTGCACTTGCCGAAAATGCGCCGGTTCTCTTCCGCCGAGAAGGCAGGGTTGTGGTAGAGGTGTGAGGCTGAGAACTCGATTTTGCGCGTCAGATAGATCATTCCTGCTTTCCCGATCTTACCTGCCCGGAGACCCGACCGGGTATTCCCGCCCTTTCCAGATCACCGTCCCACGGGCATACCGCCGGGCCGAAGCCACCAGCGCCGCCGAATACAGCAAAACTGCGGGCACATAGTATAAGACACGCGAAATCGGAAAACGATTCCGGCGCAGGGCAGCCGCATAGGCCGCGTGGCGTCCCGCCAGCAGCGCCAGCCCGAGCACCGGAAAAGCCCGGTGCATACCTCCCAGCAAGAACAGCGCCAGCGGAATCCACGGGATGACCGTGAGAAGCTCTCGCCCCACTCTTCGCGGCGACCCGCCCAGCAGCGGATAGAGGTTTTTCGTCCAGCCCTGCCACATCGCGGCGAATGAGCGGTACATTCGTACGCGGGCGATTCCCTGCCCCGGCGCGAAATGCAGCCTGAAGCCGGCCTGCTTGGCGCGGCGGGCCAGTGCCACATCCTCCAGGACATCGCCAGAGACGCCCTGGTGGCCTCCGATGGCTTGGTAAGCGTCGCGGCGGATCAGCAGGTATTGCCCGTTGGCCGCGGCGGCCGGCGAGCCCGGGTCGTTCACCTCCGCAAAAGAAAACTGCTGCGCCAGGCGAGCATAGACAAACGGGATCATGGCGCGTTCCCACCAGGTGTGCGTCTCCTGCTCTGGTGAGTACGAAACCAGCGGGGCGCCGGATGTCCGGGCGTCGGCCAGCGCGCGCGCTGTCGAGC
>JBASRK010000053.1:0-3368 GCA_049273775.1 Candidatus Acidiferrales bacterium
CAGGAAGATGAGAAGCACTTGGTGGGCATCGTCAGCCGGGAATCTGAGCGGCTGAATCAAATCATCAGTGATTTCCTGAATTATTCGCGGGAAAAGACCTACGAGTTTTCCGAGCAGGACATCGCCCGCCTGCTCGACGAGACCTTGACGCTGCTCGAGAGGCACCCGGAGCTTGACGGCAAGTACCGGATCGAGCGCCTGTTCGCGGCGCGGGCCGTGCGAGCCCGAGTGGACGCCAACCGCATCAAGCAGGTCTTCTGGAACCTGTGCGACAACGCCCTGCGCGCCATGCCGGCCGGGGGCACGCTCACGGTCCGGCTCGAGCTGGCCCCGTTCTGGGTGCGCATCTGTTTCCGGGATACCGGAATGGGGCTCGACCCCCGGCTGCACGCCAAGATCTTCGAGCCGCTGCAGTCGAGCTTCGCGGGAGGCACGGGCCTGGGGCTGGCCATCGTCTATCAGATCGTGCAGGCGCATAGCGGGCGCATCAGCGTCGCCTCTGAAAAGGATCGCGGCGCGGAATTCACCATCGAATTGCCCCGGGTGGCTTAGAGACGCCGGACCGAGGAGCAACGCAGCCGCATTGAGGTGCTGAGACTGGCATGGCCCACATCCTGGTGGTGGACGACGAAAAATCCATCTGTGAGCTGCTGGAGATCACTTTCCGCAAGGAAGGACATCGCGTCGAGGTCGCCAACAGCGGCGAGGCGGCCCGGCGCCGGATGGAATCCCAGATCTTCGATATCATTATCTCCGACATTCGCATGCCGGATAGCACAGGAGTGGATCTGCTCAAATTCTCAAAAGAGATCGCCCCATCCTCGGTCTTCCTGCTGATCACGGGGGTGCCGACCATTGAGACGGCCATCGCCGCCATCAACTTCGGCGCCGACCGCTACGTCATCAAGGACCACCAATTGGTGGACCAGTTGCGCCGGGCCGTCCAGCAGGTGGCCGAGAATCTCAAGTGGAAGACCGAGGCAGGCTACCTGCGCCGGGAGCTGCGCCGCCTCACGGGCCTCGACAATATCATCGGCCGCAGCCCCAAGATGCGCGCCATCTTTGACCTGATCCAGACCGTTGCCCCGCAGTCGAGCCGCGTGCTGATCACCGGGGAGAGTGGCACGGGCAAGGAGCTGGTCGCCCGGGCCATCCACGAAAACAGCCCGCGGGCACAGGCTCCCTTCATCACCATCAACTGCGGCGCGTTCCCCGAGACCCTGTTGGAATCCGAGCTGTTCGGCTACATGAAGGGTGCCTTTACGGGCGCGAACGAGAATCGCCAGGGCCTGTTCCGGGCCGCGCACGGCGGCACGTTGTTCATGGATGAGATCGGCAATATGACCCAGACCATGCAAGTGAAGCTCTATCGCGTCTTGCAAGAAGGCAAGGTGCGGCCGCTCGGCAGCAATGAGGAGATTGACGTGGATGTGCGCGTCATCGCCGCCACCAACAAGCATCTGGAGAAAGAAATCGCCGAAGGACGGTTCCGCGAAGATCTCTATTACCGATTGAGCGTCATCCCCATCCACCTGTCTCCTCTGCGCGAACGCCGCGAGGACATCCCCTTGCTCGCTCGCGCATTCTTGGAACGTTTTCGCACCAGCATGGAGAAACCCGTGGACGGCATCGAACCGGAGGCCATGCGCTGCCTGGAATCATTCGACTGGCCGGGGAATGTTCGAGAGCTGGAGAATACCATCGAGCGTTCGGTCGCCCTGGAGACCGGCCGTCACATCTCGGTTGGCGTCCTGCCGGCCAAGGTCAGTGGCCGCGATTCCGGAGCGGCCGTCCAGGCAGCAGGGAAGGATGGCGCCGTAGCGTTTCCGGAAGAAGGAATCGATTTCGAGGCGCAAATGGGCGCCACTGAGCGGCGCTACATCGTGGCGGCACTCGAGCGGGCTGGAGGTGTCCAACGGCGCGCTGCAGAACTGCTGAAGATGAGCTACCACTCCTTCCGCCATTACGCCAAAAAGCACAAGATCCAATGAAGTGAGGGCCGCTGGGCGAATCGGAGACGCTGCTTCCGGACAAAGCTTATCGTCCTTCCCGATCATTTTGACTCTATTTCACGGCGAGACGAGTCAGATCTCACCCTGATACATCCACGAACTACCCTCAATCAGTAGTCCTATATCCGAAATGGTAGTAGACTGTTGTTCCCCTCTCATCGCCCCGCATGGACAGGGGATTGGTCATTGTGAGTGAGGTACGTCGAGACAGGCTGTAAACCTCAGAAGGAGATTCCATGCGGAACAGGCAAAAGGGTTTCTCGCTCATCGAACTTCTGATCGTCGTGGCAATCATTCTGATCATCGCGGCGATTGCCATCCCCAACCTGCTGCGTTCGAAGATGGCAGCGAACGAAGCGTCGGCGGTTGGCTCTCTGCGGGCGATTAACACGGCTTGCATCACTTACTCCACCATCTACGGGACCGGCTACCCGGCCCTGTTGGCCAATTTGGGGCCGGCAACCCCGGCCACGGCAGCGGCTGCGGACCTGATTGACTCGGTCTTGGCTGCGGGCACCAAGAGCGGCTACGGCTTCACGTTCACGCCCGGAGCAGCGGATGCGGCTGGCAACACCAACACGTACACGATTACAGCCATCCCCACGAACATCGGCACCACCGGGCAGCGGCAGTTCTTCACCGACCAGTCCGGTGTGATCCGTGCCAACGCGACCGGCGTGGCGGACGTGGCCAGCACACCGATCGGCTAATAAGTCTGTTCTTAGGAACCGGGGGAGGGAGCCAAAGTCTCCCTCCCCTTTTTTTCTAGGGCCGCAATCGCTTTCCTGCCCCGCCAGGTCTGAACCGCGGCCCTCGTGCCTCGGCCTCCCCTTGCTGCTACACTGTGGTGCGATGAAGAAGATGCTGTTCATTGCGCTGTGTGTTGCGCTGCCAATTCTCAGTGCCGAGGTTGCCACTCCCGCAGGTGCCGCCGGCGGTGCTGCGGCCCAGCCCCCCGCAAGCGACCTGCGAGCCATCGTGCGGAAGCTTGAGGCCCGCTACCACTCCGCGACAACCTTAAGGGCCAGTTTCCTCGAGCGGTACACCGAAGGCTCCAGGGACGTTCGCATCGAATCGGGAACCGTCTATTTCAGCCGGCCGGGCCGAATGCGATGGGAATATGAATCCCCGGAGGAGAAACTGTTCATCGCCGACGGCAGGACGGTCTGGTTCTACGTGCCGGCGGACCGCACAGTCACCCGGGCGCGGATGAAGCAGAGCGCCGACTGGCGAACACCGCTCGCGCTCTTGACGGGCAAGGCCAAGCTTGCACGGCTGTGCGGCCGCGTCGAATTCGCTGACCCGCCGACGGCCGGCCACGCCCTGCTGCGCTGCCTGCCTCGCGGCGGGGCACCG
>JBASRK010000071.1:0-1969 GCA_049273775.1 Candidatus Acidiferrales bacterium
GGCGGGCTGGTCGTACGCCGACTGGGCCGGGATCGTCTACCCGGCGCGCCGGTCCCGCGAGTTCCACGAAGCCACTTACCTGGCCGAATTCTTCGACACCATCGAGATCAACACGTCGTTCTACCAGCCCCTCCGGCCAAACCTCTGCGGGCAATGGTTGACACGCGTGGCGGCGAACCCGCGGTTCCTGTTCACCGCGAAACTCTGGCAGAAATTCACGCACGAAAGCGGAGCCACCGCGGAAGACGAGCGCGCCGTCCGGGCGGGATTTGACCTGCTGCGGGACGCCGGCAAGCTGGGTGCGGTGCTGCTGCAGTTCCCGTTTTCGTTCCACCACACGCCGGATAACGTCGCGTATCTGAAAAAACTGGTCGAGCAGTTCTCCGATTACCCGCTGGTCGTGGAGGTGCGGCATGCCTCGTGGAACCATAAGGGCTTCTACGAGCTGTTGCACGAGCACGGCGTGGGTTTTTGCAACATAGATCAGCCAGTGATCGGCCGGTCGCTCAAGCCTTCCGAGCGGACCACCGCGGCGGTGGGCTACGTCCGGCTGCACGGGCGGCGATACGATACGTGGTTCAGCGATGATCCGGCGACGCCGCCCGAGGAGCGCTACAACTACCTCTACAGCGAGGCGGAACTTGAACCCTGGGCCGGGCGCATCCGCAAACTCGCCGGGCGTGCCGAGACCACCTTCGTCATCACCAACAACCATTTCCAGGGTAAGGGCGTGGTGAATGCGCTGCAGTTGATCAGCCTCCTCACCGGCGCGAAGGTGAAGGTACCCGAACCGCTGCGCCACCACTATGGGGAGCTCGAGCGCATCGCCAGCGATCCACAGCAGGAACCCACGTTGTTCCCCAACCCGCCGCGGTTGTCTTGACCGGCAGCCAGCTCGAAGACGCCTAACCCCTGGAACGGTAGGGGCGAATAGGGCCCGAAGCTTCGGAAGACCCCTTCGCACTGCAAATTCCTATGTGCGAGTGAAAACGACCGACGGGACGGCCCACCACTATTTCTTGAAAAGATCGTCGAAGGCCTTGCGGGCATCGTGAGGACGCGCTGAACCGGCCGCCGGCGCAGAGGGCGAGGCCGCCGGAGCCGAGGGGGCAGTGTCCTTTTCGACCGTGGTGCGGAATTCGTAAAATGAACAATCGTTGCGCGCGTCTTTTTTGGGGATGCGCTCGGGGATCGGCTGGGTGCACTCGAAGCGCACGGCGGTGTCGAAGTGGACGCACTGCTTGCAGCAGTGCAATTCGAGATGGCAGCGCGGGCACTGACCGTTGGGGTCGAAACCCGGCAGCAGGACGTTACCGCAATTTGCACAGCGCGCCCGGGTAACCGTGCCGACCATGCGCGGCGTGCGCGGGCCGATCTGTTCCTGGCGCGGGCGCCCCTCCGGCGGGCGATCCTTCTTCTTCTCGGGCTTATCGCCATCCATATAGCCCCGCTGCCTATACTTCCGCTCCACACGCTCCTCCAGGGGGGAAGAACACATGATACTCTCAATTGCGGAGCGCAACAGTAAAAAGCGTCAAGCTTGTGCAAAAGCTCAGGCCGGGCGGCGCTGGGCGTCTTGACTTTCACGCGGAAGGGCGTTTTCCTCACTCTTCGCGCGCAGGGAAACTGGTAAAGTAGAGCAATGCAGCCCGAGGGGTACGGCATCTGATTTCCGAGAAAAGAGCGCGAGCGATGAAGCCGGGGGCGCCCCAATCTGGCACCAGCGGGGGCGCCCTCTACATGATTCTCTGGGAGTTTCACGTCAAACCCGGCCGGGAGGAGCGTTTCGAACAGGTCTACAGTCCGGAGGGCGACTGGGCAAGGTTTTTCAGACAGGGTCGAACAGCATCGTTTTCAGTGGTGGGAGGCATGTAATGAAAGTCCGAGGACTCGCCCGACTGGGGCTAGCCCTGTTGGCAGGCTTTTTTCTGCTCGCCGGGGGAGCTGCAGCGCAGCCCAGCCCCCCGCC
>JBASRK010000074.1:0-2454 GCA_049273775.1 Candidatus Acidiferrales bacterium
GGGCTGCAGGGCGCTTGCGCGTTCGGGTCGGCCGAACGTAGATCCACGGCGTTGAGGCACGCAAACGAGATCTGACCGCGGTAGTTTCCGTTCAGGAATCGGTTGGTGATTTCGTGCCGGTACTCCGCCCCAAACCGGAGCGTGTGCCGGCTCCATCCAAACGGACTGACCAGCGACACGTTATCAATCGCTTCGTAAGTGTTCGTGGCGCGGCCCTGGGGCATGTTCGTCCCGGCCCCCAACGAGGCAATGCCGGCGATGGTGATATTGGGCAACCCGCCGTCGAGCGAATCTTTGGTGGCGTCGACAAAGCCCGGCAGGGGATTCCCGGCAGCATCCGTGAAAATCTTGGCTGGATTCAACGCCACATCTGTTGGAGCGAAGAATGTGCGGTTCCGGGAGTAACCCACCTTCGCCTCGTTTACGAACCGCGAGGTGGCCCAAGTCTCCGCCAGCACGAACGAATGCTGACCCGGAGCATTTGTAATGTTGCCGTTGAAGGGGCCGGACCCGCTGCCGTTCTGCAAAGCGTCAGTGAAGCCCCGGAACCAGGCATAGCGGCCCATCAGACGGTGGTTGTTCGTCAGCTTCTGATCGATCCGCCACAAGTAGGTGTCGTTGTTGGTGGTGCTGACGGTGGTTCCGGTGAAGTTGATGCCACCTACGAAAGACGTATTCGCCTTGGGGTAGAAGTTGAGCACGCGCAGGGATACCGGGTCCGTAATCGCGTTTCGCTCTGCATCGGTCGGCACGCGGGCCGTGATGGGCTGCTGAAAGTTTTCCCGAAAGCCTTCGTAGCTGAAGAACCAGAAGGTTTTGTCCTTGAAGATATACCCGCCCGCGGTCCCGCCAAACTGATGGCGGCTCAGCGCATTCTTGGGCTGTCCAGCGCGGTTCAAGAAGAAGTCGTTGGCGTCCAGAGCGTCATTCCGGCCGTAATAGAACACGGAGCCGTGGTAGCTGTTGCCGCCGCTCTTGGTAATGATGCTGACCTGGGCGCCGCTGTTGCGTCCGACGTCCGGGCTGGCAATGCTGGTTTGGACGGTGAACTCCTGGATTGCATCGGTGAGACGGAAGGCGTCCAGCGGGCCGTTGACCTGCGGGTCATTGTTGCTGATGCCGTCGAGCGTGTAGTTATTCGACTGGCTGCGCATTCCCGCCACCGAGAAGCCCACCACTTGCGTGCCGGGCGCTCCCGGGATCGTGCCCGGCACAGTCAGGGCGAGATTCAAGATTTGGCGAGCCAGCATCGGCAGGCTCATGATCATCTTGATGTCCACCGATCTGCTGATGGCGGTTCTCTCGGGCTCGATGAGCGGGATTTCAGCGGTGACTTCCACGGTCTCCGAGGTGTTGCCGAGCTCCAGAAACACGTCCACATGGGCAATCTGTCCGGCGTTCACAACGATATTCCGCTCCAGCACGCGCCGGAATCCTGCGGCTTCCACCGTGAGTTCATACGTGGCAGGACGCAACTGCGTGAACTCGAAATATCCTTCCGTGGACGTCGGCATCTGCCGTGCCGCGGCGGTCTGGGCGTCGCGCAACGTCACCTGCGCCCCCGCCACGATGGCTTTGGTCGGGTCGTAGACATTGCCGGCGACACCTCCGGAAATCTGGGCCATGGCGGCGGTAGCTGCAAGTATGGAGCAGACCACTACACACAGGAAGACGGTCAGGGTTTTCATTTCTCATCCTCCCCGGTGCTGCAAGAAATTTGTTGGGGACGCTCTACACTACCCAACACACACGCCTCGCGCATCGCACGGCACGCCGTGCACCAGGTCAAATCAAACGGATCCAGGATTAGCCACCCACCACTTGAGCCTACTTGAGCCCCAACTACCATACCTCGGACGGGCTGTCAAGCAATCTTGGGCCTCCAGGCTGGCCCGCTCATGACTTGCCGGGGGGATGTTGGGAGACGGCGGGGGGTGCGGGCCTCGGTCGGTATCCCGCGCCGTTGCAGCGAGAAGTGTGAGGAGCACCCTCTGAGGCAGAAGTCTTGCGGAGAGCGACCAACCCAGGCGCTTAGAAGGAGAACTTCAACGCCAGTTGCATCACGCGCGGATCGCGGGCGCTGGTCACATGACCAAAAGTGGCGCTCCCGACCGCGAAACTGGTGGCCACCGCGTTGAAGTTCGTGTGATTGAAGACGTTGATCGCTTCGGCGCGGAATTGCAGCTTTGCGGATTCCGCGAGGCGAATGTTCTTGAACAACGAAATATCCCATCTTTGCGCGCCCGGCCCGCGCACCGCCCCGCGAGGCGAGTTGCCGGGACGGATCTGCCCCGATGGAACGCTCGCAAAGGCAGCCGTGTTGAACCACTGGTTGGTCGTGTGCGGCGCGCCGCTGTTGGGATCGCCGGTGCGGTCGGGCCGCCCGCCCGCAAAGCTATTCGGGTCGCGCAGGCCCAGCCCGGCCGGGTCGCTAGACTGCGTGACGGTTAGGGG
>JBASRK010000082.1:0-2371 GCA_049273775.1 Candidatus Acidiferrales bacterium
GACCTGGGGCGGGCTCGGCGGCGGCGCGGTGACCGTGGGCTTGGTCCGCAACCTCGCCGGGGTGCCTCTGCCCCGCCCCGACGTCATCACCCCCAGCCGCGTGGTGGACGAGACCAAGGGCCTCTACCAATCCGAGGCCAAACCCAAAGAACAGGAGACTCCCGCCCAGCCGATCCCGGAATTTGAGCGCAACAAGCCGCCGCGCTATTCCACCCGGCGGTCTCGCGTGCTCGAGAACGAAGCTCAGCCGCCTCCCGGCGCGATTCCTTACGGCCAGGGCGGCGCGCCGGCAATGCCCTACACGCAGTTCACCATGGGCGCGGGCGCGGCTGCGGGGCTGGGGTTCTCCGGCCCGGGCGGAGATTTCGCCGGGCGCTTCGCCTGGTACGTCGAAGCGGTGCGCAACCGCATCAGCAGCAACTGGCTGCAATCCACCGTGGACCCCTCGGTGCGCATGGCCCCGCGGGCGGTGCTTACCTTCCAGGTGATGCGCGACGGCAGCGTGGTCAATATCGAGCTGCTGCGCTCGAGCGGCAACGCCTCGGTGGACAACTCCGCCCGGCGGGCCATTCTGAGCTCGAGTCCCATGCCGCGGCTGCCCGAGCAGTATGCCGGCTCGCATGTGACCGTCGAGTTCTGGTTTGATTTCCGCCGCTAGCGCGGCGCGTGAGATTCGTAGGGGCGCAGCCCGCTGTGGCGGGCGCCCCGCAGGACCAAGTCCAATGGGGGCAACAGTGTCATCTCGCCGACTTTACTCTCTGTGTTTATCTCTGTTCATCTGTGGTTTCTCTCTTCTGGTTCCGCTGGCGCCGGCCGCCGCGGCGCAGGACTGGTTCCGCACCGGCACCGGCCTCGGCGTGGAAAAGGCCCGCGTGGCGGTCGCCGATTTCGCGCCGCGCAGCCCCTCGTCGGAGCCGTTGGCAAAAATCTTCAGCGACGTTGTGCGCGCCGACCTGGACTTCAGCGGCATCCTCGAGCTGGTGAGCAAGAGCTTCTATCCGCTCGAGGCGCCGAGCGTGCCCGCGGAGCTAAAGCCCGCGGCATGGAGCGGCGCCCCGGCTTCGGCGCACTTCCTGGCCTTCGGCAATCTCACCGCCAGCGGCAACGACCTGGCCATCGAGGCCTGGCTCTACGACGTCACGAACCCGGCCGCGCCGCCGGTCCTGGGGAAGCGCTACCGCGGCGAGGTGACCGATGCGCAGCTCCGCCGGTTCGCCCACCAGTTCGCCGACGAGATCATCTCGCGTCTGTCGGGAGGCGTGCCGGGCGTTGCCAGCACGCAGATTGTGTTTGTCAGTTCCCGCAGCGGTAACAAGGAGATCTGGGTGATGGACTATGACGGCGCAAATCCGCGGCAGATCAGCTTCCTGCGCTCGATCGCCCTCACTCCTCGATGGTCGCCCGACGCCACCCGCATCGCCTTCACATGCTATGCCCCTGCGGGCGGGTTCATAAGCGCGCAGGTTTGCATCCACTCGCTCGAGACCGGCAAGCCGGTATCTTTCCCTCGGTGGCACGGCACCAACAGCGCCCCAGCCTGGTCGCCCGACGGCTCACAGATCATGTTCATGTCCAGCATGCACGGCAATCCGGAACTGTTCGTGGCCGATGCGAATGGCGGCCACCTCAAGCGCCTCACGTACTCCGCGGGCGCCAACACCTCCCCGGCATGGAATCCGAAGACCGGCCAGCAGGTCGCCTTTGTCAGCGACCGCGGCGGTTTCCCGCAGCTCTACGTGATGAACGCCGACGGCTCGAGCACCGAAAAGATTGATTTGCCGGACATGGGCTATGTCATCGATCCCTCCTGGTCGCCCAACGGGCAGTTGCTGGCCTTCAGTTGGCGCCGGCCCAGCGGCAACTACGATCTCTACGTCATGGACATCGCCTCGCGGAAGATTATCGAGCTGACCCGGGATGCCGGACGCAACGAGCGGCCCAATTGGGCGCCCGACGGCCGCCATATCGTCTTCGAGTCCACGCGCACCGGGACGCGCCAGGTCTGGAGCATGCTCGCCGACGGCACCCAGTTGCGCCAGCTCACCACGCAGGCACACAATGAATCGCCCAACTGGTCGCCCCGGTAGCGGGTCAAGCTCGCAGTGCCGGCGCAGCCACCAGCCGAATTTCAAGTTTTCCTCGGTCTTTTCTTGGTGATAGGATGCCATTCGCTCTTCTAACTCGGGCACGCGCACGGGAATTCGCTGAAGGAGGATAGCTGATGCACACTCGCTCGTATGGCAAAGCCGTCTTGTTGGGCCTGGTATCGCTGGTGGTGCTGGGCGCGGGTTGCAAGAAACCCGTCGCGGGACCGCCGCCCGCCCTGCCGACACCGCGCGCGCCCGCGCCGGCGCGGCCGACGGTGACCCTG
>JBASRK010000100.1:0-50816 GCA_049273775.1 Candidatus Acidiferrales bacterium
CATAGGGCCAGGCGGGGTCTTTCATGTCGGTCACGGTGGCGATCAGCTTGAACTGCGGGTTGTATTTCGCCCAGGTGGCGAAATCCGGCAGGAACGCAGCGGCGGCGGGCGTGCGGTTGGAATAGAACAGGATCAGCCTGTGCGGGAGCCGCTCTTGGGTAGCCCATTCGACGATGCTGCGCATGGGCGTGATGCCGATGCCGCCGGCGAGAAACACGGCCGATTTGGAAACGTCTTTGTGCAGCGTGAACGAACCCATGGACGGGCCGACCTTCACCGCGGTGCCAAGGGGAATGACCTTCAGAGAGTTCTTGAATGCCGTCGGGCGCATGTGCGTGGCGACCATGATGGTGCCCTTGTTGTTGGGACTGGAGCAGAAGGAAAACGTCCGGGCGTTGCCCTCGGAGTCCGTCTCGGGCGGATTGACGAGAATGAAGTCGGCGTTCTGTCCGGCCCGAAAGGTGAAGTCGCTTCCGCTCGAATCAAACCAAAACGCTGTCGTGCCTTCGGCGACTTCACGGCGATCTTTCAGAGGGAATAGCTGCTCGGCCATGGGTACGCTCCTCCGCTGCAGACTACGCGGTCATTCGGCTATTGGATGACAGTTCCCTGCCGAAAAGCTCAAAGGCGGAGGCCAAGAAGCGGACCCTACTGCTCCTTTCTAGCCAGCCGGTCGCGTTTTGAGGTCGGGATTATAGTAGGCCGGGCTATACGTGCAATTCAAAGCCTGCTCCGCCAATGGACCTGACCATCAGAGTGGATGATAAGGAGGATGTCGCCAGCGTGCTGCTCTATCATGTCGGTGGCAATCTAAGTGAGCTAGAGGTAGTCTGGTACAACTTCCCTGAACCGGTGTGGGGAAAGCTTGGTGGGAGGCCACCGAAGAAAGGGGGGCGCCCGATGAAGAGGCTAGCCCTGTTAGGACCACTGCTTCTGATTTTCCCCGTTGTCTCTGCCGGTCAGCGCGCACCGACACCAGAGCCGACAAAGATTCTGATCGAGACCAATGAGTGGAACCGTACAAGGCTGCTGGATCAGTTGAACCAGCAAGGGGCAAAGCATGGAATGAAGTTTGTGCTCGCCGAGCAGGGTTACGAATACCGGATTCGTTTCGCTACAGGAAAAACGCCGGAGCCTGTGGTCGTTCAGGATACGGGCGGCGCGTTGGATTACGACACAGGTGTGGCTACCGTCTACGACTCCGAGGGACGCGAACTTTTCCAGATCAAGCACGAATACCGGCATAACGAAGCGGGAGCCATCAGCGGCACCGCGAAGGACATCGTTAAGCGCCTAGGAAAGATGAACTCCGAGCGAGCGAAAAAACCGAAGTGAGGAAGGGGAAGCCCCGGCGGCAACCGGGGCGGAACGGAAACGACTTTGGATTCACAGCCTCACAGTACACCTGACGGCGCGCAGAATGCAACGCTAGGCGTGGGCGTGCGGAAGACGCCGGCTCATATCCTCGAACGACTGCGGGTGGCCTACACTGCCAATCCCGAGCAGCGGAAAGAGAAAGTGCGGAAGGCTCGGGAATACAGGAAGGGGATCGAGGCGACACGCTGGAGACCATCGAGAAGCATTACGCGCCATTCGCGCGGGAGCTGCGCGAGCGCGCCCGGAGGATCATGGAGAGCGGCGAAGGACTTGAGATAACGGGCACGCCACGGGCACAGCAAACGGAAAAAACGAGACAAGTGCAATGAAATAAGCGGGCAGGTCTGTAAGCCGGATTCTGTCCGGCGCGCCGCCGGCCTTCCCGACGGAAACCGCCGGGGGACAGACGACGCTCCGGGGTGATCATTCCTCTGGGCCACGCATCGCTGCGGGGCTCAAGCGGCCTACCCGAGGGTCATAACGCTTCGTCTGCCGAAGCGGACTCAGCGCGAACGGGCCGGGCCAGCCCTCCCCTCCTATTTGGCCTTGCACCACGCGGGGTTTGCCGTGCCTCGGGCGTCACCGCCCGAGCGGTGGGCTCTTACCCCACCTTTTCACCCTTGCCTTGCGCAGCCAGCCTGCCAAAGACGGGCCGAAGGTTTTGCCTCGGGCCTGTCATCGAGGCCTTCTGCACCGGCGGTATATTCTCTGTGGCACTGTCCGTGGCTGGATGCAGTAGCGGGATAAACCCGCCGTCACAGCCAACCCCCTGGCGTTACCAGGCGCGTTGCCCGCGGAGTCCGGACTTTCCTCCAGCCGGGCCGCCTTGCGACGACCAGACCAGCGATCACCCGACCTACCCGCCGCTTCGATTATACGCGGTCCCGGGTGGCTCCTCAACTCGTGAATTCACGCCCCCTTTCGGCGCAGCGCCCGGCACGATTTCGCCCGTCACGTGTTTGACTTGCCTCAGGGGGCAGCTTAGGATGCCTTCCAATGAGCGATTCCCACCCGATGGTCGGCAAGACAGTATCGCACTACCGCATCCTCGAAAAGCTGGGTGGCGGCGGCATGGGCGTGGTGTACCGGGCAGAAGACACTAAGCTCGGTAGGTTAGTGGCTCTAAAATTCCTGCCCGAAGAGCTGGCGAGAGATCACCAGGCGCTGGAGCGGTTCCAGCGCGAGGCGCGCGCCGCCTCGGCGCTGAACCACGCACACATCTGCACGATCCACGACATAGACGAGCACGAAGGCCGGCACTTCATTGTGATGGAGCTACTCGAAGGCCAGACGCTCAAGCATCGCATTGACGGCAAGCCGATGGAGACGGAGCAGGTGCTGGAGTTGAGCATCCAGATCGCCGACGCGCTCGACGCGGCACACGCAAAAGGCGTCATCCATCGCGATATCAAGCCCGCCAATATCTTTGTCACGCAGCGCGGTCAGGCCAAGGTGCTGGATTTCGGGCTGGCGAAGCTCGTCCCCGAGCGGCGTCGTGTCGCTGAAGCTGCCGGTGTCTCCGCAGCGCCGACGGCCACTGCTGAAGAATTGCTGACCAGTCCTGGCTCGACTGTCGGCACCGTTGCCTACATGTCGCCGGAGCAGGTGCGCGGCGAAGAGCTCGACGCCCTGACCGACTTGTTCTCCTTCGGCGCGGTTCTCTATGAGATGGCCACCGGGCGTGTGGCGTTCACTGGCAACACCTCCGGGGTCATTTTCCACGCGATCCTTGAACGAGCACCGACTCCCGCGCTACGGGTGAATCCGGAACTCCCACCCAGACTGCAAGAAATCATCAACAAAGCACTAGAGAAGGACCGGGAAGTCCGGTACCAGTCAGCAGCCGAGCTGCGCGCCGACGCGAAGCGGCTGAAGCGCGACACCGATTCTGGCCGAGCAGTCCCTCGTGCTCCTCGCTCTCGCAAGACCATTGATTCGATCGCCGTGCTGCCATTCGAAAACGCGAGCGCTGACCCGAACACGGAATATCTCAGTGACGGAATCACAGAGAGCCTCATCAGCAGCCTGTCGCACTTGCCCAAACTGCGAGTTATGGCCCGCGGCACTGTATTCCGCTACAAAGGTCAGGTGCTGGATCCCCAAAAGGTGGGTCGTGATCTCAACGTCCGCACGGTGCTCACAGGCAGGGTGGTTCAGCGGGGCGACGCCCTGATCATTGGGACTGAGCTGGTCGACGTGGAGAATGGATGGCGGCTGTGGGGTGAGCAATACAATCGAAAGCTGGCAGATATCCTCGCTATTCAGGAGGAAATTGCAAATGAGATCTCCGGGAAATTGCGGCTAAGCCTGACGGGCGAAGAGAAGAAGCGACTCAGTAAAAGGCACACCCAAAACGCTGCGGCCTACCAGGACTATCTCAAAGGCCGCTACTACTGGAACAAGCGGACAGCGAAGGCGGTGAAGAAGGGGATCGAGTACTTCCAGCAGGCAATCGAGAAGGACCCTAGCTACCCTTTGGCCTACGCCGGTCTTGCCGATTCATATGGCATTCTTGGCTTTTACGGCTTTGCCGCCCCGAGAGATGCCTTTCCAAAAGCGAAGGCGGCAGCGTTGAAGGCGCTGGAGATTGATGAGGCACTGCCCGAAGCCCACGCCTCGTTAGCCTATGCCAACTTCTACTACGATTGGGACTGGTTAGGTGCCGGGAGAGAATTCAAACGATCCATTGAGTTGAACCCCGCCTACGCGACAGCCCGCATGTTCTATTCAGGTTATCTCATGGCAATAGGACGCCACCAGGAAGCTCTTGCAGAGTCAGAGAAAGCTCAGGAGCTTGATCCACTCTCCCTGATCAACAATGTAAATATCGCGTTGCTTTTTTACTTTGCTCGCCAGTACGATCAAGTAATTGAGCAGTGCCGAAAAACTCTGGAAATGGACCCGAACTTTGTCGTTGCGCATGCCTGGCTGGGGCAAACATATTTGCAAAAAGGCATGTTTCAAGAAGCCTTCAAAGAGTTTCAGACGGCAATCGAGCTTTCTGAAGGCAGCCCCTTTTATGTTGCGATGCTTGGACATGCCTACGCTGTGGCTGAAGACATACCTGAAGCGCAGAAACTCCTTGACCAGCTGAAAAAGCTATCCGTTGGAGCGTATGTTTCGTCCTACAGCATTGCAGAGGTTTACGTCGGTCTAGGTGATAGGGATAAAGCGTTTGAGTGGCTCCAAGAAGCTTATGAAGAACGCTCGCGAGCGTTGGTTTTCCTCCGGGTTGAACCGAGACTCGACCCGCTACGCTCCGATCCGCGCTTCCAAGACCTGCTGCGCCGCGTCGGTCTCCCGCCCTAGTCTGCGCTCCAACAGCGAAGCTCGGCGATGGAAGGTCGGGGCGCGCCCCTATTTCAGGGCGAGGCGCTGTTCGAAGGCCGCTCCGGCGGTTGCGAACGCCCATGCGGGCGCGGCGGGAAGCTACTTGAGGTTGAGGAGTTTTTCGAACGCCGCTTCGTCGAGGATGGTGACGCCGAGCGACTTGGCCTTGTCGTATTTCGAGCCGGGGTCGGCGCCGACGACGACGTAGTCAGTCTTCTTGCTCACGGTCGAGGACGTCTTCCCGCCGTGGCTCGAGACCAGCTCAGCGGCATCCTCCCGGGAGCGGCGCGCGAGCGCCCCGGTGAAGACGAAGGTCTTGCCGGCCAGGCGCGAGTCCTTCGGCGCCTTGCGCTCCTCGGTGAACCGGAGCCCGGACTTGCGCAGCTTCTCTACGACCTTTTTGTTCGCGGGCTCGGAGAAAAACTCGGCGATGCTTTCGGCCACCTTGGGACCGACCTCCGGCGCCTCGGTAAGCTCCTCGGGACTGGCTGAGGCGAGCTTGTCGAGGGAGCCGAAATGTTCAGCGAGCAACTGGCCGGTTCGCTCGCCGACAAAGCGTATCCCCAGAGCGTAGATGAGGCGCGCGAGGCTGCTTTTCTTGCTGGCTTCGATTTCATCCAGAAGGTTTTGCGCCGACTTCTCCGCCATGCGCTCGAGCCCGGCCAGCGTCTCCAGTTTGAGCTTGTAGAGATCGGCGAAGTCCTTGACCAGGCCCTTGTCCACGAGCTGATCCACGATTTTTTCGCCCAGCCCGTCAATGTTCATGGCGTGACGCCCGGCGAAGTGCAGCAGCGACTCCTTGCGCTTGGCCGGGCAGCCGGCGTTGACGCAGCGGTAGGCGACTTCGCCCTCGGCCTTATGGATCCTGCTGCCACATTCGGGACACTTCTCCGGCATGATGAAGGGCCGGCGGTCCTTTCCCTGCTTGACCACCTTGAGGACGTGCGGGATCACTTCGCCGGCGCGCTCGACGAGCACGGTATCGCCGATTTCGACGCCGAGCCGCTTGACCTCGTCCAGGTTGTGCAGCGTCGAGCGACTCACGGTAACGCCGCCCACGTGCACCGGCTCGAGGACGGCCACCGGCGTGAGCGCCCCGGAGCGGCCCACTTGCACGATGATGTCCTTGACGACGGTGGTCTCCTGCCGCGCCGGATACTTGTAGGCAATCGCCCAGCGCGGGGCTTTGGCCGTATAGCCGAGCTCTTCCTGGAGAGCGATTTCGTCGACCTTGACGACGATCCCGTCAATCTCGTACGGCAGCTTCTCACGCCGCGTCTCCCAGGAATCGCAATACTTCACCACGTCCTCAAGCGAGCGGCAGAGCGCCCACTCCGGGGAGATTCTGAACTGGAGCCTGCGCATCGCCGCGAGCGCTTCGGAGTGCCGCTTGAACGGGACGCGGCCGCGCTCGAGCAGCAGGTAGCCGTAGAAGTCCAGGCGTCGCCGGGCGGTGATGGCCGGGTCGAGCACGCGCACCGCTCCAGCCGCGGCGCTGCGCGGGTTGGCAAATCTCTTTCCACCCTGCTCTTCCTGCAGGCGGTTGAGCTCCTCGAACGCCTTGCGATTCATGATGATTTCGCCGCGAACCTCGAAATTGGCGGCCAGGCCGAGCTTCTTCAGCACGGCTGCGTCCGCCCGCAGCGGGATCGAGCGAATCGTGCGGACGTTCGGGGTGACGTCTTCGCCGGTGGTGCCGTCGCCGCGAGTGACCCCGCGGACCAGCGCGCCGCCCTCGTATTGCAGGGAGATGCTCAGGCCATCGAACTTGTGCTCGGCGATGTACTCAACCTGCTCGCGCCCGGCAAGCTCACGCACGCGGCGGTCGAATTCCCCGAGCTCTTCGTAGGAGAAGGCGTTGTCCAGGCTCAGCATGGGGCGCTGGTGGCGGACGGTGACGAATCCTTCGCGGGGGCTCCCGCCGACGCGCTGCGTGGGCGAATCGGAGGTGATGAGCCGCGGGTTCGCGGCCTCGAGTTGCTTGAGGCGATTTACCAGGCGGTCGAAGGCTGCATCCGAGATCTTGGGGTCGTCCAGTACGAAGTAGCGATACTCGTGCTCGCGGATCTGCCGGCGCAGGCGCTCGATTTGTGATTTGGCATCCGCTTTGCTTGCTGGCATCCGGCCCTCGGCGGCAACGATGACGGTCAAAACCGGCGGCTATTATACAATGCGCCTCACCGTTGGCCGCCAGGCGCGGAGGCTTGGGTGCTCGGCGAAATCCGCGACGCAGTGATCATTCACAACCCGCTCGCCGGCCATGGGCGCAAGCAGCGCGCGCAGCAGCTTGAGGTCGCGCGCCGCATTTTGACCGGCGCAGGAATCGAAGCGGAGCTTCTGGCCACCGCTGAGACAGGCGCGGCCACGGCACTGGCGCGGCAAGCGGTCGAGCAGGGCCGCCAGCTCGTTATCGTCTGCGGGGGCGACGGCACAGTGAACGAGACCGTCAACGGCCTGGCCGGCAGCCAGGTCCCGCTGGCGGTGCTGCCTGCAGGAACCGCCAACGTGCTAGCGAAGGAGCTGGGCATCCCCTGGAACATCCCGCGGGCAGCGGCGCTGATCCCGCAGGGCAGATTGCAGCGGGTCGCACTGGGAATGGCCGCGCCACTCGCGGCTGGCGCAGCGCGGAGGTTTTTTCTGTGCGTAGCGGGCGCCGGGCCCGATGGCGTCATGGTCTACTCGGTCAATCCGGCCTTCAAGCTGCGCGCCGGGATCCTGGCCTATTGGCTCGAAGGGCTCGGGCAATTGTTCCGCTACCGTTTCCCCAGCTTTCGCGTCACCGCCGCAGGCCGTGAGATGGAATGCACGCTGGTGGTCGTCGGGCGCACGAAGCACTACGGCGGCCCGTTTCGCATCACCACCGGCGCCGACCTGCTCAAAAGCGAATTCGAACTGTTCATCTGCACCACGAGCAGCCGCTGGCGCTACCTGAGCTACCTGCCGGCGCTGTGGCTGGGCCGGCTGCGCAGTATGCCCGAGGTCCACTTCTGGAAGACGACATCGCTGCGCTGCGAGCCTCTGGGCGACGCGCCCGTGTATGCGCAGGTGGACGGCGAGCCGGCGGGCAAGCTGCCGGTGGAGTTCAGCATCGTGCCGGATGCGCTCACCCTTGTGTTTCCGGGAACGACGAGCGAGAAGTAGGACTTTCGACTCTTAACTGACGGCTGACAATCACAGTGGACGCTGTCACTCACACAGTGGCATCGCTGGCACTGGCCCGGGCCGGATTGGACCGGGCGACGCGCCTGGCCACGCCGATGCTGCTCATCTCGGGACTGGCCGCCGACCTCGACTGGCTCAGCCTGGCGGGCGGCGCGCGCGCGTATCTGCACCTCCACCGCACGGCGACGCACTCGCTGCTCGGGACTGCGGCAATCGCGTTTGCGCTGGCGGCGATGTTCTGGTGGCTCGGGCGAGGCCATCCGACGGCGCCGGTGCAGTTCGGGCGCGCCGCCGCGGTTTGCGCTGCCGGCGCAGGCCTCCACCTGCTGCTCGACCTCACCAACAGTTACGGCGTGCAACTGCTGTGGCCATTCCGCACGAAGTGGTACGCGTGGGATCTGATGGACTCGATTGACCCGTGGGTGCTGTTCCTGCTGCTGATGGGACTGTTGCTGCCCGGGCTGTTTCGCCTGGTCAGCGAAGAGATCGGCGCCCGGTCGAAGAAGCGGGGCCCGCAGCGGGGAGCCATCATCGCGTTGGCTCTGCTCGCGGCGTATAGCGGCGGGCGCTCGGTGCTGCACGAGCGTGCAATGGCGCTGCTGCGCTCGCGGCTCTATCACGGCGCGACGCCACTCGCCGCCGGCGCATTTCCCCGGGGCGCCTCGCCGCTCAGCTGGTCAGGCGTGGTGGAGACCGACAACACGCTCGAGCAGATCGAGGTGTCGCTCGCACCGGGCAGCAGCTTCGACCCGGACCTTGCCCGCACGCATTTCAAGCCCGAGGCTTCGCCGGCGCTCGATGCGGCCCGGAAAAGCGAGCTCGCCCAGGATTTCCTGAATTTTGCCCGCTTCCCGATGGCGAGCGTGCAAAAAACGGACGACGGCTACCAGGTGGAGCTGCGCGATCTCAGGTTCTCCTCGCCGCTGCCCGGCCGCCGCGACCTCGTGGCGACCATTGATCTCAACCGCCAGGCGCAGGTGACCCATGAAGAGCTACGCTTCGAGACGGCCAGACGATGAGAGCCAGAGGGCCACACGGACTTGGAAATGAAGCAGGGCTTCCATCAACAGCCGTTGAAGGAATTCTTCAGAGAGATTCCGGGTCCATCCCGCTTTGCGGAACGAGACTTAAACACCTTCCTCCGGGCCCTCCACGATGATGGCCTTGATTGAGGCGACCGCGCCTGCCGTTGGGCGACTACGATTTTGGGTGCGAAGGCGGAAGAATGATCCGGGAGAGCAGGTAGCCCGCCAGGACAAGCGCCAGCGCAACCAGGCCGACCATCAGCCTGTGCCCGGCCAAGTATCGGATCGCGCCGGGCCCATAGCGTACAGCCAAGAATCCTTCGCCGAAGTACCGGAGGCTGCGGGCCAAGAGCAAAGCCAGGGCAAACGATTTCAGCGGCTCCTGGAAGACCCCGGCAGCGACCACAAAAGGCTTCAGCGGGACCGGCGGCGGCATCAGCGCCACAGCGAACACGGCGAGGAAGCCGTTGCGTTGGACCCAAGCGCGGATAGGCTCGGCGCGCGCCCCGGCGTGTTTTCGAAAGGCTATTTCCCCGCCCTTCCGCGCAAGGAAGAATAAAAAAACGCAGCCGCCGAGCGAGCCGAGCGTGGCCATCAGCGCGTAGTAAGGCATCTTCGCGGGACTTCGGATCGAAAGTTCGATGACCAACAAGTCGTTGATCACCGGAAAGGTGAGCACCGAGGAATCAAGGAACGCAACCAGCAGCAGTCCCACGCCGCCCAGCGAGGCAACTGCGGACTGCAGCCAGTGCGGAAGTTTGTCGAGGTTCATTTCCGCAAGAGAGTACGCGCCAAAAACGCAGATTCTAGCAGAGAACCTTTCCGTAGCCTAAACTGTAAGCGTTTTTTGAAGCGGGACAGAGGCTGGAAAAACAAGACATTTTAAGGGGGCTGCGGCGGATTTCTTGACCCCGAGGGGAAATCCCTGTTATAAGAGCCAGTTTGCCTGAAAGCTCCCATCACGCCTTTCACGTTTCCTGAGGGAATTCGCGAGCGGAGGAATGATGTCATTCGTCGGACGCCGATTCGTGAGGACATGCGCGGCCAGCGCTACCCTGATCCTGACCAACGTCGGGGCTCGGGTTCAAGCGGCTTCGGAAGCGGGGGGCGGTGAAGCCAGTCTGAAACTTCCTGATTTGTCGCGGGTAAGCTTCCTCGGCGTTGACGGCCACAAGCTGCTTCTGTTCGGAATCCTGTTCTGCATCTTCGGGCTGGCCTTTGGCCTGACCATTTATCGCCGCTTGAAAAACCTGCCGGTGCATCGCGCCATGTGCGAAGTCTCCGAGCTGATCTACGAAACCTGCAAAACGTATCTCATCACGCAGGGCAAGTTCCTTCTACTTCTGTGGGTGTTTATCGCCGTCGTGATCGTGCTGTACTTCGGAGTGCTGTCTCCCGTGCCGGGTAAGTCGATTGCCACAACGCTCCCCATCATCCTACTGTTCAGCCTCGTTGGAATTGGGGGGAGCTATGGCGTGGCCTGGTTCGGAATCCGCGTAAATACCTTTGCGAACTCGCGGACGGCCTTTGCGGGTCTCCGCGGCAAGCCATACGCTATCTACCACATCCCGCTCGAAGCCGGGATGAGCATCGGCATGATGCTGATCAGCGTCGAGCTGCTGCTGATGCTCCTCATCCTGCTCTTCATTCCGGGCGATTACGCCGGGCCGTGCTTCATCGGTTTCGCCATCGGTGAATCTCTCGGTGCGGCCGCGCTGCGCATCGCCGGCGGCATCTTCACCAAGATCGCGGACATCGGCTCCGACCTGATGAAGATCGTCTTCAAGATCAAGGAAGACGACGCCCGCAATCCCGGCGTCATCGCGGACTGCACCGGAGACAACGCGGGCGATTCGGTGGGCCCCAGCGCCGACGGCTTCGAGACGTACGGCGTCACGGGCGTCGCGTTGATCACCTTCATCCTGCTGGGCGTGAAGGACCCGGGGGTGCAGGTGCAGTTGCTCGTTTGGATCTTCGTGATGCGCATCGCCATGCTGGTGGCCAGCGCCACTGCTTACTTTCTCAACGGCGCCATCGCCAAGGCGCGATATGGCAACGCCCACGAAATGAACTTCGAGGCGCCGCTCACCTCGCTGGTCTGGATCACCTCGGCCGTTTCGATTGCGCTGACCTACGCCATCTCTGCCGTCATCATCCCCACGCTGGGCGGCGACGCAACGCAGTGGTGGAAGCTGGCCACCATCATCTCCTGCGGAACGCTGGCCGGCGCCGTCATCCCGGAACTCGTGAAGGTTTTCACGTCCACCGAATCGCGCCACGTCCGGGAGGTCGTGAGCTCGGCAAGCGAAGGCGGCGCATCTTTGGGAATCCTTTCCGGCTTCGTGGCCGGCAACTTCTCGGCGTATTACCTGGGCCTGGCGATGGTCTCGCTGATGTCCGTCAGTTATCTGTTCAGCCTGCTGGGACTCGGCAACCTGATGATCGCGGCGCCGGTGTTCGCGTTTGGACTGGTGGCCTTCGGCTTCCTGGGGATGGGCCCGGTCACGATCGCGGTGGACTCGTACGGCCCGGTCACCGATAACGCGCAATCGATCTATGAGCTTTCCTTGATCGAACAGATTCCGAACGTCAAGGAGGAAATCAAGAAAGAGTTCAACATGGACGTGAATTTCGATCGCGCCAAGGATCTGCTGGAAGCCAACGACGGTGCGGGCAATACGTTCAAGGCCACGGCCAAGCCGGTGCTGATCGGCACCGCAGTCGTCGGCGCAACCACGATGACTTTTTCCATCATCATGGCTCTGACGCACGGCCTTACGGAAAACGTTCAGATGCTTTCGCTGCTGTACGCACCGTTCGTGCTCGGCCTTATCACCGGCGGTGCCATGATCTACTGGTTCACCGGGGCTTCCACTCAGGCCGTCACCACCGGCGCGTACCGCGCCGTCGAGTTCATTAAGGCGAATATCAAGCTGGAAGGCTCGGAGAAGGCATCGGTCGCCGACAGTAAGAAAGTCGTCGAGATCTGCACGCAGTACGCGCAGAAGGGCATGCTGAACATTTTCATTGCCGTGTTTTTCGCCACCCTGGCGTTCGCCTTTGTCGAGCCGTTCTTCTTCATCGGCTATCTGATCTCCATCGCCGTCTTTGGCCTCTATCAGGCCATCTTCATGGCCAACGCCGGCGCCGCGTGGGACAACGCGAAGAAGATCGTCGAAGTCGAGCTCAAACAAAAAGGAACCGAACTCCATGCCGCCACCGTTATCGGCGATACGGTGGGCGACCCGTTCAAGGACACCTCTTCAGTTGCCTTGAACCCGGTCATCAAGTTCACGACGCTCTTCGGCCTGCTGGCCGTCGAGCTGGCCGTCAAGCTCACTTCGGAGACCGGCGGCGCTTTGACGCACGTGCTCGCGGCCGCGTTCTTCGTCATTTCTTTTTTCTTCGTGTACCGCTCGTTCTACGGATTGCGAATCAAGACGCCAGCATAGTCTTCCTGCAAGAATCCGCCTTCGCAGAAAATGCAAACGGGGGGCGCTCGCCGCAACGAGCGCCCCGTTCGTGTTTTTCGGCAGGTTCTCTTGCCTGCGCTATGCGCGAAGGAAATTGGGGAACTTGCGCGGGTCGTTGTCGAAGTTCGGGAATACCGACTTGAGGTCCTTGCTCCCGAGGTGGTGGGAGATGACCTCACCCAGCACGGAGCGGAAGTCGGTGGTGAGCGCGAGGTCGCGCCCCTCGTAGAGCTGCCCCGGGCCCAGACCCGGCCAGCGGCCGTAGACCCTGCCGCCCTTGACCGGGCCGCCCATCACAAACATGCAGTTGGCGTGGCCGTGGTCGGTGCCGCGATTGCCGTTCTCGTGCGCGGTGCGGCCGAACTCGGACATGGTGACGACCACGATATTCTCCATGCGGTCGCCGAGGTCACGGTAGAACGCACTGAGGCCCTGCCCCAGGTCGCGGAGCAGGTTGGCGAGCTGGCCCTGCACACCGCCCTCATTGACGTGGTTGTCCCATCCGCCGCTATCGAGGAATGTAACCTCGAGTCCGATTTCCGCCTTGATCAACTGCGCGATTTGCTGCAGGCTCTGGCCAAAGCGGCTGCGGGGATAGTCGGCGCCGTTCTCCGGCTGGAAGCGGCCGGGGTTGGCCTTACGAAGCATGTCAATGGCCTCGAAGGTTTCCGTGCCGGTGCCGCGCAGGGCGTTGTCCACGGTCTGCGCGTAGAGGGCTTCAAAGCCGCCTTCGACCGCCGGCGACTGCGCAATCACCTGGAACTGGCGCACGTCGGGCAGGGCGATGGCGGGCGCGGCGCCCCGCAGCGTCCGCGGCAGGTTTTGCCCCATGGCCACAGCGCGGAAGGGCGAAGAGCCCGGCTCGGGCTGCATCTGCAGGGCGCGGTTGAGCCAGCCGTCTTCGGTGGACTTCAGCCCGGGCGTGCCCGATTCCATGAAGTCCTGTGCGTCGAAGTGCGAACGCGTGGTGTCCGGTGAGCCCGCAGCGTGGACGATGGCCAGGCGCTGCTGCTTGAACAGCGGCTCGAGCGGCGCCAGGCTCGGGTGTAGGCCGAAGAAGCCGTCCAGGTCAATCGCGGCCGCCTCGACGCCGCGCCGCGGCTCCGTGATGGCGATGGAGGGCCGCAGGCGGTAGTAGTTCTGCTCGGCAAACGGCAGGACGGTGTTCAGCCCATCGGCCGCGCCGCGCTGGAACAACACTACCAGCTTCTTGCGGTTCGGCATCGGCGTGGCTGCCACGGCGCGCTGCAAAAACGCCGGCAACGCGCTCAGCCCCAGCATGGCGACGCCGCCGCTCTTCAGGAACACCCGCCGCGTGACTCTCACTTTGGTTGCTCCTTCCTTCGAAACCGTTCTCCCCGCGTCATGCTGAGCGCAAAGCTTGAATAATCCCGCTAGCGCCGCTGGAACTCCGGGGCGCCCAGCACCAGCCCGGCGACCACGCCGAGGTCGATCTGTTTCACCGGGTCATCGAGCTTCGCCTGGATGACCTGGGGATCGGCCAACTGCTTTTCGAGCGTGGTGCGAGTCTGCGGCGAGGCTTGGTTCGACAGCAGCACCTGGATGGCCCGGCCGAGCGCCGACTGCGGGTTGGCCGCCGCGTCCTGCCCGAGCAGCGAGGCCACGTCCACGTGGGTCCCGCGCATGCGATTGCCCGCGAGCGCCAGCGAGAAGTTCAACCGGTTAAGAAGCGCGCCGGTGTTGACCCAGGCTTCCGCCTTGTCCGAGTATCCGGTGGGCGGCTGGCACTGATAGAGCGGCTCGCCGATGCGCGCCGTCCACATCACCAGCGGCAGGGGGACATCCACCTCGGTGCCGAGCGCCCGGGCCGTCGACGCCACCAGCTCAAAGGGCTTCTTGATCTTCGAGCGGTAGGCTTGGCGCGTCCAGAACTCCGGCGAGGAGATCATGGTGTGCAGCACGGCGCGAATGTCGCCGTCGGTGTCCAGGAACGTCTTGGCCATGCGGTCCACCAACTCCGGCGGTGGGTTGTCGGCGACAAAGTGCCGCGCCAGTTTGATGGAGATGAACTTGGCGGTGTTGGGGTGCCGGGCGAGCAACTCGAGCACTTGCTCGGCGTCGCGCATGCCGCCGGCATTGATTTTCTTGCCCAGCACGGTCTTGGTGCCGGGGTCATGGATGCGTTCCTCGAAATGGAACTCGGGATTGCGACGCGGCGCCTTCATGGTCCACCCGGTGAAGCACCGTGCCACCTCTATGATGTCCTGCTGGGTGTAGCCGCCGTCCACGCCCAACGTGTGCAGCTCCATCAGCTCCCGGGCATAGTTCTCGTTCAGCCCGCGCTCCTTTTTCTGCTTTGGCGGCTGGCCGGGCTGGCCCTGCCCCTGGTTCGACGGGAAGCGCCGGCCCAGCCCCATGCCGAGGGGGTCGCGCATGCCGTACATCCCATAGAATCGCTGGCGGCGCTGCGCCAACTCCTGCTGCATGCGGTCAAACGACTTCGGGTCGGCGCTCAACCAGTTATCGAGGTAGAAGAGCATCGCGGGGCTCTTGGCCGTGGCGAACAGCAGGTCCTTGAATTTGCCCATGGCGTGCGGGCGGATGACGTCCCGCTCGTAGGAGGTGAGCAGCCATTTGTCGGCGCCCTTGGCGGCATAAATGTTGAAGTGGTTGAACCAGAAGTCCACCATCTCCTCGTAGAGCTGCCGCTCGCTGTAGATCGCACGGGTCATCTTAGCCATGGCGAGCTCGGCGACGATGCGTTGCGGAGCACGCGAATCTTCCAGGCGCATCGGCGGGTTATTCGTGTCGCCGCCGCCGAAGCCCTGTCGATTGCCGCCGAGCCGGGCCGGTTTGCTGTTATCGCCCGGGTTGGCTGCGGGCTGGTCGCTTGCGGCGCTCTGTGAGGTCGCGGGCTTGTCGCCCTCCTGCATCTGGGCCGAGTCACTTGATTGCGCTCGATCCTGCATCTTCTGGCGTTCTTCCCGCTGTTTGGCCTGTTGCTCGCGCTGTCTCTGGTACTCCTCCCGGCTTAGCCCGGCCTTCTTGGCGGCCTGCATCGGCTGGGGAAATTCGTCCAGTAGCTTCGAGGCCGACATCGTCAGCGTCGGAAAACGCTCGAGGCGCGACTGGAGGGCCGAGTCGTTGATGGAATCGGGGTTGAGCTGCTGCTCGATCCACTTTCCCAGGCCTATCTGGCGGGCGCGCTCAATGTCGCCGGGGCGCGGGCCAAAGCCCAGGCGGTTGAACGCATGTAGGATGGCTTCGTCTTCGCTGAGCTCGGTGATCGGCAGGCCCTTCAAGGTCTTGCTCTGGGCCAGCTTGTCCTTCTTGTCTTTCTTGTCCTTGCCTGCGGACAGGTAGGGGGCGGCAAAGGTCAGTGTGGCCAGCAGAAGCGCCGCCAGCATGCTGGCCAGCGTGCCTGCTGCGACGGGCCGCCGCCGCGTCGCTCCACTCAGGCGAATCCGTTTGGACGCCATGTCTTCCCCCTGCAGCTGCTCTCGCAGTGCCAGCGCGAATCTTTGGCTACACGAATGCCGACTATCAATTCTAACCCCAGGGCACTGAAAAAGTTGCACTGGAAATCGGCTCCGATCATAGCGGACAGGCAAGGTTGCCTGCCGCGCTAAGATTTGACCGCCTGCGATGCATACCGTATAAGGACAGGCGAGCTGGGCACGCTGTGCTGGTGCGAAACTTCATTTTCTGGCTCTCGACGAAGAAGGGCGTCACCGACGCCATCGGCCGGCGCGGAATGCGCCACGGCTTTGCACGCCGGTTTATCGCCGGCGAGACGCTCGAGGACGCGCTGGCAGCCAGCGCCGAGCTCGGGCGCGCCGGGCGGCGCGTCAGCCTGAACCATCTGGGCGAAAACGTGCACACGGCCGAGGAGGCCGAGGGCGCTCGAGACAGTTACATCCGCATGGTGCGCGAACTTGACGCGGGCCGTGTGGACGGCAACGTCTCGATCAAGCTTACTCAGCTCGGTCTGGACCTCGACCGCGATCTCTGCCAGACGCTCGCGACCCAGATTGCCGGAGCCGCCGCCGCGCTCGGCCGCACGATTGAAATGGACATGGAAGGCACGGCCTACACTGACCGCACGCTCGACATCTTCGAGGCCGTCCGCCGGCGCCACGACAATGTGGCGCTCGCCATTCAGGCCTACCTCCGCCGCAGCGAGCGGGACCTCGAGCGGCTGGCGCCGCTCGGGCCGAAGATCCGCCTGGTGAAAGGCGCTTACCGCGAGCCAGCCGGTCTCGCGCTCCAGAAGAAGAGCGAAGTGGACGCCAACTACCGCCACCTGCTCGACCGCCTGCTCGATGGGCAATTCTTCCCTGCCATCGCTACGCACGACCCGGCTATGCTGGACTTCGCGCGCCAGCGCTTGCACGAGCGCGGGCTGCAGCCGGAGCGCTACGAATTCCAAATGATTTACGGGGTGCGGCGCGACCTGCAGCAGCAGTTGCGGGATCAGGACCACCCGCTGCGGATCTACGTTCCTTTCGGCACCGAGTGGTGCCCTTACTTCATGCGCCGGCTCTCGGAGCGCCCGGCCAACTGCTGGTTCGTGCTGCGCAGCCTGGCGGCTGAATCGTTCCGTTGATCGGACCACGCGAGATGAAGCGTGAGCATGCGCGCCACTGAATTTGAGTTTCGCCACCGCTTCTGGATTATCACCGGCCTGTTCACGGTCGCGTTCTCCTGCTACGGTTTCGACCACTTCAGCGCCGGGGCGGCGCTGCTCCAAATCCTCGCCGGCCCCGGGCTCGACTTGCGCTCCCCTCGGGGACACCACGCTCTACAGGCCCTGTTTGCCGTTGCCACCGCGGTGGCGGCCGCAGGCGCCTGGATCCGCACCTGGGGCAGCGCCTACTTGCGGAGCAACGTCGTGCACGACGAAGCGCTCCGCACCCAGAGACTGGTGGCAGATGGGCCTTATCGCTACGTCCGCAACCCGCTCTACATCGGCGGCCAGTTGGTCTTTACCGCCATGGGGATGATGACGAGCCGCACTGGATGGTTCGTGCTGGCGGCCGGCACATTTCTGTTTCACTACCGCATGATCCTGCGGGAGGAGGCGGCGCTGCTCCAGACGCAGGGGGATCGCTACCGGGCGTACTGCGCGGCCGTGCCCCGGCTGTGGCCCGCGCTGCTGCCGCGCGTCCCGAAGGGCGGGACGCAACCGCGATGGAAGCAAGCTTTGGCGGGGGAGCCCTTCATGTGGGCCTTCGTCGCAGCCACGCTTTGGTTTGCCATCACTCTCAATTATCGCCTTCCGGCCATCCTCATTGGTCTTACCCTCGCCAGCTATGGCTTGATCATTCCGTTGTGGATACGCCGGAGCAACCGTCGCGCCGCGGAAGGGAGCTGAGCGCCAGGCATCTTGCGGCGCCGCGGCGAGCAAGATTCTCTGTGGGATTCTATTCTAGCTGGTTCCAATTTCTCAGACGAACATGGATGATGTAACCGAGGCGGGACCGGCGGTTAGGGCTTGAATTGCGCCATGATGTTCTTCAGTTTCCGCTCGAGCGAGCCACGCAACCATGTGAACTCGACACCCAGGCCGCCGGGCGTAATGTCGCGCACAACGCACGGCGCCTCGAGGGTTTCTGCGTTGGCGCGGATGCGCAGCTCCAGTTCGGTGCCCAACGGGTAGGTGTCGCGGGTGCGGATGTACATCCCGCCGGTGCCGAGTACCGAGATCTGGCCGGAGAGCGGGCGGCTGATGCCCTCACACGGGAGCAGTTTATCTTCCGGGATGACGATGCGGTCGTGATGACGCCGCTCTTTTTTCACGACTCATCCACGGCGGGTGCGAAGCCCGCGCTTCCTGAAGCTCGAAAGGCGTCCAGCGTCCAGGCATCCTGCACTTCGTCGTGGCGCAGTACGTAGAAGTTCCCGTCGTCGGCGCGCACGCGGAAGTAGATGGCCGCCGGGGCATACCACTGGTCCTCGACCAGCTCGACCTCGAACATTCGCCCGCGCAGGGCGAAGCGCAGCGGGCGCTGGTCGGCACGGTAGCCCGCGTAGCACTCCACGCGAATCTCGTTCATCGCGTCCTCCTCCGGTCCCGGAGCAGGCACCGGCGACTTCCAAGAGTATTTTACTCCGTTGGGAAACAGCGTGTCAGCCGTTCGCACCCGAAAGGATACCCCTGGCGCGACGCCCCCGCGGGCTGGCCGGCGGAGCCGGCGGCTAATGAACGGAGCTGGGGCTGCCGTCACTGAATTCGGCGTTGAAAGCGGCGCCGAGCAGAATAATCATCGCCGTCAGGTACATCCACAGCATCAGCCCGATCGCTGCCGCCAATCCGCTGTAAACCAGCTCCTTCGGCACGTGCCGCACGTAATAGCCAAAAGCCGAGTTCGCCGCCCACCAGAGCAACGTGGCCACCACGGCGCCAGGAAGCACTTCCCGCCAACCGCGCCTCCCCGGGCGACCAAGGCGATACACCACAGCGAGCACGATGATGGCGATGGCCACGGCGGTGCCGGAGAACACTACGATCCAGAGTTGCCGCATCAGCGCCCGCAAGCCATAGTGATGGATCATCCAGGCGCGCAGTTGCTTGCCGAACACGGTGAAAATGGCTGTGGCTAGCCATGGCACAAACGTCACCGCCAGCAGCAGCACCGCCCGGCCCTGCCGCTCCCAAAAACCAGGGCGCACCTCGTCGCGATGGGCCAACTGGAAGCCGTCCATCAGCAGCCTCATCACCTGGCTGCCAACCAACAGCGTGGCAACGACGCCGACGAAGGTCCACTGCCACGGATGCGCGGTGTCCCGCGTCAGGAAGTCCATCACGAGTTCTCGGCTTCCCGGCGGCAGGATGGAGCCCAGGCCAGCCGCAATCTCCTTCACGCCTGCGCGGAGCCGAGCCGAACCGCCCACCGCGCCGAGCCCGAGCAGAAGCATCGGGAAAAACGCCAGGAACATGTTAAAGGCGATGGCCTGGGCCTGCGTAACGCAGCGCGGGTATACCCGGGCCACCGAGCGGAAGAAGCTATGCCAGAAACGTCGCATGAGCGCCGGCGGGATTATACAGGCGGGATGCAGCGACGCGCTGCGTAAATCGCTCGCAGCGCGCGCTCACCCTTGTCGCCCGCCGAGCCCCAGAGTACACTTGCCCTGAATTTGGCTGGGAGGTGTGTCATGGCCCGCATGGTCCGCTGCGGACTGATCCAGACCCGCTGCGAGTGGTCGCCGGAAAAGTTTTCGCTCGCGCAGATCAAGCAGAAGATGATCGCGAAACACGAGCGGTTGATTGCCGCCGCGGCGAAGAAAAAAGTGCAGATCCTGGGCCTGCAAGAGCTGTTCTACGGCCCCTACTTCTGCGCCGAGCAGCACGCGCGCTGGTACGAGCTGACCGAGCGCATCCCCGGCGGGCCGACACTCAATCGGATGCAGAAGCTAGCGCGCCGTTACCGCATGGTGCTCGTGGTGCCGGTGTACGAGGTGGAGATGACCGGCGTGTACTACAACACCGCCGCAGTGATTGACGCCGACGGCCGCTACCTCGGCAAATACCGCAAGCACCATATCCCACACTGCTATCCCGGCTTCTGGGAGAAGTTTTACTTCACGCCGGGCAATGCGGGCTACCCGGTGTTTGAGACGCGTTATGCGCGGGTGGGCGTCTATATCTGCTACGATCGCCACTTCCCGGAAGGGGCGCGCATCCTGGGGCTGAACGGCGCGGAGATTGTTTACAATCCTTCGGCCACCGTCGCAGGTCTCTCGGAGTACCTCTGGGAGCTTGAGCAGCCAGCGCACGCCGTGGCCAACGGCTACTTCATCGCCGCGATCAACCGCGTCGGGCAGGAGCGCCCGTGGAAGATCGGAGAATTCTACGGCAAGAGCTACTTCTGCAACCCCCGCGGGCAGATCGTCGCTCAGGCCAGCCGCGACAAGGATGAACTTCTGGTGGCCGAGCTCAACCTGGACGAGATCCACCAGGTGCGCACTACCTGGCAGTTCTTCCGCGACCGCCGACCGGAAACTTACGGCGAGATCACGCGCACGCAGGCCGCCGGCCACGCCGAAGCAGCTAACTGAGAAGCCGTCCAAGAGGGTGTGAAAGAATGACGACGCAGCCGAAAGCCGGCCCCAGCCGCAGCGAAGAAGTCCTCCGGAAGCACAAAGAATACCTCTGGCCCGCGATCACCAACTACTACCAGAAGCCGCTGGTGGCCGACCGCGGGCAGATGCAGTACCTATGGGACCTCGAGGGACGCAAGTACCTGGACTTTTTCGGCGGCATCCTGACCGTTTCGGTGGGCCACGCCAATCCCAAGATTACCGGCAAGATTAAGGCGCAGGTGGACCGGCTGCAGCACACCTCGACGCTTTATCCGAATGAGGCTATCGTGGCGCTGGCCGAGAAGCTGGCGCAGATCACTCCGGGGAAGCTGCAGAAGAGCTTCTTCAGCAATTCCGGCACCGAGGCGAACGAGGCGGCGATTCTACTGGCGCGGATGGCCACGGGCAGCTACGACATCGTGGCACTGCGCCACGCCTATTCCGGCAGCTCGCAACTGGCCAAGGCCGTCACCGCGCAGGCGCCCTGGCGCAAGGCCGCGGTGATCAGCGTGGGCATCGCGCACGCCATCAATCCCTACTGCTACCGCTGCCCGCTCGGCCTGAAATACCCCGACTGCGGCGTGGCCTGCGCCAACGACGTTGAAAACCTGATCCAGACCGGCACCAGCGGCTCGATCGCCGCGTTCATCGCCGAGCCCATCCAGGGGGTCGGCGGGTTCATCACGCCCCCGCCGGAGTATTTCAAGATCGTGTTCAAGATCGTCAAGAAATACGGCGGATTATTCATCGCCGACGAGGTGCAAACCGGCTTCGGCCGCACCGGGAAGAAATGGTTCGGCATCGAGCAGTGGGAGGTCACGCCCGACATCATCACATGCGCGAAAGGCATGGCCAACGGCGCCCCAGTGGGCGCGACGATCACCACCTCAGAACTCGCTGACTCGTTTATTGGCCTCACGATCTCAACCTTCGGCGGCAACCCGGTGACCTCCGTGGCGGCGCGCGCCACCATCGAGGTGATCGAGGAAGAAAAACTTCTCGAGAACGCGCACACCGTGGGAACCTACCTCCGCGGCAAGCTCGACGCGCTCAAAGAGAAATACCCGGTCATCGGCGACGTCCGCGGCATGGGCCTGATGCAGGCGCTCGAGCTGGTCAAAGATCGCGAAACGAAGGAGCCCGCGGCCGAAGCAACCGTACAATTGATGGAGCGCGCCCGCGACAACGGCCTGCTGATCGGCAAGGGCGGCCTCTACGGCAATGTGATTCGGCTCTCCCCGCCGCTCAATATCGCCCGGGCCGATGTGGACGAGGCCATCGGTCTGCTCGACACGTCCCTCGCCGAGGTCCACGTTTAATCCTGGCGCTGTAGCCCGGGTCGTCAGACCCGGGGAATCTGGCTCGACAGACCGTAAGACTCAGCGAGACGAGGAGGTGTGACGCTGAGTTTCGCGCAGCACGGTGGCGAAGCTGCGCCCGGCAAATGTCACGCCGGAAGAGACGCGGCCCGCCACACGCACCTGGGCGCCCTGGCCGGGCACCCCACCTTGCGAGGTAAGCACCCAGATGCGACCCGTGCCGTCATCCACCTCATAGGCGCCTTCGCCCGCCGCGCCGAATGAGGTGACTACCCGGCCGGAGATACTGACTTCCTTATCGCGGAAACGGCTCGGGTCGTTCTGGATGTCGCGGATGGTTGTGCCCTGCGGGCAGCCTGCAATCAGCACCGCCGCCAGAGCCAGCGTGCACGTCAGGAAATTTTTCGCGAGTCTGGTCATGGGTTCCCCCCGGTATAGAAGATCGGCACGCAGGCCGGGCGTGCCGGCGTACCCGCACCGCTTGAAGAAATGGCAGGGTCGGGCCGACGCCCGCCAGTCTACCTCATGCGCTGGTGCGAGGCCAACGTCAATCCCGGCCGCTGGCACGCCTCTTGACCTTTCTTCGCTTACCTATCAGCATAGCGGGAGAGCAATTCGCCAGGTTTCACGCTTCCGGCGCCGGGCGGCGCCGCAGGGAGGACACCGATATGGCCACCGCTACGACCACAGCGCAGGTCTGCCGCAATTTCATCAACGGCCGCTGGGTGGAGTCGCGTTCCCCGTGCACCGTCGAGCGACGCAACCCGGCCAACCTCGATGAGCTCATCGGCCTCGCCCCGCTCTCGACCCGGGAGGAGACCCGAGAAGCCATCGCCGCGGCCCGCAACGCATTTGCAGCGTGGCGCGATACGCCTGCTCCGGTCCGCGGGCGCGTCATCTCCAAAGCGGCGCTGCTGATGGAGCAGCAGAAAGAGGAGCTGGCGCGCACCCTTACCCGCGAGGAGGGCAAGACTTTCAAGGACGCGCTCGGCGAGGTGCTGAAATCCATTAACATCCTGGAATTTATGGCGGGCGAATCACGGCGCATTGGCGGCGAGACCCTTCCGAGCGAGCTGCCCAAGAACTTCGCCTACACGCTCAAGCAGCCGCTGGGCGTGGTCGCAGCCATCACGCCGTGGAATTTTCCCGTGTCCATCCCGGTGTGGAAGATCTCTCCGGCGCTCGTCGCCGGCAATACCGTCGTCTTCAAGCCCGCCACGCTGACGCCCTATACCGGCGCAAAAGTGGTGGAGATCTTCGAGCAGGCCGGCGTCCCTGCGGGCGTGCTGAACATGGTGGTGGGCTCGGGGGGCGAGGTCGGGGACGAGCTGCTGCAGCACCCCGAGGTGCGCGCCGTGTCGTTCACGGGGTCAAACGAGGTCGGCAGCGAGCTCTACGCGCAGGGCGCTCGAAAAATGAAGAAGTGCCAGTGCGAGATGGGCGGAAAAAACCCGCTGGTGATCCTAGCCGACGCCGACCTGCCGCTGGCGGTGGAGTCGGCGGTGTTTGGCGCGTTCGCCTCCACCGGGCAGCGCTGCACGGCCACCAGCCGCGTGGTCGTGGAAGAAAAGGTCGCCGACCGATTCGTCGAGCTGCTGGTCGAACGCTCTAGTAAACTTAAGGTCGGCAACGGCCTGGAGCCCGGGGTGGACATGGGCCCGGCCGTGGACGATTCGCAACTGAAAACCGACCTGCGCTTCATCGAAATCGGCAAGAAAGAAGCCAAGCTGATGCTCGGCGGCGAGCGGCTTACCGGCCCGAGCTACGACCGCGGCTACTTTGTTGCGCCGACGGTGTTCGACCACGTCGCGGCGGACAGCACCATCGCGCAGGAGGAGATTTTCGGCCCCGTGCTCTCGGTGATCCGGGTGCGCGACTTCCACGAGGCCCTGCGCGCGGCCAATTCGGTGCGCTACGGCCTTTCCAGTTCGCTCTATACCAACGACGCGGCGAAAATCTTCGAGTTCATCGATCGCATCGAGACGGGCATCACCCACGTCAACTCGCCGACCGTCGGCGGCGAGGCGCAGCTACCGTTCGGCGGAATGAAGGCTACCGGCGTCGGCCTGCGCGAAATGGGGCGCGTGGCCATTGACTTTTACACCGAGCTGAAGACCGTCTACATCGATTACACGGGCCGCAAGCGCGAATCCACAATCTACTGACGACGACACGATGGCTCACTTGAAACGGTCGCTGAATATCGGATTGACCCTCGGCGTGGCGGCGTCACTGGCCGTGGGCGCGACATGGGCGGCGGAGAAAATCGTCTGGAAGCCGCTCGATCGGGTCGTGCTAAAAGTGGACGAGAAGCCGGCGCGGATCTGGAGCGTCTATCGCGTCGACAAGAAAGACAACTTGTTCCTGGTCGCCCTCGGCCGCCGCTACCTGCTGCTCGACATCCGCGAACACCAGATCTACGAGCTCGATCCGGCCAAGCTCGAGCGTAGGGACAAAGACCTTCTCTGGCGCGAGGCCGACCGCCCCGCCAAACCCCTCCCGACTGACGACTGGACGGTGCGCGACGTTGGCCCGGCGCGCCGCATCCGCGCCAAGCTGGCCAGCGAAGGGCGCGTGCTCGAGGTACAGGTGCCCATCCAGCCGGACCTGCGGCATTTCTACTGAAAGAAGTCTTCCGTTGTCGGTCACAGGGGACAGCCGGCCGCGCCGGGCTCCGGCTGTCCTAACAGCATAACGGTCCCGCCTCCGCAGAGGCGAGATACACAAACCGCCCGAGTCACCGAGTTTCGAGTTTCGCTTTTCAAGCTTCGCTGCTAGCATCCGCGCATGACCGCCATGCCCGAAAATGTCCCGGGGAGCGGGGTGCAGGCTGCTTCGCTCGATCCGGAGACCATCCGCACCAGCTCGCTCTACAACGACGACCTAGCTCCAGTGCCGCCCGAACGCCGCAGTTGGAGCACCTACAACTACGCCGCGTTGTGGATCGCCATGAGCGTGAACATCCCCACCTACATGCTGGCGAGCGGCATGATTGCCGGCGGAATGAACTGGAAGCAGGCCATCTTCACCGTGTTTCTCGGAAACATGCTGGTGCTGATCCCCATGCTGTTGAACGCGCATGCCGGAGCGCGCTACGGCATTCCCTTCCCCGTCTTTGCGCGCGCCTCGTTCGGCGTGCTGGGCGCAAACGTGCCGGCGATCCTGAGGGCGCTGGTGGCCTGCGGGTGGTTCGGCATCCAGACCTGGATCGGCGGCGAAGCGATCAACGCGATGATTATTGCGCTCGCGCCCGCCTGGAAGAACTTCGCCGGGGGCGTGCCGCTGTGCTTCGGAGCTTTCTGGCTGCTCAACGTGCTGGTGATCGTCCGCGGCATCAAGACCATCCGCTTCCTGCAGGGGATTTCGGCGCCGTTCCTGCTGCTGATCGGCCTGGCGTTGCTGCTTTGGGCGCGGCACAAGGCCGGCGGCTTCGGCCCTATGCTCGCCACGCCGTCGAAGTTCCGCAACTTCGGCGAGTTCTTCCGCTTTTTCGTCCCGGCGCTGACCGGGGTGGTGGGGTTCTGGGCCACCGTCGCGCTGAACATTCCCGACTTCACGCGCTACGCCCGCAGCCAACGCGCGCAAATGGTGGGACAGGCGCTGGGCCTGCCGACCACGATGACGTTTTATTCCTTCGTCGGCATCGCGGTCACTTCGGCGACGGTGATCATCTTTGGCGAAGCGATCTGGGACCCTGTGGCGGTGCTCAGCCGGCTGGGGAACCCGCTGGCGGTGGTGGTGGCGATGGTGGCGCTGCTGATGGCCACACTCAACGTCAATGTGGCCGCCAACATCGTTTCTCCCGCGAACGACTTCTCGAACTTGTCGCCGCGCTGGATCAGCTTCCGCACCGGCGGGCTGATCACCTGCGTCATGGGCATCCTGATGCAACCGTGGAAGCTGCTGGCCAGCTACAGCAACTACATCTTCGGCTGGCTGGTAGGCTACTCCGGGTTCCTCGGACCGATTGCCGGCGTGCTGATCTGCGACTATTTCCTATTGCGAAAGAAAATCATCCTCGTGGAAGACCTTTACATTCGCCGCGGCTTCTACGAATTCTCGGGCGGGTTCAACTGGAACGCCGTCGCAGCCCTGGCGGCGGGCTCCGGAGTGGCGTTCATCGGGCTGGCGTACCCGCCGCTACGCGTCCTCTACAACTACGCCTGGTTCGTGGGCTTCGCGGTGAGCTTTGCGGCGTACTACGCGCTGATGGGCGCGCGCCAGAGAAAAGTTGTCAGCGTTCAGCCTTCAGCCATCAGAAAACATTAACTCGGCTAAAGTCGCCGCCTATAGCGAGCGATCCGTGCCGCAGAGCTTGCAGCGGCGCGGGCGGCGCACAATCGAGGCGTCGCGGGGAAAGATCACCGCCAGCACCCAATCAATGGCCACCTGTAACTGCTTTTTCAGCCCGACGAGCTTGTACAGGTGCACGGCGTTCCAGAACAGCCAGGCAAAATACCCGCTGAACTTGAGCCCGGCGATCTCCACCACGGCGTGGTTCATCCCCAGCGAGACCAGAGTGCCTTCCGAGACGTAGCGGAAGCTTTCGAGCGCCTGGCCGCGCTCGGCGTGCGCGATGTTGCTCCCCGCGAGCCGGCCGTGCGAGATGGCCACCGGCGCCACCCGCGGCGTCTCCGGCGCGGAGACGGCCGCCGCGGAGTCGCCCACCACAAAGACTTCCGGATGCCCATCAAGCTGCAGGTGCTCGTTCACGATAACTCGGCCGATGCGGTCGTGCGGCCCCGGCAGAGCCTCGACCAGCTCGTGCGCCCGCACGCCGGCGGTCCAGATGACCGTGTCGGCCGGGATGATCTCTTTGTCGTTCACTTCAACGCCCCCGGCGAGGCACTGCGTGGCCTTCGCGTTCAGGCGGACCTCGATGCCCTCGACCTGCAGGCGCTTCAGCGCGTTGGCGGCCAGCTTCGGGTGGACGCCACGCAGCACCTCGGGCGCGGCCTCGAGCACCACCAGGCGGATCTCGCCGGGCGCGATGCCGCGATAGCGCCCGGCGACGTAGTGGTAGAAGAAGTCGTGCATCTCGGTGACCAGCTCGACGCCCGTATAGCCGCCGCCCACAACGACAAACGTCAGCATCTGCCGGCGGGTCGCGGGGTCTTCGGTGTGGTCAGCATGTTCGCAGAGGTCGAGGATGCGCTCGCGCAGCACCACCGCGTTTTCGAGCGTCTTGAAGTCCCAGGTGTGCTCGCGAGCCCCGAAAACGTTGAAATAATCGGTGCGGCTGCCCAGGGCGACCACAAGGTAGTCATAAGGGAGCAAGGCGGAGGCGAGCTCGACGCGGCGCGCGCTGAGGTCAATGGCGCGAACGTCGTCCCGCAGGAAGCGAAACCTTCGCCGGCCGCGGATATCGCGCACCGGCTGCACGATGTGCCGCGGATTGATGTAGCTCGAGGCGATCTGCGGCAGCAGCGGAGTGAACAGGAAATAGTTCTGATCATTGACCAGAACGATTTCGAGGTCGGGGTCCTGGCGGAAAAGGCGTTCAAGCTCGATGGTGGCCTGCATCCCACCGAAGCCCGCGCCCAGCACGACGATGTGCTTCACTCAATTACACCTCGGTTTCTAGGGCTGCTCGCTCATCGGGTCGTAGATGTCTCATCCTCTTCGCGTTTTACTTTTCCCGCTTGAGCGTCTCACGTGCCGCTCCTAGCTCCTTGCGCCTGACCGCATCCACCTTTGGAAACGCCAGGTCCAATTCCTCAAGTGCGTCGGTGATGGCCTCTGCCACCACCAGCCGGGTGAACCACTTGTGGTCGGCCGGCACGACATACCAGGGAGCACGCTTCGTGCTGGTGTTCTGGATCATCTCCTCGTAGGCGCGCATGTAGGCGCCCCAGTGTTGCCGTTCCCGGACGTCCGCGAGTGAGAACTTCCAGTTCTTTTCCGGCTCGTCCAGCCGGCTCAAGAAGCGCTCCTTCTGTTCCTTTCGCGAGATGTGCAGGAAAAACTTGCAAAGGGCGACCCCATTCCGGCTGAGGTGACGTTCGAACGCGTTGATATCCTCGAAGCGCTCGTCCCAAATCTTCTGCGTGAGGAGAGAGGGCGCCAGCCTTTCACTGGCCAGGAGCTCGCGGTGCACTCGGACCACCAAGACCTCCTCGTAGTAAGAACGATTGAAAATCCCAATGCGGCCGCGCTCGGGCAGGCAGCGCGTCGCCCGCCACAGGAAATCGTGGTTGAGTTCCTCAACGGAAGGAGCCTTGAATGAATACACCTGACACCCCTGAGGGTTCACGCCGGACATCACGTGCTCGATCGTGCTGTCCTTGCCCGCGGCATCCATGCCCTGGAAGATCAAAAGCAGCGCCCAGAGATCCTGCGCGTACAGCTTTTCCTGCAGGTCCCTCAGGCGGGCGATGCCTTTCTCGAGGAGCTTTTGCGCCTGCTCCTTGGATTTCAGCCGCAAAGTTTCGCCGGGATCAGAATCCTTTAATCGGAAGCTGCTTCCCTGAGTGATCCGGAAAGTTTCTGCGAATTTACCAGGCTTCATTCCTTCACAACCTCCTTTCGCATCGTGCATCGAGGACAAAAGGCACCGAGGGAGTGCGAACCCGGTCCGGATAGAGAGGCCGCTCGGTGCGCCTCGATTTCACAGTCATCTAAGCCCCAGGTCGCCTTGCGGATGTCCATGCCGTCCTCCGCGGAACCCGCCCGGAAGCTTACAATCAAGTTTTAACAAGATTGTCATCCTGTGCCAATCTACGATGGTATTCTATATCGCGATTGCTGCCATGAAATCTGCGCAAACCCGTGGTGCTGAACGTGGCTCGACCAATCGGCATCGCGGCGATTGACGCCGGCTCAAATGGCATTCGGGCGCTGGTCGCTCGTGTCTCCGGCGCCGCCGAAATACACCCCCTGGCCAGCGAGCGCTGGCCCGTACGCCTCGGTCATCGAGTTTTCACCCACCGACGGTTCGACCGCCCGACCATCGCCCGGGCAGTAGAGACTTTCCGCCATTTCCGCGCCCTTCTCGAGCGGTACAACGTGCGCGAGTATCGCGCGGTGGCGACCAGCGCCGTGCGTGAGGCGACCAATCGCGACGCGCTGCTCCGGCGGATCCTGCGAGAAACCGGCATCCAACTCGAGGTGATCGATGCGGCCGAGGAGTCCCGCCTAGTACGTTCGGCCGTGCTGGATGCCCTTGCGGGGAGGATCGCTCCGCGATTGATCCTTGACCTGGGCGGAGGCAGCTTGGAGGTGAGCGTGTTGCGGGGCGGGCGCATCGAGCGCACGCTCGCCCTGCCGCTCGGCACGGTGCGCCTGATGGAAACATTCGGCCTCAATGGCGCTCTTACCGAGGACCGGCTGAATTCCTTGAGCCATTACGTCCGCTCCATGCTGCGATCACTGTGGAGGCATCCACCCGACCTTTCGGCGGAAGTGGTCGCGTCGTGCGGCGGAAACGCGGAGGCCCTGGCACGGCTGTGTCCCGGCCCCCGCATGGCCGGCTTGAATACGCTGAACCTTCGTCTTCTGCGCGAACGGTTGTGGCAGATGGCGCGCCTGGATGTGCGCGATCGCATGAAAGCCTTCGGCGTGCGCCGCGACCGCGCCGAGGTGATGGTGGTTGCGGCGGTGGTCTTGACCACGCTCGCCGCGTGGATACGACCGGGCGCGGTGGTCGTGCCGGGCGTGGGCGTCCGCGAAGGGATCCTGCGCGACCTAACCATAGAACATTTCGGTCCCTCGGACCTAGACGACGAGCGCGCTCGGGTCCTGCTTGAGCAAGTGCGGCTGTTTGCCGCCAGGCTCCAGTGCGAACAAGCGCACGCCGAACACGTGCGCAGCCTTGCAGCCTCGTTGTTCGACCAGCTCGCGCCGGTGCACAAACTGGCGGGTGAGATGCGCTTGCCTCTGGAGATGGCGGCTCTGCTGCACGACGTCGGCCTGGTCATTAACGCCAAATCGCATCACCGGCATGGCGAATATCTGGTCCGGAACGCCCACATTCCGGGATTGCCGAGTTCCCTGCAGGCTCTGGTCGCCTGCCTGGTCCGCTATCACAACAAGGCCGGGCCCGAACCACACCACAAACTTTACGCTTCGCTCGGCGCGCGCGATCGGCGAAGAGTCCGGGCGCTGAGCGCGCTGCTGCGCATTGCCGTGGGGCTTGACGCCGAAGGCACCCAAGCGGTGCGGCAGGTAGAGTCGCGCGTGGGGCGAAAAGCGGTCCACCTGGAGGTGCGTGTCAGCTCGAACGGCGAGGTGAATTTCTGGCGGGCGCGGGAGAAAGCAAAACTTTTCGAGAAAGCGTTTGGCAGGAAAGTGTATTTCGCGCGCGCTCACAGAGAGGCGGCGACGCAGCGGCCCCAAGGCACCGCACCGGCGCTGCGCCGGCTGTCTCAGGCGGAGTGACGCGCCAGCGAGAGTCTCCACAACTCAACGGCGTAGCGAAATGCCTTGAGTCGCACACGACCGTGAGGGAAAATCAGCGCTATGCTTCTCTATCTGATGCGCCATGGCATCGCCATCAGCCGCGATGATCCCGAAAGCCCTCCTGAGGCCGAACGCCATCTGACTCCCAAGGGCATCGAGCGAACGCGAGCGGCGGCGCGCGGGTTGCGCACGAGTGGGCTCCAGCCCGGGGTAGCGCTTACCAGCCCCTACCTCCGGGCCGTTGAGACGGCGGAGATTGTCTGCGCAATCTTGAAGATTCCGGTGAGCCAGCTTCGCCGCACCGATGCGCTCAAGCCCGAGGCGCCGCCCGCGCTGCTCTTCGAGGAGCTTTCGCGTGTGAAGGCTGAAGAAGTCATTTGCTTCGGCCATGCCCCGCACATGGATGAAGCAATCGCCTACGGCGTGCGGGCGCCCGCAGCCTTCACATCGCTCAGGAAGGCCGGAGTAGCTTGCCTTGCGGTGGAGTTGTTGTCGCCCCCACGGGCGACTTTGTCCTGGTTGTATACAGCGAAGACGCTTCGTCAACTTTCAACTTAGCCGCGCAATACCTGATTGAGCAGATCGATCCGTAGGAGTCGGTTCCCCAAGCCTACGCAGTTCGGTCCGGGCTGATCAGGATCGGGCGGTGGCAGGCGACCTCCAGCAGGTGACGCGCACTGGCGAGCTTCGACGCCAGCGGTTCCTCTTCCGCGTAGCCCCGCGCCGAAATCACCAGCGCGCCCGACTCATCAAAAACGGCAAGACGCTCGATGCGGCCGGCGTGTCCCGTATCGAAAGTATTGGCCAGGCGCAGGATGCCTGCCAGGAAGAGGATTTTCTGTTGCTGCGGCGCGGGCAGCGCAGCAAATCCCTTGTGCCGGAGGTGGGACCAGCCGTTCGCGTGGTAGCGCGCGACCCACGCGACCACCTCCAACTCGTCGGAGGTCCATCCCGGCGGCGGGGGCAGCTTGCGGATCATGCGATAAGACGCCCGGGGATGCTTCTTGTCGCCTAGCGCCCGGCCGACGTCGTGCATCAGCGCAGCCGCCTCGAGGATGGCGCGATTGCGAGGGTTCGAGCGCGTTGCGGCCAACCCATTGGCTGCCAGACCGTCGTAGATCTGCAGCGCGAGCTGCGCGACGCGTTGCGAATGAGCGAAATCAGGATCGAGGAATGAAGCCCAGGCGGCCACCCGCCCTTTGCCGGCGGCTTCCAGTTGCCGACCCTGCGGCAGCTCCGCCCGCCATTTCCACCACAGTGCTTTTCTCCCGACCATCTTGCGGCGATACCGGCCGATGCGCCGCTGCCTTTCCTGCTCGAGCCGCACGCGCCAGCGCAGGCGCGCCTGTGCGGGAACCCCCACGCCGAGCCGAAGCACCATCGTCCAGACGACATCAAGGTCGTGCATCTCGCCGAGCCAGTCTTGCAGTTGCTTCAACTCACGGCCCCATTGCTCATGGCGCTGCGGCAGGAAATTCTCGACGGTGTAACGAAAGCGCTTCAACCCAATGCGCAGGCGGTGAAAAGCTACCCGACGCCGGCTGTGCAGGGCGCGACGGTGCAACTCGTACGCTTCCATCCAACGCTCGAGCGCGAGCAACTCAAAGACCGGGCTGTCAAGCGAAATGCGGGACTCCCGCGGCGGCAACTGCTTCGCCCAGAGCTTCCACTGCTTGCGATCGAATTCGCGTAAGGCTACCCACGCTTGCTCGCGCGCGAGTCCTTCGCGTTTGCGCATTGCGTCGCCCAGCAACGCTGCGACCGCGTCGCCGGAGGAACACAGCTTGCGCACCCATCGTTGCGCCACTTGGACGTCGCGGAGCTCGCCCAAGCCCTCCAACAGCCGCTTGGAGGCTTTGCGCATCGGTTTCCATCCTCCAAGCATGTCGATCGTCTGCATCCCGTCCGCCAGAGACCGACATCTGCGGAGGGCCACGCGGAGGTCGTGGACGGGTTTCAGTTCCAAATCCTTACTGACCCGGCCATAGCCTTCCAGAACGCGGTGCATCCAGTGTGGTAGCCCGGCTTTTGAATCGTCGGAGATTCTTTCATACAACGATGCCATTTTCTGGTCCTGAAGCACTCTTCACCACGACTGGGATGCAGGCGATAAAACTCGTCCTCGACGTACCGATGGGATCCGCGACCGCTGCGTCATGGAGAGGATTCTTGCGCAAGCCCTCGATCTCGGAATCACAGGGGAAACGCTAGACTTTCAACCCTTCGTCGGGCCGCTCGGGTGAGGCAGACGGGGAGCTGACGCTGCTCTGGGCCGGTCCATCAGCGGCCGACGCGATCACCACGGCGCCAGGAGTCGACTGGCCAACCGTGGGTCGTGGCTCGCCCTGCAAGGTACGCAAGATCCCCGAGCGGAGCTGCTCGAAGACAGTCCGAATGTCGGTGGATGCATCGACGACGTTGAAATTGTACTCCTCGGACAGCCGGTCGAACTGTTGCAGCAACTTGGTCTGATAATTGCGGAAACTCTCATACATGTCCTCGCTCGGCGAGAGGTCCATGCCGGATTCCCAATAATCGAAGCCGCGGGAGAAGACGACGCGAGGGATCAGATTGTCCACACCGATGCGCAGGTAGAAGATGGCATCTGGTTTGAGCGCGAAGGAATAGACATTGCGGATCCAGGCCGGGTCGAGGTCGCGCACCATAGCGCGTGCGATCAGAGAATAGATGTAGCGGTCGGTGAGCACCACAAAGCCTGCCCGCAACGCCGGCAGGATTTCATGGTCCAGTCGGTCGGCGAAATCGGTGGCGTAGAACAGCGTGAGGGTGATCCGGCCAAGCGTATGTCCTTCCTTGGCCCGCCTGATGCTCTTCCCAACCAGCCCCGAGCGGCTCAGGCCGGTCTCGATCACGGCGTGTCCCTGCTGCTCGAGCCACTCCTTCAACAGATTGATCTGCGTCGAGCGGCCGACGCCATCGGTGCCCTCGATGACCACCAGCTTCCCGGCCAGATCAGAGAGGTTCATGCCCGGCAGAACGTTTCCGTAGGTTTCTTTCATGGCGCCACCCGCAGTTGTTTGGCCCTTTCAAGCTTGGCCAGCGCAAGCTCGCGCATCTGTGCCTGCTGTTCCGGGATCGGCAGGGTCGCGTCAATTACGGTCATGCCGAATTCGGGAACCATCTTCTCGTATTCCTCGATAATGCGGTTCTGGAACACCCGAAAGCTCTCATCAAGGTCTTCACTCAGCCCCAGGTCCATCCCAGCCTCGTAGAACTTGAAGCCGTTTCGGGCGCTCATCAGCCGCCGCATGGCCACGTCGAGTGGGACGCGGAAATAAAATGCGACGGTTGGCTTCACCGCAAACGCGTACAGCTCGCGCGTCCACTTCGGATCCATGCCCCGGGCGACATCGCGCGCGAACGCGGTGTAGATATACCGGTCGCAGAGCACTACCGCACCGGCCTTCAGCAGCGGAATCACGTTGTGCTCCGTTCGATCGGCGAAATCGGTAGCGTGAATCAAACTGAACGTGGAAGGCGTCAGGAGCTTCTTTTTCTTGCCCCGCCTCGTGGTGTCCTTCACCAGCAGGGAAGAATTCCACTCGCTCAACACCACTCCATACCCTTCCGCCTTCAGCCATTGGTTCAGGAGCATCAACTGCGTCGTCTTCCCAGAGCCGTCGATGCCTTCGACGACAAACAGGCGTCCGGGGATACGATGCTCACCGTAGCGTTTCAAAGGAGGGATTCTCCCAAGCTTGCAGAGTAAGAAGCCTGCGGTCTACCAGCGCAAGCCATCATATACCAAGTACTGCCGCTTCGGAAAGATTGTGCCGCAGCTGCCGGCGAAGCCGCGCCCATCAGGGAGCAGGGTCCCCCCTCCCCCTACTCTTCAGAAGTGCAGATTCTAAAGAACTTCAAGCCCAATGAGCTTGTAACTGCACATTCTGCGGGAGATACAAGTAGATTTTTTGTAAGTGCGCATTCTAAGGGATTTAGCTTTGGGACCATGAGTGCCCCTGATGGCCAACCATGAAGACCCCATACCCTTCTATGAGATGCCGCAAAGCTCCGGGCAGGTTTCGTAGCCCTGTCAGGGACGCCGGGGCGAGCCGGGCGAGGATGCGGCAATCAATGCGTGCCGGGGACGGGTGGCAGGCTGCGGCCGGGGTCGGCTTGGCGGATGCGCTCGCGATCGTTCCAGCTCATCCGCGGGAGGCCCGTCTCGACCTCCTTCATGGTGATGCATCCCTCGACCGGGCAGACCAAGGCGCAAAGGTTGCAGCCGACGCATTCCTCCTCGATGATGCGCGGCACGTGGACGCCCTTGCCATGGACATTGGTCTTGCCGTTGCCGGATTCCGAGTGCGGCGCGATGCACTGGTGGGCGCCGTCCTCGCAGGCGACGTAGCAGAGCTGGCATCCGATGCACAGGTCGGTGCGAATCTCCGCGATGATTTTGTAGTTGAGGTCGAGATCGCCCCAGTCCACGACGTTGGGCACGGCCCGCCCGCGGAAGTCCTCGATTGTGCGGTAGCCGTGGTCGTCCATGTACTGGGAGAGGCCGTCAATCATGTCCTCGACGATGCGGAAGCCGTAGTGCATCGCCGCGGTGCAGACCTGCACGGTCGTGGCGCCGAGAGCGATATGCTCGGCGGCGTCGTTCCAGTAGCTGATCCCGCCGATGCCGCTGATGGGGACGCGCACTTTTTTCGCCACACTCGAGACCAAGTGCAGCGCGATGGGCTTCACCGCCGGGCCGCAGTAGCCGCCGTGGGAGGACTTGCCGCGGACCACCGGGCGCGGCGCAAACGTTTCCAGGTCCACGCCCATCAGCGAATTGATCGTATTGATGAGGCTGACGGCGTCGGCGCCCCCCTTCTCCGCCGCTGCGGCAATGCGCGCGATGTCGGTGACGTTGGGCGTGAGCTTGACGATCACCGGCGTCCGCGCCCGCTCCTTCACCCACGAGGTGATCATCTCGGTGTACTCGGGCACCTGGCCGACGGCTGCGCCCATGCCGCGCTCACTCATGCCGTGCGGGCAGCCGAAGTTCAGCTCCAGCGCGTCCGAGCCGGCATCCTCGGCGCGGCGCACCATCTCGTGCCAGGACTCGCGCTTGGATTCCACCATCAGCGAGGCGATCACCAGGTGCCTGGGGTAGCGCTTCTTGACCTCAGAAATCTCGCGGAGGTTGTCTTCGATCGAGCGGTCGCTGATCAACTCGATGTTGTTGAAACCCATCACCTTCACGCCGTTCAGGTCAATCGCGCCATAGCGCGAGGTCGTGTTGACGATGGGCTCCCCGATCGTCTTCCAGACCGCTCCGCCCCAGCCGGCGTCAAATGCGCGCATCACTTGCCCGCCAGTGTTGGTCGGCGGCCCCGAGGCCAGCCAGAACGGGTTCGGCGACTCCAGGCCACAAAACTTTATTCGCAGGTCCGCCATGCCTCACCTCCACGAGCCGTGACTTGTGACTCGTGCACGGATGCTGTAATCCTGAGCTCGACGCGGCGGGCGAAGAATCTCAACGTTGAGATGCTTCGCTTCGCTCAGCATGACAAGTCCTAAGCCTCACTCCGCCGTCCGCGGGGTGAGCCGAGCCAGGCGTCCAGCCCGCGGGCGGCGGCCATGCCTTCGGCGACGGCGTCCACGACTTCCTTCCCACCGTTGGCGCAATCCCCGCCGGCGAAGTATTTCGCATTGCCGGTCTGATGCCGTTCGCTGAGGGCAACCGTGCCGTCCTTGCGCAGCTCGATGCCGCGCACCGCCCGCAGGAATTCTGTGGTCGGCTTCTGGCCGACGGCGCGCACAACCATGTCCACTTCGATCGTAAACTCGCTGCCGGGAATGACGGCCGGGGCGCGCCGGCCCTTCGCGTCCGGCGCGCCCAGACGCGTGCGCACGCACTCGAGCCCGGTGACGACGCCGTCGCGGCCGAGCACGCGCACCGGCTGCGTCTGCCAGAGGAAGACGACGCCGTCCTGCTTGGCCAGGTCGTATTCGTATCGGAACGCGGGCATCTCCTGCTCGCTGCGGCGGTAAATCAGATAGACGGATTCGCTGCCCAGGCGCCGCGCCGCGGTGACAACGTCAATCGCCGTGTTGCCGGCGCCGATGCAGGCGACTCGCCGGCCGACTTCGACGCGCTCGAAGGGCTGGGCCTTGGTCTTCTCGATGAATTCGATTGCGCCGCAGACGCCTTTGAGGTCTTCGCCGGGCAGCTCGAGCGCCCAGGTCTCGCCCAGGCCGACGCCGATGAAGATGGCATCAAACTGTTTCTCCAGATCCGCGAACGAAATGTCCCGCCCGACCTCTGTCTTCTGGCGGATTTCGACGCCGAGCTGGCGCACCAGCTCGACCTCGCGCAGCGAATCGCTGGCGCGGGTCTTGTAGGCGGCGATGCCGTAGGTGTTGAGCCCGCCGGCCAGGTCGTTCTTGTCGATCAGGATGACGCGATAGCCCCAGCGGGCCAGCTCGGCGGCGGCGGCGAGCGACGCCGGCCCCGAGCCGATGCATGCCACTCGTTTTCCGTTCGGCGCGCCGGCGCGAAACATCCGGATGTTCTGGTCGAGCACATAATCCACGGCGTAGCGCTGCAGCCGACCGATCTCGATGGCCTTTTCGCCCTTCTCGTGCATGACGCAGGCGCCCTCGCACAGCACCTCCGTGGGACACACACGCCCGCAGCTCTCGCCCAGGATGTTCGCCTCGAGGATCACCCGGGCCGAGCCGCGCAAGTTGCCGGTGGTAATCTTCTTGATGAATGCGGGCACGTCGATGCGCGTAGGACACGCCTTCGTGCACGGCGCGTCGAAGCAGAACAGGCAACGCGTGGCCTCAATGGCGGCCTGCCGGTGCGTCATCGGCGGGGTAATGTCGGCGAAATTCTTCTCGTATTGCTCAGCGGGAAGCTTCGGAGCGGTTTCACGAAGGGGCATTCCGGCTCCTCGTTGATTCAGCGGAAAACGAGTGGGCAGGCGGAAATCCCGGCCTTGCCCTTCTCCCCCAGAAATGCGCAACCCGGCGGGCCGGCTCGGCCCACCGGGCCACAAAGCCATCGAATGGCGCCATTTTAGCACCAGGGGGCCAACGCGAGGTCAAGAACCTTTCCAAGGGGGAAAAATACACAAAAAAGAGGGCACGGAGAGCGCGGAGCCCACAGAGGCTGAAAGAGAAAGTAGGCATCGAGCTTGCCCGAGGTTCGCGTGCTGGCCTAAGATGCGCATCTCGACGCGGGTGACCTGACCGGGAGGGATGCGATGCGATTTGACACGGTGATCAAGAACGGCACCATCGTCACCGCGACCGACACCTACGCAGGCGACATCGGCATCAGCGGCGGCCGAATTTCGGCCATGGGGCAGGGGCTGCCAGTGGAAAACGCCGGCAAGGTGATCGACGCGGCGGAGCGACAGGTGATGCCCGGCGGCATTGACGTGCACACGCATCTCGACATGCCTTTCGGCGGCACCACCAGCTCCGACGATTTCCAGACCGGCACAATTGCCGCAGCCTTCGGCGGCACCACCACACTGATTGATTTCGCCATTCAGTACAAGGGCCAGACGTTGCGGCAGGCGTTCGACGGCTGGATGGCCAAGGCCGAAGGCAAGGCTGCGACCGACTACGCCTTCCACTGCATCATCACCGATCTCGGCGACGCGCAACTGGAGGAGATGGGTCAACTGGTGCGCGAGGGCGTCTCCAGCTTCAAGCTGTTCATGGCCTATCCCGGCGTGTTCATGCTCGACGACGCTACCATCTTTCGCGCCATGTCTCAGGCAGCCAAATATGGCGGGCTGATCTGCATGCACGCCGAGAACGGCGGCGCGATTGACGTGATCGTCCGTCGGGCGCTGGCCGAGGGCAAGCGCGCGCCCAAGTACCATGCTCTGACGCGCCCCACCACGGCCGAGGCCGAGGCCACCTCTCGCGCCATTGCGCTGGCGGAGATGGCCGGCGCGCCGGTCTATATCGTGCACCTGTCATGTAACGAAGCGCTCGAGAAAGTCCGCGAGGCGCGCGACCGCGGCCTGCCTGCCTATGCTGAGACTTGCCCGCAGTACCTTTTTCTTTCCATCGAAAACTTCGACGTACCCGGCTTCGAGGGCGCCAAGTATGTCTTCACGCCGCCGCTGCGCGAAAAATGGCACCAGGAAAAGCTCTGGCAGGGCCTGGCCAAGGACACCCTGCAGGTGGTCTCCACCGATCATTGCCCGTTCTGCTACAAGGAGCAGAAGGAGCTGGGCAAGGACGATTTCACCAAGATTCCCAACGGCGGCCCGGGGATCGAGCACCGCATGAGCCTGGTCTATTCCGGCGGCGTGCACGGGAAACGTTTCTCGGCCAACCGCTTTGTGCAACTGGTTTCGACTGCTCCGGCCAAGCTGTTCGGCTTGTACCCACGCAAGGGCACGATCGCGGTGGGCTCGGACGCCGACCTGGTGCTGTTCGACCCCAACGAAGAGCAGGTGATCAGCGCGAAAACGCACCACATGAGGGTGGACTATTCGATGTTCGAGGGCATCCGCATCAAGGGCGTGGCCAAGACGGTTCTCTCTCGCGGGCGGGTGGTGATTGAAGGAGGCAAATTCGTCGGGCGACCCGGTGCGGGGCAGTTCGTCCGGCGGCAGACCTACGCGGGCGTCTAGACGGCGCAGGTAGCCACAGAGCGACTCAGGCCGGAGGCAGGGCTAGCGGGGAGCCGGCGGAGATCCATGGCGGCGCCCATTCGACTAGCGTCGGTAGACGGCGTAAACCCAGGGGATGCCCACGACGCCGTTCTGAACTTGCACGATGACGCTATCGCCGCGTTGGAATCGGTTGAAGTCATCGTGGTCCACGGGCACGCGCTCGACGCGCTGGCCCTCACGCCACGAAGTGACCACCAGGCGACTGCTGCGCAGCACGCCCGGCATGCTGAACTTCCCGACCACCGAGGCCGCCTGCCGGGTGGGCGGAGCGGTGTCGAACCTTCCATTGGCGACCAGCAACGCCGCCAGTAGCCAGGGCACCGGGACAAATCCGAAAAAGATTCGCTTGAGCACTTCGACCTCGCCGTGGCGCCGGGCGCGCCGCTCCACCCAAACGGCCATCCCCAGCACAAGAAAAAACAGGAGGCCGACAAGAATCAGAATAGCGTCAAGCTCGAGCGGGGGATAGATCTGGCTGGCCGGAAGGAACAACACCGCGCCCAGCAGGAACCAAGCCGTCCGATGGAACAGGCGCCGGCGCAGCATGACTTCGGCCGCGGCCGAGGTCAGCCCGCAGAAAGAGCACTGGTCGGCCGTGCGCTCGGCGCCGCAGTCGAGACACCGCGTCATTTCCTGGCCAGCGCCTCAAGCAGCGCCGAGAGCCGGCCGCCGTCGCCCTCGTCCCGCACCTCGATTTTCACGCCCATGCTCTTCCCCGGTTCGACCCGACGCACGACGCACAGAAGGCGAAGCGGGGCGTCGAGAAGGAGGTTCGCCGCGAAGCTGGCGCCGACCCAGAGCGGGTCCGCCAGCGCAACTTGTAATCCTCCTGCGCTGATGTCGCAAACGCGGCCCTGCAGCACGATCGAACCCCACTCGATCTCCAGGACCGCCTCGAACGCGTACCGGGTCCTGCGGCGTTCGCTCTGGGTGGCGGCAAGAGTCCGCGGCGGCGGTCCCATGTGGGAAGCATCCTTCAGCAGCGATGCTATGCGGCGCCGCTCAGGCTGTCAAGAATTCTACGGCCGCGTTTGCGGCCATCCGAGAAGCGTATAATCCCGGCATGGACATGAAGGATTTTTTCCTCAAGCAGAAAGAGGCTATCCGCAAACGGACGCGGCAGGTGACGGCGATGATCCGCGCCGAACACCTCGCCTGGCGGCCGGAAAATGATGCGCTCACCGTTGGCGAAATGCTGCAGCACCTGTGGGTTTCGGAGGAGGGCGTCCGGAGGGCCGCGCTCGAGGGCAACTTCGCCTACTACGAGACGCGCATCCCCAGCGGCTTGCGCGCCGTGCTCGGGCCAGCGGGCGCGCTCGAGGATGAACTGCGCAATCTCGAGCGGGTGCACCGCGATACGCTGGCTGCCGCTGCGGCCTGGCCGCTCGAGCGCTGGGACGAAGAACGCGTCCACGAGGGCTTGGGCTTCAGGCGGAAGGTGGGGGTCATCCTGCTCGGCATCAACGAGCACGAGATCCATCATCGCGCCCAGTTGATGACCTACCTGCGCATGCTGGGCACGCCCGTGCCGGAAGCCGTCACGCGCCGCTAGCCAAGCTGTGCAGCGAATCGTAGTGGCGCAGCGCGCCCCCGTGAACTGCGCCGCTACAAGCTACATCTTTCTCCCGCCGGGGAGCTCGAAGGCTTGCACGTAGATGGCGTGGTAGCCGTTGTTCATCGTGTGCATGCCCGTTACGCGCACTTGCTTGGCGATCAGCGGCACGAGCGCTTCGCGCAGGTCGGTCTGTCCATCGCGACGCGGGTCGTGCTCCTCGGCCATGATCAGGTAGAGCTGCTTCTTGGCAGTCACAATGCCGAACGGCTGACCGTTCTGCAGGCATTTGCTGCCGCACGGGATGTGCTTTTCGCCGCGCTTGCCGAGTTGCAGGTAGCAGCTCACCTCCACCAGCTCTCCGGTGACGGTGATAACCTTCCCGCTGGCCAGCACGGCCTTCTGCTCCGGCGTGGCCGCGGCGGCGACGGTGGTATCCGTCCACTTCGCGGTGTCCTTCTTGCCGACGTCCGCTGCCGGAGCAGCTTCTGGGGTCTTCGCCGGCGCCGACTTTTTCGCCGGAGTTTTTTCGGGAGCCTTCTCCTGGCCGCGCACGGCACCGATCGCCAACGCCGCCGCGACCCCGCAGGTCACTAGCAGGATGATTCGGAAACGCTTCACGGCTGCCTCCTCAGTTTCATTTGCGCAGGTTGATGGTTGAATGCCCGGAATTGCCCCCCCATCTTCCCCGACTGACCGCCAAATTGCAAATCGCCGCCATCACCACACGCGAGAATGCGGTCTGGATCTGCGTCCTCCCTGCTGTGCGTTTCTTCCGTGGCCTCTGTGTTGAAATCATTCGACAGCTCATGGCAACTTGTGAGAGCCAACGGCTGCCCCGCTACCCGGCGCGCGACCGCCGGGCGATTTCGTGATCCACGTATCGGCGCAGATTCTCCGTGAGCGTCCCCGGCTCGCACAATTCCTGAAGTTCGCGCAGGGTTAGGTCCGGCAAGAACGAGAGCGTGCGAGCTAGCGGCGCCAATGGGTGACGCACCAGGCCCATGCGCACGTTCGAAAGCTGCGACCACTTGCGGTGGCCGGCAATCGCCGCGACGACGCGCGCAGGCAGCTTCTCCCGAGAGAGCACCTTGAGCACCTGCGCCTCGGTTAGAGAGGCGTTTTCGAGTGCGACGCGCACGACCTGTTCGTGACCCTCGGCGACCAGGCCTGCGGCCACTCGCGCTGAGCCGCGGCGGGCCAGTGCGAGCTTCTGTCCCAGCGGCAATTGCGGCAGCCGCGCCAGGATCAGCTCTTCGGCCAGCCGGCGCAGCTCGGCGGGCGCCGACGGAAGCAGGCTGAGCTGCACGAGGTCCATCAGATAGAGTTCCCGCACGAGTCGCATCGCCAGCAGCCGCGGCGTGTGCGCATGAAACGCCAGACGGCGCCTGACGCGATAGCTGCGCAGCCATTGCTTGCGCCGACCAATCCGCTCTAGCAACTCCCCGCTCAGGACTTTGCGCTCCAGAAGCAGGCACAGGTGGGCCTCGTCAAGCCGCGGGTTTTCGAGCAGGGATTCGAGGACCGCTTCGCTGGCGTCGTAGAGCAGCGCCGAGATCTCCTCCCGCGAAGCCGCACGCGCGCCCCCGGCGTCGGGCTCAGCTGTGCGCGCCATGGGCGGCCGCACTGGGCTCGGCACCGGCCAGCCGCCTGGCCAGTTGCGCGGCGCCCACGGCGGGGGAGACGCCGAGAAGGGCGATTCTCGCGCTCGGCGCGAACTGTCGCAGCGCCTGGTCGAGCGGCTCATCAAGCAGCGCGCTGCGGCCAAATACGCCACCGGATTTGGCGAGCGGAAACTCCGCCTTCTCGAGGCCCAGCCGGAGAATGACGGTCGCGGCGAGGTCGGCAAGCTCGGCGGCAGCAGACGTAAGGATTTCGCGGGCGGCTTCATCGCCGCTGTCGGCCGCTTCCACCACTACCGGAAAAAGCGGGGGAAAAACTTCGTCCGGGTTCGCGGCGATGCGCTCGGCGAGATCGTCCCAACGGACGATTCCGAGGGCCTCGGGAATCAGCTTGGCCAGAAGCGGCGCCGGCGAACCCAGATCTCTCGCGCAGGCCACCGCGACCACGGCACGCCGCCCGATGTCAAACGCGCTGCCTTCGTCGCCGATCCACGGCCCATGCCCCCCCGCACGGGCCGACTCTCCGGCGGGATTGCGGCCATACGCGGAGGAGCCTGTGCCGGCAATCAGCACGGCGCCCGGACCGGACCCCGCCGCGGCCTCGAGCGCCACCTCGAAATCTGTCGCGACGTGCACAATCGAATCTGGAAAGTTTTGCTCGAGGTACTCCATGACCTGCTGCACAACGCTGGGGCGTCCCGCGCCGGCGAGCCCGGCGCAGACAGCGCGGACGTCGCGAGTTGTGAGATTCACGCTCGCGAGGGCCTTCGCGGCCGCCACCGTAAGGGCCGCGAAAGCCTCAGCAGGTCCCACGCGCAGGGGATTCGACGGGCCGGCGACGGCCTGAGCGACAACCCGGCCGGCCGAGTCGAGCACGACACATTCGGTCTTGGTGCCCCCGCCATCAAAGCCAAGATAATATTTCATTGTCGTGCGACCACTGCGCTTGACGCCGCGCTGAAGCGGCCACTATTATCGCGCAAATTTCACGGTCGAGGCGCGATGCGACTCAGTTCACTGGACCTGGCCATCCTAGCGGCCTACCTCATCGGCATCACGTTGTTCGGCATCCATTTCCGCCGCGGCCAGAAGGACATCCGCGATTACTTCCTGGGCGGACGCACGGCCCCGTGGTGGGCGCTGGCTTTTTCCATCGTGGCCACGGAAACCTCCACGCTCACCATCATCGGCACACCCGCTCTGGCATTTGCCGGCAATCTAGGGTTCCTGCAACTCGTGCTCGGCTACATGGTGGGCCGCGTCCTGCTCAGCGTGCTGTTCCTCCCGCGCTACTTCCGCGGGGAATTCTACACGGCCTACCAGCTAATCGAAAGGCGATTCGGTGGGCGGATGAAGTCGGTGGCCGCGACGACCTTCCTGGTGACCCGCGCGCTGGCCGAAGGCGTGCGCATCGCGGCTATCGGCAAGGTGGTGAGCGTGGCATTTGGCACCGACACGCGCCTCTCGGTGGTTGTCGTGATGAGTTTGACGCTGATCTATACCTTCGAGGGAGGTATGAAGGCGGTGATCTGGACCGATGTGGTCCAGCTTATGCTCTACCTCACAGGCTCAGTGGCCGCCTTCGTGCTCCTGCTCGACCGCATCCCCGGCGGCTGGAGCGAGGTGACACAAGTGGCCGCCGCCGCAGGCGGCAAGTTCCGCATCTTCGATTTCACCTTCAGCCTCACGCAGACGTATACGTTCTGGTCCGGGTTGCTGGGCGGCACATTTCTCACCATGGCCAGCCACGGCACCGACCAGTCCATCGTGCAGCGGCTGCTGGCGGCGCGCTCCGAGCGGCAGGGCGTGGCAGCACTGCTCGCGAGCGGCGGGATCATTCTGGTGCAGTTCACGCTCTTCCTGGTGCTGGGCGTGATGCTCTACGCCTTCCACCAGCACGCGCCGCTCATCGTCGCAGGCGGCGACACGGACCGTATTTTTCCCGAATTCGTGGTGCGGGAAATGCCCGCGGGACTCAAGGGCCTCGTCCTGGCCGCGATTGGCGCCGTGGCCATGTCCAATGCCAGCGGGTCGCTGAACTCCATGGCTGCGTCGAGCGTTGTGGACATCTATCATGTGAGCGGCAGCGAGGCTGATCCGGCGCGCGTCCTGCGGCTTTCGCGCTGGGCCACGCTGCTCTGGGGCGCGGTCCTGCTGGTGCTCGGGCTGGTGCGCTGGGGACCCGTGCTCGAGGCGGGATTGACGATCGCTTCGATCACCTTCGGCAGCCTCCTGGGCCTGTTTCTACTGGCGTTTTTCAACCGGCGCGCCACGCCGAACGGCGCATTAGCCGGGATGATTACAGGACTCGCAGTCCTTCTCTACGCGAAGTTTGGGTCGCCGCTGGCCTGGACCTGGTTCGTACTCTTGGGAGCGGTGACGACTTACCTGGTGGGCTCGCTGGCAAGCCTGCTCGGCCGTGGCACGCCCTCGCATCCCGCCGCAGCTGCGGATAGGACATCATGACGGAGACGAAGACCGGCAAACGGCTCGAGCTGGTGCGCGCGCTGGGGCCCTGGGCGGCGATGGCCATCGTCGTCGGCACGATGATCGGTACCGGCATTTTCCTCAAGCCTGCGGAAATGGCCGCGCAGGGCGGCTCGGTGGCGGTGGTTTTTGCCGCCTGGGCGGTGGGCGGCGTGCTTTCGCTGTTCGGCGCGCTCTCGTTTGCCGAATTGGGCGCTGCGATCCCTGAAGCGGGCGCCGAGTACGCCTACCTGCGGCGCGGGTTCGGTCCGGTGTGGGGTTTCCTGTTCGGCTGGATGCACTCAATCGTGGGCCGGCCCGCTTCGGCGGCCTCAATCGCGGCGGGGCTGCTGCGTTTCTGGGGATTTCTGGTGCCGGCTGTGGCCGCTCCGATCTTCACCTGGCATATTTCCCTGCCCTTCCAGCACCAGCCGTACGAATTCGTGTTCACCTGGGCGCAGCCACTGGCAGTCGTGGCCATCGTGGCGATCACCGGCATCAATTACCTCGGCGTGCGGCTGGGCGGGCAGGTGCAGGTGGTCTTGACGATCATCAAGGTCGCCTCCGTGCTGGCGGTGGTCGCAGTGGGATTCGCGCTCTCGCACGCCAGCGGAACGCATTTTCAACCGCTGCTGCCGGGCAAGTTCGGCCTCGGGATATTCAGCAGCTTCCTGGCAGCGCTCGCGGCGGCGTTGTGGGCCTACGACGGCTGGGAAGACCTCAACCTGGTGGGCTCCGAGGTGCAAAACCCGCAGCGCAACATCCCGCGGGCCCTGGTGGGCGGGGTCGTCTTCGTGGGTGGGGTGTATCTGCTCTTCAGTGCCGTGTGCTTCTACGTGCTGTCGTTCGGCGCTGTGGCTCACTCGCAGCACGTGGCCTCGGATGTGGTCGAAAAGTTTGCCGGGCACGGCGCAGCGCAGTGGATCACCCTGGCGATGGTCATCTCCGCGCTGGGGTCGCTCAATTCCTCCCTGCTGAGCGGGGCGCGCGTGCCCTACGCCATGGCCCGCGATGGGATCTTCTTTCGTATGGCCGACGGCATCCATCCCCGGTTTCGCACGCCCGGCCGCGCACTTCTTTTCCAGGGAGTCCTCACCAGCCTGATGGCGCTCACCGGCACGTTTGAGGAGCTGACGTCGCTTTTCATTTTCGCGGCATGGATCTTCTACGCCCTGGCGGTGCTGGCGATGTTCCGGATGCGGCGTTCCGAACCCGACCTGCCGCGGCCGTACCGCACCCGGGGCTACCCCTGGGTGCCGGCCGCGTTTGTGCTCGGTGCGCTGGCGCTCACGGTGAATATCTGGATCCAGCGCCCGGTGCGGTCTTCCATTGGGCTGGCGGTGATTTTTTTCGGTCTGGTCTTCTACCGCCGCTGGCAGAGGACCGCTGCAGCGAGCTGAGTCGCGTTTTGCCGCTCCACGGTTACGGAGACGCGCTCAGGGTGGAGCAACTGCGCGAGGATTTCGATGCCGACGGCGAGTCGCGGCCCGGGGCGTGAGAAGTAGCTCGAAGCATCCACGGCGTAAACGCGACCCTTGTGCACGGCCGGCAGATGCTCACCGCCGGCGGGGATCCGCATCCGGGCGAACTCCGACACAACCTGCTCGAGGCCATAGCCGCATGGCATCAGCACAATGACCTCCGGCTGCGCGGCTAGAATCTCCGGCCAATCGACCCGGCGCGACGCCTCGCCCCGGCGACCTAGAGGATCATAGCCGCCCGCTTTGGAAACCATCTCCGGCACCCAGTGGCCGGCCACGTAAGGCGGGTCGAGCCATTCAAGGCACACTACTGGAGGACGCTCGGCCGCACCAGCCACCGCCTGCTCGACGGCTGCGACCCGGCGCTCCAACTCAGCCACGAGCGCGCGCGCTTCCGAAGCCCGGTCCGTGGCTTCGCCCACGGTCCGGATGTCGCCCCAGACATCCTCGAGAGTGCGCGGGGCGAGCGAAAGCACGCGCGGCTGCCGCGGCAGGCCGGCGAGCGCGGCGGCCAGGTCGCCGGGCGAGGCGGCACAGACCTGACACAGGTCCTGCGTGAGGATCAGATCGGGCTCGATCGCCCGCAGCGCATCCGCGTCCACACTGTAGAGGCTTTCGCCGCGGGAGAGGAATTCGCTCACCTGGCGGTCAATCTCCGCCGGGTCTGCGGCGTGCGGCAGGCGCGAGCGCACCAGCACCGGCTTCGAGCGCGCCTCGGGCGGGAAGTCGCACTCGTGCGTGACCCCGGCGACATCGTCGCCCAGGCCCAGGGCAAACAGGATCTCGGTGGCCGAAGGCAGCAGCGAACAGATGCGCATGGCGCCCAATCTACACGCTCCTGCCGCCGGCGTGCAACGCCTCGGCTGGCAGCAGGTCGGCGAAAACGAAGCCATCGCGTTTCACAATTTCGCCGGGTCTCACACGGATGGGCCGGCGGAACATCGGGCCCGCGAAGGCGAAGGTGTGGAACTCGCCCTTTTCGCCGCAGGGGTCCACGCCAGGCGGCAGCTCTTCGAGCAGCGCGGCGTCAAATGTGCGCCCGGCAAACGCGGGACTCAACTGCTTTGGGTCCACGCAGGTGATTGCGGCCCGGACGCCCGAGGCGACCATCTCCCGCGCGAGCGCCCCCGTATCCCGGCCCCACAACGGGAAAACGCCATTCATCCCGCAGGCGGTGAGGTGCTCCTCGCGGTAGGCGCGCACGTCGGCGAGAAACAAATCGCCGAACACAACATGGAACGCGCCCTCGGCCCGGGCACGGGCCATCGCGTTTGCCATCGCCTCTTCATAGACCGCATTGGCACAGTTTGGCGGAATCGGAACCTTGATCACCGGGAGCGCCAGGGCTTCCACCTGTGCGTCGAGCAGCGCTTCGCGCACCGCGTGCATGGCCACGCGCTGGTGGGCGGAATTGAGCGTCGTCAGCAGGGCGACGACTTCGACCTCACCGCGGGCGCGCACTTCGTGCAGCGCCCAGGCGCTGTCTTTTCCCGTGCTCCACGACAGCCATGCTTTGGGACGTCTCATGGATAGAGCAGATATTTTGCGCGCATTTTCTTGAAAAACTCCAGGTCCTCGGCCCAGCCGGCGACGATGGCGGCCGGCGAGTCACCTTTTTTGAGGCGTGCGATAGCGGCTGCAGAGCCCAACAGCGGGAGGAGACGCTCGAGGTCGAACCTGTCCGGGTAGAGCCGGGCCAAGGCTGAGGAAATTTCCAGGCCCATTCGCATCGAACGCAGCGAGGCGCGGCGGGTGATGACGATCGCGACACCCTCACAGAGCTGGTCCTTGTGCAGCCCGGCGCGTGGCGTAAAGCGCGTGGGCACAAAGCGCACGCCGGGGACTGCGCGCTGGTTGAGGTAGCGAGCAAGTTCGGTCGCGCGGATCCACGGTGCGCCAAAAAGCTCAAACGGCTTCTCGGTGCCGCGTCCGACCGAGACGCCGGCATTTTGCAGCATCTCGAGGCCGGGATAGAGCAGCGTCGCATTGAGCGAACGCAGGTTTGGCGACGGCGGGATCCACGGCAAACCCGCGACCTCGAACAAATTGCGGCGGCGCCAGTTGGCCATGGCGATGACGTGCAGGTCGCAGCCGATCCGGTTTTCGGCGTTAAACATCTGCGCCAGCTCTCCCAGCGTCATGGCATAGCGCACCGGCATGGGGAAATAGCCGACGAAACTGAGCCGGTCACGGTCAAGCATGGGGCCTTCGAGGACTTCACCGCCAAGCGGGTTTGGCCGGTCGAGCACGTAGAAGGCGATCTTGCGCTTTGCGGCCTCTTCCATGGCATAGGCCATAGTGCTGATGTAAGTGTAAAAGCGCACGCCGGCATCCTGGATATCAAACACCAGCGCATCCACGCCGCGCAGCATCTGGTCGGTCGGCCGAAGCGTTTCGCCATAGAGGCTGAAGACGGGCAGGCCCGTCGCCGCGTCGGTGGACGATGCGACACGCTCCTCCGCGCGGCCCGAGATGCCGTGCTCGGGGCTGAACAGCGCGACGAGCTGCACTCCCTCCGCGTGGGCCAGCAGGTCAATCGAGCGGCGGCCTTCGCGGTCCACGCCGGTCTGATTGGTGATCAGGCCGACGCGCCTGCCGCGCAACTCGGCGAAGCGCTGTTCGACCAGCACATCGAGACCCGTCTTCGTGCCGGCGCTCCGTCGAGGCTCGCGCCCGGCGGATGCCGGGGCTGCTACCTGTGCGGGAGCCACAGGCGAAACAAACCACAGAGGGGCACAGATCAACACAGATGAAAGAGACAGGCAAATGCCGGAGATTCTCCTGTTCTTACATTTTCCCTTCACTCTACCCATCAGTTTTCAACTGTGTTTATCGGTAGTTACTTCCTGTTTCTGCGCTCGGTTGTGCCGCGGCAAGGCGTGTGCTATATACAGCCGCGGCATGCAGGCGTCAACCTCGGAAGCCGTGCTCGATGGTGATGGCTAAACGCTGGCTTCTGCTGCTGACCGCTCTCCTGTTGATGGCACACCCCGGCCGCACCGAAAAAGCATCCCGCCCGAAAGCAAGACTTTCCGCCGACGCTGAAAAGTGGGTCGCGCAGACGCTGAAAAAAATGACGGTCGAGGAGAAGCTCGGGCAATTGCTGGCGGTGTACTACTTCGGCGGCTTCGTCTCCACCGAAAGCGAGGTGTACCGTCAATTGCTCCAACAGGTGGAGCAGAACCATATCGGCGGCTTCGTCGTGCAGACGCGTGGCACACCGCTGGGGATCGAGCGTAGCCAGGTGTACCCCACGGCGATACTGGCAAACCAGCTCCAGAGCCATGCGAAGCTGCCGCTGCTGATCGGCGCGGACTTCGAACGCGGCACGGCAATGCGGCTGGAGGAAGGCACGTCGTTCCCCTTCGCGATGGCCGTCGCGGCCGCCGGCTCGCCGCAGGACGCCTACACCGTGGGAAAAATCACCGCGCTCGAGGCCCGGGCGGCGGGCGTCCAGTGGGTGTTCGCGCCGGTGGCCGACGTCAACAGCAACCCCGAAAACCCGATCATCAATACGCGCTCATTCGGCGAAGACCCGCAGCGAGTCGCTGAGTTTGTCGCGGCGTTTGTGCGCGGCGTGGAAGAAAACGGAGCTCTCGCCACCGCGAAACACTTCCCCGGCCACGGCGACACAAGCACGGATTCGCACCTGGACCTACCCCAGGTGCGCGGCGACCGGGTGCGACTTGAGCGGGTCGAGTTCGTGCCGTTCCGCGCCGCCATCGCCGCCGGCACAAGCACGATTATGACCGGGCACCTCTCGGTGCCGGCGATTGAGCCGGACCCCGACGCGCCTGCGACTCTTTCGCACAAAGTCCTCACCGGCCTGCTCCGTGGGGAGCTTGGCTTCGACGGTATCGTCGTGACCGACGCGCTGGACATGGCCGGAGTGACGCTGCGTTACCCGCCCGGAGAAGTCGCGGTCCGCTCGATTCTGGCCGGCGCCGACGTGCTGCTGGTGCCGCCGGTGACGGACGCAGCGCTGGCGGCGCTCAAGGAAGCCGTCACCTCGGGCCGCCTCCCGATGTCGCGGGTGGACGAGGCGGTGACGCGCATTCTGCGTGCCAAAGCCCGGCTCGGACTGCACCGGCAAAAACTCGTAGACCTCAACACCCTGAACGAAAAGTTCGGCCGGCCGGAATTTGTCCGGCAGGCACTGGAGATCGCCGACCGCGGCGTCACTCTGCTGCGCGACGCGGCGCACCTGCTGCCGCTCGACGCGACCCGGCCAATGCGTGTGCTGCTGGCGGATGTCTCCGCCGATGCCGACCCCAATCCCGCCGAGGACTTCGAACGCGAGCTCCGCTGGCGCGTGGACTCGCTTGAGGTCGTGCGCGCCGATGCGCGATTCGCGGCGGCGGATAAGGTCGAGCTCCCGCCGCCGGAGAGCTACGACGTGACGATCGCAGCGCTGTTTGTGCGCGTCGCCGACCGCAAGGGCACCGTCGGGCTGCCCGATGCACAGGCGGCGCTGGTCAACCGCCTGCTCGCAAGCGGCAAGCCCGTCGTGGTCGTCTCTTTTGGCAGCCCCTACCTGATCGAGCGCTTCCCTGCCGCCCGTACGTGGCTCGCCGCGTTCAGCACCTTTGACGTCACGCAGCGCGCCGCGGCCCGGGCGCTTTTCGGCCAGGTGGCCATCAGCGGCAAGCTGCCGGTGAGCGTGCCGGGCGCGGCCTCCGGCGGACTGAAAATCGGCGACGGGCTTTCGATCGCTGCAAACCCGATGAAGCTGCGCCCGGCCGGAGCGGCCGCGGAGGCGCGGCTGAAACCGGCGTTCGATGTCCTGGAGCGCGGCGTCGCGGAGCGCGCGTTTCCCGGCGGAGTCCTGGCGGTGGGCCATCGCGGCGAGCTAACCGTGCACGCATTTGGTCGGCTGACCTACGACGCCGGCGCGCAGGCGGTCCGCCCGGAG
>JBASRK010000102.1:0-23440 GCA_049273775.1 Candidatus Acidiferrales bacterium
GGTCAGCACCAGGTCGCCCATTCCGGCCAGGCCGGCCAAAGTATCGCGGCGGCCGCCCAGCGCGCAGCCCAGGCGCGTCATTTCCGCCAGGCCGCGGGTGATCAGGGCGGCGACGGTGTTCGAGCCGAACCCCAGCCCGGCGCAGACTCCCGCAGCGATGGCGACGACGTTTTTCACGGCGCCGCCCAGCTCGACGCCCGTGACATCGTCGTTCGTGTAGAGCCGAAACGTCAGCCCGGAAAACTCCTCCTGCACGCTGGCGGCGACTTCGCGGTCTGCCGAGGCGATCACCACGGCAGCGGGATCGCCTCGGGCCACCTCCCTGGCAAAGCTGGGGCCGGAAAGCGCCGCAACGCGCGGGGTAAACTTCAGCGAAACCACTTGCGAGATGACTTCGGTCATACGCTCGAGCGTTTTGTTCTCCAGGCCCTTGGTGGCGCTCACGAAAATCATGCGCGGGTCGAGTTGCGGCAGCAGCCGGGTGTACAGGCCGCGGGCGTGCGCCGAAGGCATCACGCCTACCACGATGTCGGCCTCGCGGAGCGCCTCGCCCAATTCAGCGGTGACGTCCACTTCCGCGGGCAGCTCGAACCCCGGGAGATACACCTCGTTGACGCGACGGTGGCGCAGCGATTCGCACACGGCGGGGTCGTGGACCCACACCGAGATACGGTGCGGCTGTCGGCTGCGCGTGAGCACAATGGCCAGCGCCGTGCCCCAGCTTCCTCCCCCGATGATGGCGATCTTTTTCATGTTCTGTGTGTCTTGACTGCTGAGAGGTGAAGGCGCGGTGAACTCCTGAGCCGCACTAGGCGATCACCGACACCATCTCCAGCGCGTGCTCGGCCAGGGCGCGCTCTCCGATGAGTGTGGTGCGCCGGGCCGCCTCGCTCCCGGTCATCCCCTTGCAGAACAGCCTCCAGGCCGCATCCTGATCGATCACCACTTCGGCCCCAGGCTGCTCTGCTCTTCCGACGTAGAGTATCCACTTTCCGTCCTCGCGCACCACGGACCACCGGCCGCCCGCATCGCCGGTGATGGTCAGCGTCACGGCTGTTCCTGCGTCGGCCGCGACATTCCTGTAGGTGTGGGGAAGGGCGCGGACAAAAGTATCCAGTACCGGCGCGAGGAAGCGCGGCTCGACTAGGCCGGGCCGTCTGACCGCATCCCGGATCTGTTGCTGATGGTGCCAGCGCTCCGTGTACTCCCTGGCCAGATCAAGCCAGACCGGAGCCGGCCCGGGCCCGGCCCAGTCTACGGGGCCTCCCAGCGCCGTGGGGTCGAGGGAGCGGAAGTATTCGCAGACCTGCGCCCCGGTAAAACGCAGCAGGTCGCAGAGCAGGCGCGGGCTGATCCGGCGCGCCGCCTTCACCCAGGCGTCGTTCAACTTATTGATCAGGGTGACGAGCTCCGTCCAACTCTTGACAGGTTCGCCGGAAGACTGCTCGGTGTCCCGCTTGCGGGAGAGCAGGCTGATATCGCCGCCCAGCAAGTGCACGGCTATGTCCTTCACCGACCACCGGGAACATACTGTGGAACGCGCCCAATCCTCCGGCGAAAGTTCGGCGAGCAGCGCCACCAGCGCGTCCAGGGTTTCTGGAAATAGATCGATGACGACGATGGGTTCGGGTCCTTTCATGGAAGCCGGTTCACTCTCTGCGTACTCCGCGATCGCGACGGTTGGACGCGACGCAGATAGCTCTCTCGACTAACGGCGAAACGTGAATCGAGGTTCGGTGCCCGCGATCAGCCGCTCGATGTTGGGCCGGTGCCTCACCACGATCAACACTGCCGCCAGCGTCGCGCCCACCGAGATGACATGCGGCGGCGCGTGTCCCGGCGCATAGAGCAGATAGATCAGCAGCGGCAGGGATGCCGCCGCCGTCACCGAGCCCAGCGAAACATATTGCCAGAACAAAACCACAATGAGCCAGATCACCAGCGCCGCCAGCACCGCCGTCCAGCAGACGGGCAGGAAGACACCGACGCCGGTGGCCACGCCGCGGCCGCCGCGGAAGCCCAGCCACACAGGAAACAGATGGCCCAGGATCGCGGCCACCGCCGCCACAACCATCGCAGTGGCGTCTTCGCCAGTGACCCGCGCCGCCAGCCAGACCGCCAGATAACCCTTTCCAGCGTCCAGCAGAAGAGTCATCAGGCCGGCCGCCGGCCCCGCGACGCGCGTGACGTTGGCCGCGCCGATGTTCCCGCTGCCGGTCCGGCGGATGTCCCCGATGCCTCTTAGCTTAGAGAGGAGGAAACCGAAGGGAATTGAGCCCAGCAGGTAGGCAACCAGAGGTATCCACAAGTGCGCTTGAAGCGCGGCAAGGTTCATCGCGCATTCCCCGCAAGGGAAGCAAACGAAAACGTGGCCAGGCGAGCGTACTCGGCCCCGCCGGGCTTCAGCCGGCTTTGGTAAAGATACAACTCGCCGGTTCGCGTCGCGCCCAACTCGAGCGGCCCGGAATTCCGCACCTCTTCGCGGAGGCGGCCGAGTCCATCCGGGGAATTGAACCGCGCCAGCGTGAGATGCGGCCGGAAAGGCCTCTGCTCCCGCTCGATTCCAAGTGGTTCCAGGCGTTGCTCGATTTCTGCGGCGAGTTCGCCCAGATTCGGTGTCGCCTCGATGCCCACCCAGAAGACCCGCGGATAACGGTCGTTCGGAAAAAAGCCGGTGCCGCGGAAGTTCATTTCCACCGGGGCAGCCGAGCGGAGGTGCACAAGCTCGGATTTGATCCGCTCGACCTGTTCGGGCGCAGCTTCGCCGATGAATTTCAGCGTCACGTGCATTCCTTCGACCCGCGTCCAGCGAGCTTGCGGGCAGGCGCGTTTGAGCCGTGCGCTCAAGTCTGAGAGCTTCCCGCGAACCTCATCCGGGATATCGAGGGCCACGAATATTCGCAAGCGGTTTCCTTTATCCTTGAGCCTTCAATCTTGCACCTTTTACCTTTTACCTCTTGCCTTCTGCCCTTCGCCCTGCTGCGCGTACAGGAAATACCGCCGCACCATGTCCAGGGCGGCCTGGGAGGCCTGCCAGCGGATGCGTTCGCGGTCGCCGGGGAACCGCAGGCTGCGCCCCTTGGCTCCGGAGGTCTCGGCGAGCGCGATATGCACTGTTCCCACCGGCTTCTCGGCCGAGCCGCCGCCCGGGCCGGCCACACCAGTCACGGCCAGGCCGAAGGTACTTCCCGATCGTCGGCGGATGCCTTCGGCCAGTGCGAGCGCGACTTCCGTGCTGACGGCGCCTTTGGCCTGGATCAACTCGCCGGGCACGTCCACCCACGCTGATTTCAAGTCGTTGCTGTAGCAGACCACCCCGCCCAGGAAGTACGACGAGCTGCCGGGGATGCTCGTCAGCCGCTCGGCCAGCAGACCGCCGGTGCAGCTTTCGGCCACGGCGATGGTCGTATGGTTACGGTTCAGATCGCGGGCCACCACTTCCTCGAGCGTTTCGCCCGCGGTGGTGAAGATGTTTTCGCCCAGCGCCAGAACAATTCGCTCGACCATTTCGTCGAGCAGCTTTTCAGCCGCGGCGGCGTCGGCAGACCATGTGCGCAGGTGGAGCTGGATCTCGCCGGGCGAGGCCAGAAGCGTGGTGTGCGCCTCGGTGTAGCGCGTGTAGATCGGGGCGATGTGCTGCTCGACGTCGGATTCGGTCATCCCGGTGACACGCAGCTCGCGCTTGACCAAGCGTACGCCGGACGATCGCGTCGCTAGCCTCGGCTCCACCTGCTCGGTGAACATCCGCTGCAGCTCCCGCGGCGGGCCGGGCAGCAAGATGAGGATGTGTCCATCGGTCTCGAGCCACAAGCCGGGCGCGGTCCCTCGCGCATTTTCCAGCACCGTCGCGCCCTCGGGCACCATCGCCTGCCGGGTATTCACTTCCGGCATCTGCCGGCCGAGGCGGCGGAAGCGCGCTTGGATGCCGCGAAGGATGGCATCGCTGCGCACGAGCTTGCGGCCGAGTAGCTCGGCCACCGTTTCGCGTGTCAAGTCGTCTTCGGTGGGGCCGAGGCCGCCGATGGAGACCACCAGCTCAACGCGCCCCAGCGCCTCGCGGAAGGCGTCGCGGATCTGGCTGCGCTGGTCGCCGACCACCAGCTTGCGCACCACCTCGATGCCCAGGCGATTGAGTTGCTCGGTCAGGAACAGCGAATTGGTGTCCAGCCGGTCCGGGGTGAGGAGTTCCGAGCCGACCGCGATGATCTCTGCTTTCATAGATACAGTCAGCGGGGGAGCTGCAGGCCCTCGACGTCCCAGTCGAGACTGTAAAGCGCGTCGGTGGTGGCCAGCACGGCGCGGCGCGTCGGCAGCAGCGCCAACCCCACCAGGCCGTTGCCGCTGAGCACCAGCTCCGGGCGGGCGTCCGGCGTCAGCCGCACAATCCCCCGGCACCCGCCGTGCGATGCCGCCACATAGAGGTTGCCGGCCCGGTCGAATGCCAGACCCTGCGGGCGCCCCAGTCCGCGATAGAAGGTGGTGACTTCGCCGCCCTGGGTGACGCGGTAGACGCGGTCGAAGCTGGACGTGGTCGGGCCGGTGACGAACAGATCGCCCCCGGGTCCAAAGGCCAGGTGGTAGGCTGCAATCGAGGCCTCGAGCGTCGCAAAAACAAAAATTTGCCGGTCGGGGCTGATCTTGAAAACGGTGCCGCTGCGGTCGCCCACGTAAAGGTTGTCGGCACGGTCGAACGCCAGCCCGGTGGCGATTCCCATGCCTTCCACCCAGCGCTGCGCTCTGCCATCCGGCGTGACGCGAAAAATGCTGCCGTCGTTGCGGCTGGAGACGAACAGCACCCCGGTGCGGTCGAGCGCAAGGCCCGTCGGATTCATCAGCTCGGTGACGAAGGGTTTTACGGTGTAGTTGGCAGTGATCTTGTAGAGTGAAACCGGCACCTTCTTCCCGCGCTGCCCGCTGAAAGTTACGTAAATGTTCCCATCGGCGTCCACCGCAGGGTTCGCCACCGGATGCAGGTTGTCGGCGATTTGCAGGCCGATCGCGAGCGGATAGGGCTGGCTCTCGCCGCGGGCGGTGGAGACACGCACCGTTCCGCCGCCGGCGCCCTCCGGCACGCGGGCGATCAGGAAATCCTCGGCTGAGACCAGCAGGCTGCCCTCGGTGACGCCGAAGCGCACTTGCGGGCGCGCATTGTTCCGCGACTCGAACCCGCTGCCGTGGATAGCGACGTCGCCGCCGGGGATCGCTGCGCCCGGCGACACTCGCTCAATCCGGGGTGTCGCGCTGCTTTCCAAACCGCTTCTATCCTTTCCGTGGTCTTCCCCGTGTCGGAGAAGACTCTGGTGCAGGGGTCATTCTGTATCCGCCGTTTGTGGCCAGGTCTCTGCGGCCACTCGAAGTGCGGCGGGTGAAGCATCCCAACGTTGAGACACTCAGGTCACCCCGGCGAACCTCAGCGTGACAGCGCGGCTCGAGTAGCCGCTTCACAGGCTATCTGGCGTCGCTACAACCCCAGCGCCCTCGCCAGCCAGAGCCCCAGCGCTGCGTAGATAGCCGCGACCCAGTCGTCGGCCATTATGCCCCAGCCGCCGGGCAAGTGCTCGGCCTGCCGCACCGGAAACGGCTTCCAGATGTCGAAAACGCGAAAAAGTATAAAACCCAGCAGCAAATATTTCCAGTTGAGCAGCATTGTCAAGAAGAGCCAACCAAGTCCAACAAATTCAGGATTGCGTAGCTCGTGAGTCGGATAGATACCCGCACCGAGACCAACGACGAAGGTGATGCCCATTCCCGAGATTTCATCGACCACCACTTGGTGCGGGTCCCTGCTTCCAAGAAATTTCGCTGCCCTGTCCGAAGCCCACACACCGAGAACGGCAACTAGCACGGTGGCAATAATCTCGAAATAAAGAAATACATCTCCGTTGATCTGCTGAAGGGTTGGCAGCCATCGCCACAAGGGCAAGAAAATCAACCCGAAGGAATTCAAGAAGGGAACGGCCAACCCCAATAGCAACGCGAGTCCGCCTAGCGAGCCCCACGTTCCGGGCGCGAGCGGCAGGTAGCCCAGGCCGAAGCCGGTGGCGAGAAAGAGCGCCAGGCGAGGCTTCTTCCCGGCGAGCTGCGAAACTCGGTCAGTTGCCGCGCTCATCCGGGTCCGACTTATCCGGAGTGGATTCGTCCACCACTGGTTCGGAGATGACGTACCGTTCGCTGGCCCAGTTGCCCAGATCGAGCAGGCGGCAGCGCTCGCTGCAAAAAGGAAAGTCGGGATGCGTTGCGGAATCGATGGACTGCTTGCAGATGGGGCACTGCCAGTTCATCGCCCTTAGCGTACCACGTAGCGATACAACTCCGAAGCGTCGGGGTCGCTCCCGCGCAAGGAGCGAGCGTCTGTCATGCTGAGTCCCGGCCTGGCCGGGACGAAGCATCTCTCTGTCAAGCCTAACGGAGCGGGATCCTTCGTCCGCCGCGGGGGGACTCAGGATGACAAGGATGGCGTGAATTCACGCCAAAACGCGCAGGGGCGCGCCCGTAACAACTTGGCGCAACGGATTCGGTGCCGGGCGCGGCTGCTTCTCTATCCCTTTGAAAGCCAGCGCGGCGCGGGACGAAGCCTCCAGGAGCTCAACGATGCGACCCACCAGGTCGTAGGCGTAGGCTTCGGTAATCTCCACGCTGACAATGTCGCCCGCCTGCGGGCCCTGCCCGTCCGCGGGCGACTCGACGTCGGTGATGTAGAGCTTGCCGTCGATTTCCGACGCCATGCCTTCGAGCCGCGCCTCCCAGACAAGCTTGCTCTCTTTCGACGGCCCCTCCAGCAGGGCGGGGTAGCGCTTACCGACGCGAGCCCTCAGCTTGCGCTGGGAGATTCTTTGCTGGATGGCCATCAGGCGGTTGCGGCGCGCCGCAATCGTTTCTTCGTCCACTTTGGTCTCGAGTGCGTAGCTCTTCGCGTTATCCACATCGGAGTAGCCGAAGACCCCCATCCAGTCGAACTCCGCGGCGCGCACGAAGCCGCAGAGCTCCTCGAAGTCGGCCTGAGTCTCGCCCGGAAAACCGACGATGAACGATGTCCGCAGCATCACGCCCGGGATGGTGCCCCGGATGCGCTCGAGCAGCTTCAGGAAAGCTTCGCCGCTCGAGCCGCGCTTCATTCGCGCCAGCACGCTGCGGCTCGCGTGCTGCAGCGGCATGTCCATATACTTGGCGAGCTTCGGATACTCTGCAATCGTTTCCAGCAGGCGCGGCGTGATGCGGTTCGGGTAGCAGTAGAGGAAGCGCACCCAATACAGATCGGGGAGCTGCGCCAGCCGCTCAAGCAGCAGCGGCAGGCCGTCGCGCAGCCCGAGATCCTCGCCGTACGAGGTGGTGTCCTGCCCTATCAGGGTGACCTCACGCACGCCGGCGCGGCCGAGGTTTTCGGCTTCGCGCACCACCGACTCAAACCGCCGGCTGCGGAATTGCCCCCGCAACTGCGGGATGATGCAGAACGCGCAAGGATGGTCGCAACCCTCGGCAATCTTGATGTACGCCGCGTGCCGCGGCGTGGCCAGCAGGCGCGGCGTCAGGTCGTGGTAGAGGTACGCGGGCGGCGGGGCCGCTTCTCTAGGGGCTCCATGGCGCAGGTCGCCCTCGACGGCCGCAAGAATGCGCTCCACCTCGCCGGTACCCACCACCGCATCCACTTCGGGGATCTGTTCGAGGATCTGTTCGCGGTAGCGTTCCACCAGGCAGCCGGCGATGATCAGCTTCCGCGCTGCGCCGAACTTTTTATACTCGGCCATCTCCAGGATGGTCTCAACCGATTCGCGCTCGGCCGGGGCGATGAAGCTGCACGTATTGACGACGAGCACCTCGGCCTCGTCCGCCCGCGGGGTGAGCTCGTAGCCGCTGCCGGCGAGAATGCCCATCATCACCTCGCTATCTACGAGGTTTTTCGGGCATCCCAGGCTGATGAATCCGACTTTGGGCATACAGGCTCGATTCCGCGGCGGTCCGCAAGACGGCTATTGTAACATAGCGGTATTTCCGAATCGCCGGCCTCGGTAGGACGGCGCTTTGCTGTCGCCCTAGGCTTTTCGCGAGCGCAGGAGTGTCTTCAAGCGCCGCAAGAGGTCAGACATCGCCTGCGCCTGCGGCGGGCGGGCACCGAATCGCGCCATCTGGTAGAGGTCGGTGAGCTGCGAGACCGGCCCAGCCACTTCGGCGGTCGGCAGCGATGCGGCGAATTCGAGCGGCGTCTGCTCCGGCGGCTTGCGCAGCCCGCGACGCGCAAGTAGCCGCAGCATCTGCTGGTATTGGAGAGTCGCGAGGCGGGGAGTCAGTTCGGCGTTGGTGGAAACTCGCAGGCCCCAACTCAGCGCTAGCAGCCGCGCAAGTGCCTGGGCGCGGAGCAGCAGAACCAGTGCCAGCAGGGCGCCGAGCGCAATGGGCAGGGCGTGGGGCGCGCCGGCGATCCGAGCCTCCCACGATTTGAGCTGTTCGACGATTCTGCGGTGGACGCGCTCGAGAGAACTCCGCCCCCGTTCGGTCCAGTCCCGCGACGCCCGCTGTAGGTTTTGCGCCAGCGCGACTTGATGGAGGAAGTCGTAGTTGATCACCCATTCGCTCCAGCGCAGCTCGAACCAATCCCAGTAGAGCGCCAGGCGCCCAAGGAAACCTTCCGCCTTTTCCTCCGCAGGCGGCGTGGGGTCGAACGGGATCCAGCCGTATTCCGGGAAATACACCTCCACCCAGCTATGAGCGTCGCTGGCGCGCACGATGTAATCTTCGCCGACCTCGTTGTATTCGCCTGGGAGGAAGCCGTTGACGTAGCGCGCCGGGATTCCGAGCGTCCGCAGCATGACGGTCATGGCCGCGGCAAAGTATTCACAATGGCCCGCACGGCGGTCGAACAAAAAATGCGCCAGCGGGTCGGCCGTGGGCGAGCCCGAGAGCTCGAGCGTATAGCCGAAGCGGGTGCGCAGGTAGAGCTCGATGGCCGCGGCCTTGTCATAGGCGGTGGGCGCGCGGGAGGTCACCTGCTGCGCGAAGCTCGCGATGCGCGGGTCCAGCCGCGGCAACTGCAAGTAAACGCCGCGGATTTCCTCGGGGTAATCGGTCAATGCGGCGCGCAGGCGCGCCGGGGCGATCACCGGGACGAAGGAGAGGGCCTCGTAGCGCAGGTTGATAAAATTATGGAAGGGATTGAAGAGCGAGCTGGTCTTGTCCATCACCAGGTAGCTGAGGCGCGAGGCCTGAACGCCGCCGCCCGAATCAGGCGAGAACCGGCCGCGCACCCGGTCGGCTTGGGCCGCGACGAACAGCGCATCGGTAGCCATCGGTTCGAGCAGCACGGTGTAGCGGAGCGGCGCCGTCCGATGCTGCTCCTGCGGCGGTGCCACGCCCAGTACAAACCATCCGTCGGCGCCCGGCGTGATCACCACCGGCTCGTGCGCTCCGGTAAACCAGCGCTTGCCGTCGAAGGTCGTTAGCGCGATACCGCGCCAGCGGACGTTTCGCATGCGCGCCGGGCCTCCTTCGACGCGCACGCGCATGACGACCCTGCGGTTCTTCTTGATCTCGCCGATCTGCCCCAGCTCGACATTGTCGCTGAACCCTGACATCAGCGACGGTTGCAGGTTGAACCCGCCCAGATAGCCCGCGGTAAACCGCGGGATCAGGAAAAAGATCGCCGCGCCGATCACCAGCGCGCTCACTGCCACGCAGCTCGACGTCAGGCCGAGAGCGCGGTTCAGCCGACGGGCGGCGAGCGTGCCGGCTTCAAGCGGCGGCGCCGCTGCGCCCTCGGCGCCGCGACGTATCTCCAGGCCCACGAATGTCGAAACGCTCAGGATCAGGAAGACCAGGAAGAAAACCAGGAACGCCGTGTCCACGGTGAGGATGGCTGCCGCGAGCATCGCCGCGAACGCGAGCATGGCGAGGAACAGATAATCGCGGGTGGTCGTGGCGCTGTATAAGCGGACGATGATGGCGAAGAGCATCAGGTGAACAGTCGCCAGCAACGTCGCATAGAGCCCCGGGTTTGGCGCATTGGCTGCCAGGGCCCGCGAGAACACCCAGAGGTCCACCGGGAAGAAAACGAAGTAAGCCAGCACCAGCCAGGTGGCGGCGCGATGAGAGAGCTCCGGGCCGCGGGCCAAGCCGTTTGGACCGTGCCAGCGGCGGAAGCCCTTGACCAGCAGCGCCGCCGGCGGCACCAGGATCGAGACCAGGTCGAGCTTACCGGTGGAGACCAGAGTCAAGACGCTGGTCAGCAGCAGCAGGTAAAGCGACAGTTCAAAGTAGCGGTGGACCGCCGAAAGCGGTGGTGTCGCGGCTGCATCCTGGGCTGGCATAAGGTTGCAATTATCTTAGCACCCGGTGAGGGCCACCCGGCTGTGGTCGGGGCGAGAAGGTAATCAGTGCGGTCGCCGCGTCTTTAGATGCGAGGCAGTTCTTGCAGCGCTGCGGCGGCAATTTTGCGCGTTGCGCTGGAGACGGGCAGACGGTCGAGCGCGGTGAGCAACGGTGTGCGCGCTCCGGGGAGCCGCGGCAAGCGCTCGACCCGCAACAGGAAGGGCGCCAGTGTGATCTCCCGATAGGTGACGCTGTGGTGTGCGGCTCCGAGCTCCACAAGCTCGGTTCCCTCGAGGCCGAGCGAAGCTCGCAGGTGACGTCGGAGTTCCCGCTCTGCGTGGCTAGAAACGCGCACCGCAGGGAATTGCCACATCCGTGAAAAAAGCGCGGCATCCTGCTTGGTGGAGTCGCGGTCGCCCGGCTTGAGCACCAGCGTCCGCCCCTGGCGGTCGAGCAGGACGGCGGCAGCGAGCGAGAGCTTGACCGGCGCGCGCTTCCTGCGGGCAGACGGCAATTGCTCGGCAATCCCCAGTTTGTACGCCCGGCACCAGCGCGACACAGGGCACACACCGCAGCGCGGCGAGCGCGGCGTACACACCGTCGCGCCTAGCTCCATCATTGCCTGGTTCCAGTCGCCCGGCGCGGCAGGCTCGAGCCGCCCCTGTGCGACGCTCTGCAAGTGCTTCCATCGCCGCGGAGCGCGCAGGTCGCCGCGAAGCCCGCCCAGGCGGGCCAGCACGCGCGCCACATTGCCATCGAGCACGGCCTCAGGCAAGCCGTAGGCGATGCTGAGCACCGCCGCGGCAGTGTACCGGCCGATTCCCGGCAGCCGCAGCGCAGCTTCGAGTTCGCGGGGAAAGCGGCCGCCGTGGCGTGCGACGATCTCCTTCGCGGCGCGATGCAGGTGGCGCGCCCGGCTGTAATAGCCCAGGCCGGCCCAGAGCCTCAGCACTTGCTCGGAACGCGCACCCGCCAGCGCACCGAGAGTGGGGAAGCGGCGCAGGAAACGGCGGTAGTAAGGCACGACCGCCGCTACTCGCGTTTGCTGGAGCATGATCTCGGCAAGCCAGATGCGGTAAGGGTCGCGGGTGCGCCGCCACGGCAGGTCGCGCTTCCGGCGGTGAAACCAGCCGAGCAGCCGGCGCTGGAACACGGGAATCCCTTTCGCCGGAAGCTTCCGCGTCTGTTTGCGGGCGAGAAACACGCGCCATTCTCGCACATCACCGCCGCCGGTTTCACGCTCCCGGGGGCTTTCTACAGCGACTCAATGAACAGGAAATACGACGAGTTCCACAGGCTGGTGGGTATCGAACCCCTCGGCTGGCTGGTCAGGATGATCTTGAAGATGTGCGTGTGCTCGACGAGTTGGGAGAGGAAGCCGTGGGCCGGCTCCGCAGCCTGCGGCTGGGCGAAGGCCAGGTGGCGGAGCACGTCGTAGACGATCTCACCGGCCGGCGCCATGGGCGTCACCTGCCCCGCGGTGCGAAACTCCATCACCGAGTCTATTTCGTAGAAGTGCCAGGCCAGGCAGGCGCAGAGCGTCACGGCGCGCTCGAATTTGTCGTCCCTTTCTGCGGCGCGCCCGTTGCGGGAAGGGTCGAGCACCAGCATCACGCGCCGCTCGTCTTCGCGGGCGAACTCCCGCACCTTGAGCGCGCCAGTCTTGGCCGAGGCCTTCCAATCCACGAAGCGCGCGCTGTCGGTCGGCTGGTATTCGCGAATGGAGTAGAGGTCGTGCCCGCGGCCGCGGATGAAACTCTCCAATTCGCCGCTCACCAGCGGGAGGATCTCGTAAAACTCTTCGGTGGGCGCGACGCGCGGGTACACCACTACTTCCATTTTTGAGTCCACCTTCCGGGTCTTCTGAAGGAAACCGAAGGGAAACTTCGTGCGGATGCCGAAGGCCTCTTGCCGGTAGACGCCGCGTCGCGGGAAGACCAACTCGACTTTCTGCCGGGCAGCCTTTTGGCGCGGGATGTGCGGAAAATAGACGGGGCGGGTGAGGATCTGGGCGTGTTTGCGGGAGTCCTCGCCAACGACCCGAAGGGAAAACGACGGCAGGCTCTGCTTTTCGTTGCGCAGCTCAACAATGGCCAGCAGCGGCTGCTCGGCAAAGACGTGCTCGGGAAGTTCCAGTTTCAGCTCGACGCCGGTCAGCACGATGCGGGAGAGCACGCCGGAAACAATGATGCCCGCCAGCAGGCTGGCCAGCACCATAAACAGCAGATTGTTGCCGGTATTGAGCGCGGCCAGGGCCACCACGAAGACGCCCGCCAGGTACACCACTCCCTCGCGGGTCAGCTTGTAGTCAATCTGATAGGCGAACCAGCGGAGCGGGGTGCGCCGCGCCAGCATCGGAACGATCGTGACGGCGACCCAGCCGGCCAGTCCCAGCGCGGCCAGCGCCGCGGCCCCTGCCAGCCACAGCCGACCGGTCTCGGCGGCGACGCCTGAGTAGAGCGCCAGCAGCAGCGCAAACGCCAGCGCCGCCATGGCGATGGCAAAGCTGTGCCAGCCGGGCCGGTCGAGCCCGCGCCACCAGCGCGCCACAATCGAATCGGCCATCAGAGTGGGATGCGAGTGTGCTCAACGAGCTCGCTCAGGATGGCTTCGGCCTGCTCGGACTTCTTCTGCGTCGAGGAGTAACGCGAATTGACCACGACGCGGTGGGCGAACACAGGCAGGATGAGCTGCTTGAAATCGTCGGGCAGGCAGAAATCGCGGCCTACGACGAAGGCGCGCGCCTGCGCGGCCCGCTGCAGCATCAACGAGCCCCGCGGGCTCACGCCCAGGCTGAGCTGTTCGGTCTGGCGGGTACGCTCGACGATCTCCAGCGCATAGTCGAGCAGGCTCTCCTCCACACGCACGCGCTGCGCCGCCTGCTGCATGGCCACGACGTCGCGCGCCTCCATCACCGGTTGGATCGCTCCGGCCGGTGCGTCGCCGCTGTGGTTGCGGAGGATCTCCTTCTCACTCAAGCGCGATGGATAACCCATGCGGATGCGCAGCAGGAAGCGGTCGAGCTGCGATTCGGGCAGCGGGTAGGTGCCGTGGTGCTCGATGGGGTTCTGTGTGGCCATCACCATGAAGGGTATCGGCAGCGGGTGCGTGTGGTTGTCCATGGTCACCTGCGCCTCGTTCATGGCTTCGAGCAGCGCTGACTGGGTCTTGGGGGTGGTGCGGTTGATCTCGTCGGCGAGCACGATGTTGGCGAAGACCGGGCCGGGCTTGAATTCGAACTCCCGCTGCGCCTGGTTATAAACGCTGATGCCGATCAAATCGCTTGGCAGCATGTCGGAGGTGAACTGGATGCGCTGGAATGAGCAGTTGAACGAGCGCGCCAGCGCCTGGGCCAGCGTCGTCTTGCCCACGCCCGGCACGTCTTCGATCAGCAGGTGCCCGCGGGCCACCAGCGCAATAATGGCGAGCTGGATGGCCTCGTCCTTGCCCTTGATCACCGTGGCGATTGAGCCCTGGAGCTGGGCGATCTGATTGGCGGTGGCGGTGGTCATGGCTGCGGGCCGCGGGACCTGCGGCGGTTGAAAAACTCCTGCGCTTCTGCTACAAAACTCTGCAGCGGGCGATTAGCTCAGTGGTTAGAGCGCTCCCCTCACACGGGTTTTTCAGCCTTTTAGGGCCTTAGTCCGGCTTAGGTTGCCTAACAAAACAAGCCACTTACGACACAAAGCCTTAGTCGAGCTTAGGAGAAAGTTGGTTGAAGTGGTACAACGGTGGTACGAACTTTCCGCCCGGCCCGGTAACGCGCGCCCGCCCGGGTTTCCACGATAGCAGATTGCCGGGGGCAACACCCAGCGCCGCCCGTGCGCCCTGTGTCCTAATCAGCTACAAAGCTGGACAGCGTGCGCGAGGACGTGGCCATGAGCATATTGGGCCACAAGACACGCGAGGTCTTTTCCCGGTACAACATCACCGACACAGCCGATATCCGCGAGGCGTTGATAAAGGTCGGCCAGTATGCCAAGATTCAGGAGCGCGCCGGGCGTAAACCTGTAGCGGTGAGAAAATGAAGCTAATGTTTTCAGTTCACGCGGGCGAATACCTAACCGGGTCACACATCGAAAAGAGATTCCGGAACGTTCACCTGTGGGTGCCCGCCAAGGATACAGGAATCGACTTGCTTGTTTCGGACCGTGCGAATCGCCAAACCGTTTCGCTACAAGTGAAGTTGTCAAAGGATTATCTGGTCACCGACATGCAACGGCGCGGGCCGGAATTCCAGCAGAAGCTGCGGGCTTGCGGATGGTGGACGCCCAACAAAGAAAAGCTTAGCCGGTCGCCCGCTGACTATTGGGTGCTCGTGCTACTAGGATTCGCCAACATGAGCGTGGACTACGTTGTGATTCCGCCAAAAGAGCTGGCGCGCCGGTTGCCCGATATTCATCCTGAGCAACGGGAACAAAAAATTTGGCAGGTTTACGTGTGGGTCACTAAAACAGGCGGGTGCTGGGAAACGCGCCACTTGAGTAAGAGCGACGAGTTCCGGGTTATACGCGACGAGTTTACCGACCCGCACCGGGATTTCAGGGAGTACCTGAATGTGTGGGGGCGGGTTGAGTGCTTGGACGACGGCAGTGCAGGTGGTACAAAACTGGTATAAGAAGCACTTTCCCCTCGTGGTACAAAAGTTGTAAGCGCTTTAGATTCAGGCGGGGGCGATTAGCTCAGTTGGTTAGAGCGCTCCCCTCACACGGGATACAGTGCTTTGACCACTATTGCCTGCCTTGGGAATCCTAGCACTTACGCGGGCGACCTTTGGGGATTTCAGGAGACGATTGTCGCCGGTGATACAACGGTGATATAGGAAGCGGGGCTGCCCCGGCGCGGGGCGCCTCCGCGACGCGTTGATTAAGGTCGGCCGATCTGCCAAGATTCAGGAGCACGAATCCCGCAGGCGCGTAGCAGCGAGCAAACAATGATGACCTGCCCAAACTGCGGTAAGCAGCACGAGAATTCTAAGGGAGTGTGTCCCTTCTGCTCCGTTCCCACGCGCATGGCTAAACGGCAGCGGGAACGGCCATCGGAAACCTTAGGCTCGATATTTGAATGCAAGAAATGCGGACGGGAAATAACGAAGTGGAACACGGTGAAGGTGCCGTACTACCCGAATAACCCGAACAGCCCGTTCTTTGAGGACGAGGTGCCCGATCATATATGTCAAGCGCGTGCGCAATTGAGTACCCAATGAACCGAACGGAACAGACCATGCTGCGTGCCGCAATGGATTTTTGTCATGCGGATGCAGATGTACAGCGCGCAAAAAATCAGTGGCGTGAACTGTACAACTTTCACGACCCCGAAATAGGGGTGTGCTGTCTGCCAATCAAGAACCAGTTCGGAAAAATCACGAGACGTGAGCTTCCGCGCTCCAAGTGGTGCGAACATTGCAAGCGCATCGTGGCTGAGGCTGTCGATTATCATTACGCCCTGTGGGAACGCCGCGCCGCAAAGGTACGCATGAAGCGCGCCTATAAGAAACTTACAGGATTAGCAGGGGACGGCGGTGATACAAAACTGATACAAGAAGCGCACTGCCTTTCTGATACAAGAACTGTAAGCGCTTGATTCGTAGGTGCGTGGGCGATTAGCTCAGTGGTTAGAGCTCTCCCCTCACACTGGAGAGGTCCAAGGTTCAAGTCCTTGATCGCCCACCATTCTTCTGTGGTGGGCGGGCGCGCTCGAGCCCTCTGCGGCAAACTCCAACGAAGACCATTTTAGCGGAAAATTTTGATGTCAAGCACCCCGCGCACGGTTGAGTTTCTATCCCCGGGAACCTGGGTGGGCGGCATTATTTTTCTGAACTTTGGTGTGGCGCCCGGCGCATTCGCCACGCTCGGAAGTCGCGACTTGGCCGGCGCTTTTCTCTCTAGCGGTGTTCCTCTGTGGCTTGCTCTTCTTGTCCTCCTGCGCCCGGCGCCGCGCTGAGCACGGGTATGCTAGTATGCCCGCGGCATGCAGACGGGGATCGTCGGGTTGCCGCTGGTCGGTAAAACCAGCCTGTTCAAAATCCTCACCCATGCGCACCTCGACGCCAGGGCGGCGCATGCCGCGACTCACGTCGGCGTGGCGCAGGTGCCCGACCCGCGCCTGGATAAACTGGCCGAGCTTCACCGGCCGCGCAAGATAACTCATGCCGCGGTGCAGTACGTGGATGTCGGCGGGCTGGTGCAGGACCGGGCAAAGGACTCGGCCTTCCTGACGCCGCTTCGCGACGTGGACGCGCTGGCGCACGTCGTGCGCGTGTTTGAAAACCCTGTCGTGCCGCACGCCGCGGGGAAAATCGACCCGCTGCGCGATGTCGAAAGCCTCGAGCTGGAACTGATGCTCACCGACCTCGACCAGGCCACGCGCCGCATCGAACGGATCGAGAAAGACCTCAAGAGGAAAAAGGAACCCGCGCTCGAGCAGGAGCTGGCCTTGCTCAATCGCTGCCGCATTTCGATAGAAGCCGAGCGGCCCCTGCGAGAGCTCGAATTCAGTGCCGAAGAGCAGAAGCTGCTCACCAGTTTCATGTTCCTCTCGCAGAAGCCGATGCTCTATGTCTTGAACCTCGGCGACGCCGAGGTGGCGGAGATTGACGGCGCGATCCAGCGGCACAACCTGGGCGTCCTGACGCAGCGACCCAACACAACCGTCACGCCCATCTGCGGCAGGATCGAAGCCGAGTTGGCCGACCTCGAGGACGCCGAGGCCGCCGAGCTGTTGGCCGCCTACGGCTTGAAGGAATCCGGCCTCGACCGGCTGATCCACGCCACCTATAAGCTGCTCGGCCTGATTTCTTTTTTCACCTGCGGCGAGCCGGAGTGCCGCGCGTGGACGATCCGCCGCGGCACCTCCGCGCTGAAGGCCGCCGGCGCTATCCACTCCGATTTCGAGCGCGGCTTCATCAAAGCGGAAGTCGTCCGCTGGGACGATCTGCTGGCCGCGGGGAGCCTGGCCGCGGCGCGCGAACGCGGGCGCGTCAAGCTGGAAGGGAAGGAGTACGCGGTGGAGGAAGGGGACGTAATCCTGTTCCGCCATGGCGGCTGAGGACGAGATTCATGCTTGCGCTCGGCGAATCGCGGACGTTTCTGGCACTGGGGCTCGGCTTGACCGCCGCCGCGGCCAACGTGCTGGGAGGCCTGTTCATCGTGCGGCGCGACTGGTCGCGCCAATACTTGAAGTATTTCCTCGCGCTGGGCGCGGGCTTCATGCTCTCCGCCGCTTTCCTCGAGATGATTCCGGAGTCCGTGCGCCTGGCCGGAGATGCCGCGCTGCTGCTCATGCTGGGCGGCTACTGCATCGTGCACTTCTTCGAGCACACCCTCGCCCCGCACTTCCACTTCGGCGAGGAAACCCATCTCGAAGCGATGACGCCCCAGCACGCCGGCTTCGCAGCGCTGCTCGGCTTGATGATTCATACGTTTTTTGACGGCGTGGCCATCGCCTCGGGCTTCCTGGTATCGGCGTGGCTGGGCGGGGTGATCTTTCTGGCCGTGTTCCTGCACAAATTGCCCGAAGGCTTCACCGTGGCGTCGTTGATGTTGGCCAGCGGGCAGAGCCGTCGCACGGCCCTGCTCTCTTCGGTCCTGCTGGGGGTCGCAACGGTTGCCGGGGTGCTGCTGATGAACCTGCTCAAGGCCCAGGTGAGCTACGCACTTCCGCTCGCGGCCGGGGTCACGGTCTACGTCGCAGCGTCGGACCTCATCCCAGAGGTCAATCGCGAACCGGGCGTGCGCATGGCGCTGGTCGTCTTTCTCGGTGTGGCGCTGATGCTGGTGCTGCACCGCTTCGTCCATCTCTAGATTTCTGCCCGTTTTCGCCCGCATCGCGGCAGAAAGATAGCCAGCGGGGCTGACAACACCCTGCAGGTGCAACTTTTTAGCTCGCATCGGGTTCGATACAATGTGGAGGTCATGGCCAGGTCAGACGTCCAATTGATGCTGGACGTAAAGGCCGGGGACGACGCGTCCTTCGAGCTTTTGCTCCACAAGTATCGGACCCCTCTGGTCAATTTCCTCAACCGCATGGTGCGGGATCCGGCGACCGCGGAGGATCTGGCGCAGGAGGTTTTCCTCCGCGTCTATCGGGCGCGCAACAAGTACGCGCCCAGCGCCAAGTTTACGACCTGGCTCTACCGCATTGCCACGAACCTGGCGCTTAACGCGCTGCGCGACGTCCGCCACCGCCAGATGGAGGTTTCTCTGGGCCAGCCCGGTGAATCCGGTGAGACCGATCTGCCGGCGATCGAGTTGCCGGACCGGGAGCCTGGCATCGAGCAGCAACTGATGGCTCGCGATCGCGCCGAGCGAATTCGTCGCGCCATCCACGCGCTGCCGGAAAAGCAGCGCGTCGCCGTGCTGCTGCACAAGTATCAGGAGATGGACTACGATGAGATTGCGCGAATTCTGGAGTGCTCGGAGAGCGCGCTGAAGTCCCTGCTCTTTCGAGCCTATGAAACTTTGCGAGTCGAGCTGGCGCCATTGATCGCGCAGCCGAAGGACTGCCGGAGTAAAGAACCGGCAAGGGAAGGCAGGAGAACATGAACTGCGAACGGATCGAAAAACAGATGATTGCTTACATGGACGGGCGGGCGAGCTCCGCCGAGCGTCGCGAGGTGGAAGCGCATCTTGCCGATTGTGGCGCCTGTCGGACCCGCGCCGAGGAGTTTCGCCTGCTCTGGGGCGTGCTGGATGAGGCGCCGCAGCTCGAGGTTTCGCCGGCATTTGACGCCCGCTTGCGGGCGCGCATCGCCGCAGAGCCCTCGCGGCCGGGCCTCTGGGGACGGCTGGTGCCGTCGCCGCGTCTGGCGCTGGCGGTTTCACTCCTGCTGGTGCTCTCGGTGTGGATCTCTTCGGTGCCGGCCCCCGGGCCTGCGGTTGCTGAAGTGGCCCAGAGCGAGGCGGAATTCAAAATGATTAAGGACCTGCCCGTACTGGAAGATTACGATGTGCTGGCCAACTTCGAGGCGCTCTCCGAGCTTCCTCCCCGGCCGGTGGACGAGAACCGGCCCATGTAATGCCTACCGGACGATCCCAACTCGCAAACGCACTCGCGGTCTTGCTGCTGGCCGGGTGTGTCTCCGCTCCGGCGCTGGCACAGCGCGGCGCCGCGCAGGGCAAGGCCAAGCATGACCGCGGCGAAAAGCCCCGCATCGAAGCCGAAGCGAAACAGAACCGCGATAAGCACGCCATGCCCGGCATGCCGGCGCACTGGATGGAGCGCCTGCGGGCGATGCCGCCCGAAGAGCAGGAACGCTTCATGAACAACAACGAGCGTTTCCAGCAGCTCCGTCCGGAGCGCCAGGCGCAGATCCGCAAGCGGCTGCAGCAGTGGAACAGCCTCACGCCGGAGCAACGCACTGAGGTCCGCAGGCGCGAGGGAGTCTGGCGGCAGATGTCGCCCGAACAGCAGCGCTACGTCCGCGAGGATCTCCTGCCTAAGTGGAAGCAACTGCCTCCTGAGCGCAGACAGGCCATCCTGCGGCGACTTTCCGCGCTGCGCAACCTGAGTGAATCCGAGCGCGCCGCGAAACTGAACGACCCGGCCTTCCTGCAAGGTCTCAATCCCGAAGACCGTGGGATGCTGCGCGAGCTGGCCGGCTTACGCGTCGGCACGCCACCCGAACCGCCGCAGGAGAATCCATAGTCATACGGGATCTCCCGAATCGTTTCCAACCCCCGTAACTATTACGCCACATTCCTGTCCGCCTGGAAAACGCCAGCCTAAACATCGACGCCTCGACGCGGGCAGACACCACATGTAGTGGTTTCCGCTCGTCTCGGGATCTTCGCCCTACTTTTCCACAAGAATCTTTGAAAACAAGGAGGATTTCGCTTGACAAGCGGCGAAGCCAGCCTAGAATCGTGGTCCAAAGTGGGGAGAAGTGGTAGAAAGTGTAAGACTGTGGTGAAACGAGAAGCCAAGACTATCCATTTTGGCGGGTTCCAAGATGCTGCGGGGCAACTATCCGGCAAAGGTGGACGGAAAGGGCAGGCTGAAGATCCCTGCGGCTTTCCTGGAAACTCTCCGGGAGTACGGCTCGCAGTTCTACGTCACCAGTGAGAACGGGAATTACGTGCGCATCTACCCGATGAAAGTCTGGAGCGAGATCGAGGAGCGGCTGGCGCGCCTCTCCTCCCACAACCGCACCAAGCAGAAGTTTCTCACTCGGGCGAACTATTTCGGCCAGGTGGTGGAACTGGACCGCCAGGGCAGGGTGCTGATCCCTCCGATCCTGCGGGAAGCCGCGCTGATGAAGGGTGACGTGGATGTCCTCGGCAGTCTGAATTACCTGGAAGTGTGGAACCACAGTAGGTTCCTGGAGAACCTGGACAAGAACCCGATCACGGCGGACGACGAAAAGACGCTGGACGATTTGGGCATCTAGGTTTGAGCGCGCTGCATACCCCAGTCCTGGTCGAGCAGGTCGTGCGGTGGCTGCGGATTCGGCCCGATGGAACCTACATCGACGCGACGGTGGGGCCGGGGGGCCATGCTCTGGAAATTGCCCGGCGGCTCTCGACCGGGCGGTTGATCGGGATTGACCGCGACCCGCGGGCGCTGGACATCGCTCGGGAGCGGCTGCGGGCGTACGAACGGCAGGTGATTCTAGTGCACGCAAACTTCTCGAGAATCGAAGAGATCGCCCGCGGGCTGAAGCTGCCGCCGGCCGACGGCGTGCTGGCCGATCTGGGCGTCTCGAGCCTGCAACTGGACAGCGCCGAGCGCGGCTTTTCTTTTCGTTGGGCGGGACCGCTCGACATGCGCATGGATCCTGACGCGCAGAGCACCGCGGCTGAGATTGTGAATTACTGGCCGGAAACAGAACTAGCCGACCTGCTCTATCGCTACGGCGAAGAGCGAGATTCACGCAGAATCGCCAGGGCCATCGTTCGGGCGCGCCCGCTGCGCGACACCGAACACCTGGCAACGGTTGTGGCAGGGGTCCGAAAAAAAAGGGGAAGGCAGAAACTGCATCCCGCGACAAAAACGTTTCTGGCGCTGCGGATTGCGGTGAATCGAGAGTTGGAGGAACTCGAGCAGTTTCTTTCTAGGACCCCTGCCACGCTTTCTTCCTCGGGACGCTGGGTGGTGCTGAGCTACCACTCGCTGGAAGACCGGCTGGTGAAACGCGCCTTCCAGCGGCTGGCACGGGAAGGCGTCCTGAAGACTTTGACGAAAAAAGTCGTGCAGGCACCGGCCGACGAGATCCGCGCAAACCCGCGAGCGCGAAGCGCGAAGATGCGCGTGGCGGAAAGAAAAGCGCAGAAGGAACCTTCGGCGGCGGTCCCCACGCTATGACCGAGTTCTATACCGTCAAGGAGATTGACAACTCGCGGCTGGCGCGCCCGGCCGTGCCCGGCCGCTTGCGCGAGTGCTGTCGCCTGCTGGCGCTGGGCGGCGTGCTGGCCGGCGTGTTCCTGCTCTACGCCTGGCAGCACTTCCAGTGCATCCAGTTGCGCTACCAGCTCGAAGAGTTGAAATCCGAGCGCGTCCAGTCGGCCGAACTCAACCAGCAGCTCAAGCTCGAGGTGGCCGGCCTGCGCTCGCCCATGCGCATTGACGCCATCGCGCGCCGGCAACTCGGGTTGAGCGTTCCGGTGCCGGGCCAGATCGCTCCGGTTGAAGGTCCGAGCGAGGCCGTGCTGGCGCAGGCACGCGCCGTGCAAGCCGCGGCAAGCCAGTGAGGACCCCTTCGCTGCATCCGGCTGCCGGGATGGGACAGGCCCTGCCGGAGGGCAGGGATGCTCGGTTGAGGGTAGATACCTTGTAGGCCGGAGTTCCCGGTAGAAAAATGGACCTGCGCAGTCCCCCTGCCCGAGTGCTGATGGTGACGCTGGTGGCGACGCTGTGGACGGGGGCGGCGCTGGCCCGCCTCGGCTATCTCCAGCTCGTCTGCTACAGCGATTACCTGGCTCGCGCCCAGCGCCAGCAGCGGCGCATCGTCGAAGTCAGCCCTAAGCGCGGCGCCATCTACGACCGCAACCTGCACGAGTTGGCCATGAGCGTTTCGGTGGACTCGTGCTTCGCCGTTCCCGCGGAAATCGCCAAGCCGAAGCTGGCGGCCCGGCTGCTGGCTCGCGTGCTGAGCACCTCGCCTGAAGAGATCGAGACGCGCCTGTCGGCTTCGCGGGCCTTTGTCTGGATTGCCCGGAAGCTGCCGCCGGAAAAAGTCGAGCGCATCCAGGCGCTGAATCTCCGCGGGATCTACTTCCAGAAGGAAAACCAGCGCTTCTATCCTAAGCGGCAGCTCGCCGCGCACGTGCTCGGCTTCGTGGACATTGACGAGAAGGGCCTGGCCGGCGTCGAGTACGCGCTCGATGACCAGGTCCGCGGCAAGCCCGGCCGGATGTTGGTGCTGGCCGACGCCCGTCGCCGCTGGTACGACCGCACCGAGAAGGCCGCAGACGCCGGCTCGAGCGTCGTGCTGACGATCGACGAGAAGATCCAATACATCGCTGAAAAAGAGCTGGCGGCGGCGGTCCATGAGACGCGCGCGCTGGCCGGAACTATCATCGTGCAGGATCCCAATACGGGCGCCCTGCTGGCCGTGGCCAACTGGCCGCCGTTCAACCCCAACGCGCCCACCGAGAGCTCCGCTGACTCGCGCATGGACCGCGCTATCGGCGCGCTTTACGAGCCCGGCTCGACCTTCAAGATAGTCACCCTGGCGGCGGCGCTCGAAGAGGGCATCACGCGTCCGGAGGAAATGATCGACTGCCAGATGGGCGCCATCTACATCGGCGGGCACCGCATCCGCGACCACAAGCCTTTCGGGCTGCTCAGCGTGGCGGATGTGATCGCAAAGTCGAGCGACGTCGGCGCCATCAAGGTCGGCCTGCGGCTCGGCGCGCCCAAGCTGTATGACTACATCCGCGCCTTCGGTTTCGGCAGCCCCACCGGCGTTGATCTGCCCGGCGAGAACCGCGGCCTGCTCCGCCGTGTGGAGAACTGGTCGGCGATTTCGGTCGGCTCAATCTCCATGGGGCAGGAGATCGGTGTGACGCCGGTGCAACTGGCCGCCGCAGTATCGGCGATCGCCAATGGCGGGCTGCTCTATCGCCCGTACGTCCTGCGCGAATTGCGCCGCGCCGGGCAAGTCGAGCGCCCGGCGCCGTCTCCGCCGCGGCGTGTGATGCGC
>JBASRK010000125.1:0-15857 GCA_049273775.1 Candidatus Acidiferrales bacterium
CGAATCCTCCTCCCACCAGAGCCAGCGGAGAATATCATAAGTTGCGGAGCCCCAGACGATCCGCCCACCGGGAACAGTATTCCTCCGAATCTGTGTTTCTCCGCGCTCATCTGAGGCTCGAGACGCTTGTGCTAGACTCGCTTTCTGATGCCTTCGACCCTCACGCATCTGGAATGCTCTCGCTGCAAGAAGACACACGCGCACGACCGCCTGCAAAACCTGTGCAGCGCCTGCGGCAAGCCGCTGCTGGCGCGGTATGACCTCGAGACCGCCGCCAAAACCCTGACGCGGCATGCCCTGGCCGTTCGCCCGGCGACAATGTGGCGCTACGCCGAGGTCTTGCCCGGCAGCGCGCCGGTCTCTCTCGGCGAGGGTATGACGCCGGTGGTGCACGCGTGCCGGCTGGGCGAACGGCTCGGCCTCCGCAAGCTCTACATCAAAGACGAAGGACTGAATCCCACCGGCTCGTTCAAGGCCCGCGGGCTTTCCGCGGCGGTTACCCAAGCCAAAGCACTCGGCGCGAGGACGCTTGCCATCCCCACGGCGGGTAATGCCGGCGGAGCACTGGCGGCGTATGCGGCGCGCGCCGGGCTCCGGAGCGTCATCGTGATGCCGGCCGACACGCCCGCCGCGAATGTGATGGAGTGTCGGGCGTTTGGCGCCGACGTGCGCAAGATTGACGGGCTGATTTCCGACTGCGGCCGCTACGTCGCCGAACACAAGGACCGCGAGGGCTGGTTCGACGTCTCCACGCTCAAGGAGCCTTACCGCATTGAGGGCAAGAAGACGATGGCCTACGAGCTGTGGGAGCAATTCGCCGGCCCCGGAGGACCGGGACTGCCGGACGTGATCATCTATCCCACCGGGGGCGGCGTGGGCCTGATCGGGATGTGGAAGGCTTTCGACGAGATGGAGGCCATGGGGTGGATCGGGCTCGAGCGTCCGCGCATGGTCGCGGTGCAAGCGGCGGGCTGCGCACCCATCGTCGAGGCGTTTGAGAAGGGCGGCGAAAGCGCTGAGTTCTGGGACCATGCCGCGACCATCGCCTCAGGCCTGCGCGTTCCGAAGGCATTCGGCGATTTTCTGATCCTTTCCGACCTGCGCGCCAGCCTGGGCACGGCCGTTGCCGCCACTGACGCGGAGATGCTCGCGGCTGGCAGGGAACTGGCCGCGCTCGAAGGCGTTTTCGCGGCGCCCGAGGGCGCTGCGAGCGTTGTCGCGGCGCGCAAGCTGATCGCCGAGAAGTGGATCGAGCCCGACCAGAGCGTCGTGCTGTTCAACACCGGCAGCGGCTATAAATACGGCGAGGCGTGGGAGCAGGCGTTACGATCTGGTATGGGAGAAAGTGTACCCTGATCACGCAACTGTACTCCGCCAGCTTGACCGACGGACTACTTGTTTGTGGACGGCTGAGGGGGACCATCTGCCCAATTGATATCCCACGCACCGTCGACGGTGATGAAAGCCAAGCCGTCGTCAGGCAACCACGCTTGATGAATCATCTTCTTGGGGATGTAATTGAAAGAGCCGGGACCCAACCCTTCCCGCTTTCCATCGCACTCGAAGACCATGTTCCCTCGGAGAATCGTGTGAGTTTCGTTCGCGCTGTGCCAATGTCTGGTGACATGGATCTTCTTGGGGTTGCGGATCAGCAACTGCGTTGCTTGGGTGTTCGGGTCCACCCGCAGGATAGCGATCTCAGGTGAGTCGTCTCCAAACGCTGGAAGGATCTTTTCCCATTTCAAGTCCTCAAATTTCGCCGACATGTAGCGCGCAGCAGAATCGCCCGCGGCAGTTTGCGCTAAGCTCCTTGCGCTCGCGGGCTTCGTCCGATTCGTTGTCCCCAGCAGAATCAGCGCCACCAATGCGAAAACTGCCACCCAACGTCTCTTCATCTGTGCTCCTCCGGTTCGCAATATCAGCAGAATCGCGAGATCATACACCCGGTAGCGGTCACGCCTCAAATTGTCAGTAAGTTCAAGTGGAGAGCGATTTTGGCCGCTGCCCGTTACCAAATGAATTGACCATTCAGGATGGAGCAGGTTAAAGAAGCAGAGGCGACCACCCGGCCACGAGTATCATAGTGCAAAGACGATGACGGAAAGGCTGTACTACGAGGATTCATTTCTGCGGGAGTTTGAGGCTGAGGCGCTCTCCTGCGAACCGGCGCGCCCCGAGCGGAGCCGCGGAGCGGAAAATGCCCGCTGGCAGGTGGTGCTCGACCGCACCGCGTTTTATCCAACATCGGGCGGCCAGCCGCATGATACCGGCACTCTTGGCGGCGCCGCCGTTGTGGAGGTGCTGGAGCGCGACGACCAGACACTCGTACACCTCACCAACGAGCAAGTCCCCGCAGGCCCGGTCCGCGGCGCCATTGACTGGGAGCGCCGCTTCGACCACATGCAGCAGCACACCGGCCAGCACCTGCTCTCCGCAACGTTTCTCGAGCTGTTCAAGTTTCCGACCGTGTCGTTCCACCTGGGTCGCGAGGTCTCGACGATTGACCTCGCCGCACCGGGGCTTGACGCGCGCCTGATGGAACAGGCCGAGCGGCGCGCCAACGGGATCATCTTTGAAGACCGGGCGGTGCGGGTGAGCTTCGGGACGGCACAACAACTTGCCGAGGCGGGAGTACGCAAAGCGGTCGAGCGCGAGGGGATCCTGCGCGCCATCGAGGTCGAAGGCTTTGACCGGCAGCCCTGCGGCGGCACACACGTTGCGCGGACAGGGCAGACCGGTCTGGTGTTGCTGCGGAAGTGCGAAAAGGTGAAGCAGAACTGGCGCGTCGAATTCGTTTGCGGCGAGCGGGCCGCTCGTGCGGCCCGGAGCGACCTGGAGACGCTGGGCGAAGCGGCGCGACAATTGAGCTGCGGCCTGGCGGAGGTGCCGGCCATGGTCCAACGGGCGCTCGAGGAGCGCCAGACGGACCACCGCGCCCGTCAGATGCTCCAGGGGCAGCTTGCCGAAGTTGAAGCGCTGATGTTGCTCGCGACAGAGATGCGCGCCGGCAAGGGAGGAGCGTCGCGGGTGGTGCGGCGCGTCTTCGAGGAGGGCGACGCTGACTACCTGCGCCTGCTGGCCGCCAAGCTGGCCGCCGAGCCGGGTGTGCAGGCGCTGCTGGCGTCGCGCGCCGGCGGGCACGTGGTCTTTGCGCAAACCGCCGGGCTGGGCGCAGACATGAACGCCTTGCTGCGCGAAGGCCTCCAGGCGGTTGGCGGCAAGGGCGGCGGCACGAAGGATTTTGCCCAGGGGAGCGTGCCCGACGGTAGCGCGCTCGAAGGTCTGCTCAACCGAGCCCAGGCGCGCTTGCGCGCCTGAAAGGCGAAGATTGCGGAAGGCCAGCGGTTCGGAGTAACATCCCGGCAGCTCGATGGAATCGTTCCTCAATCTACTCTGGCTCTTGCTGGCGCTGCTGAGTTTCGCCCTGTGGCGAATGAAGTGGTCTCAGGGCCGGCGGAGGGGATCGTTTCGCGGCGCGGTTGGGCTCTCGTGCGTGCTGGTGCTGCTGTTCTTCGCCATTTCCCTGACGGATGACCTCCACGAGGTTCCTGCTCTCGCCGAAGATACAAGCTCCCCGTGCCGGCCGCTGCGGGTATGGAAAGCGAGTCCGAGCGGCGCCGAAAACGGCAAGCATCCAACCCCCTTCACCGGAATGGTCCTCTCGAAACTGTTTCGCCGCGCCGACGCAGTGGTCGGCCGGGTGATCCCCACCGACGCCGCTTTCCCGCGGACGTCCTCAAAGCGCTCCTTCAAGGGTCGAGCTCCCCCCTCTGCTGCCGCAGTTACCCTCTAGCGAACAACCCGGGCTCAGAGGCTTATTTATCTCGGGATTCCAGCGAGGCAATATGAGGCGAGCACTCTTCTACCTGGCGCTGTTTCTGTTTGGATTCTTACCCGTGGGGGCCGGCGAGCTTCCCGACCATCCGCTCACGCTGCGCGAGGCCCTGGAGCTGCTTCGGGCGCGAAATCCCGTTCTTGCGTCCAACCGAGCGCACGCCGAGGCCGTACAAGCCGGCGAAATCACCGCGAACTTGCGCCCCAACCCGGTGTTCACCTCGGCGAACGAGGACTTCAACGTCTTCAAGCCGAGCGAGTTCGACATCCGCCGGAAGCAGGAGTTCACCGACAACGTCCTGCAACTGATTGAGCGCGGCCACAAGCGCAGATTTCGTGTGGAAAGCGCGCGCTGGGCCACAACCCTGGCCCGGGAAGGCTACAGGGACATCCAGCGGCAATTGGAATTCGCCGTGAAGGCAGGCTTTGTGGCCATGGTGCTGGCGAAATCCAACCTGCAACTGGCCCGCGACAACTTGCGCGACTACGGGGAAACAGTCCGATTGAACGGGATCCGGCTCAAGGCCGGCGATATCAGCCCCACCGACTTCGACCGCATCCGCGGCGAACAGGCACGCTTTGAAAACGACCTCCTGAGCGCGCAGCTCGCCCTCGACCAGGCGCGGGTGCAATTGGAAACCCTGCTGGGCCTCCCGGACCTCCCGGAGAAGTTCGACATTGAAAGCGAATTGGCCGCTCCCGAACTGAACTTTTCTCTCGAGGAGCTGTTCCAGAGGGCCCTCGCCAACCGGCCGGACTACCTGGCGGCGCGCGACGGTGTGAGCAAAGGCGAGGCCGACGTGCGCCTGGCAGATGCCAATGGCGCCACCGACATTGCCGTGGGCAGCGAGTACAAGCGCAACGGCCCTGACAACACCATCGGCTTCACCGTGCAGATTCCGCTGCGCATTTTCGATCGCAACCAGGGCGAAAAACTGCGCACGCGAAAAGAGCTGGAGGCCAGCCGGGCCAACGAGCTGGCCGCGCGCACCGCCGTCCGCGCCGACGTGGCGCAGGCCCAGCAGGCTTACCGCGCTGCGCTGGCGCGCGCGCAGCTCTACTCCAAGGATTATCTCGAACGAGCGCGGCGCGTGCGCGACCGCGTCGAATTCAGCTTCCGCCACGGGGGTGCCAGCTTGCTCGAATATCTTGACGCAGTGCGGAGCTATCGCGAAACGGAGCTGGCCTGGCGCGCCGCTTATGCGCAGGCGGCGACCGCGGTCCACCAGCTCAGTCTTGTCACTGCGACGGACCTCTGGCCATGAGGCGGCACTGGTGCATCGTCTGGCTTGGATGCGCCGCGGGACTGGCGGCCTGCGGAAAGTCTCCCGCGCCGCCAGCGGCAGCTCCACCGCCGAGCCAGGATGCGGCGGCGGACATCGTGGTTCCCGCGGATTCCCGCGGGGTGCGCACGGTGACGGTGGAGCGCAAGGAGATCCCCGACTATCTGGAGGTCCAAGGCCGCATCCAGGCTGACCCGACGCGAGTGGTGCGCGTGTTCCCGCCCGTGGGAGGGCGCCTGGTCGCCGTTGAAGTCCGCCCAGGCGACCGCGTCCGGAAGGGACAAACGCTGGCACTGCTGGAGAGCAGCGACGTTTCCGGCGCGCGTTCCGACTACCAGAAAGCGCGCGCCGACGCCGAGGTCAAAGACAAGGCTCGCGAACGCGCGTCTTTGCTTTACGAGAACCAGGTATTTTCGGAGAAGGACTATCGCCAGGCGGTCGCGGACGCCGAAATGGCGCGGGCGGAGCTCGGGCGGACGCGCGATCGCTTGCGCGTTCTGGGCGTCTCGCCGGAGGACACGTCAAATCGGTTTGTCGTCATCGCGCCGCGCGCCGGAGTGGTGCTCGACATCGGCGGCGCGGCTGGGGAGTTCTCCAAATCGCTCGACGCTCCTGCGCCGCTGTGCACGCTGGCAGACCTGAGCACGGTCTGGGCCGTCGGCGAGGTCTATGAAAAAGACATCGCCGGATTGAAGCGAGGCGCCTCGACGCAGGTTTCCGTGAGCGCCTACCCGGAACAGAAATTGAGCGCTCGCGTCGTGGCGCTGTCCGACGCGCTTGACCCCGTCACGCGCACGCTGAAGCTGCGCGTCGTGCTCGACAACCCGGGCGAGAGACTGAAGCCGGAGATGTTTGCCTCGATCCGTCTGCTGCGTTCGAGCGTGTCGGGGATCGTGATTCCGTCTTCGGCGATTCTGCGCGAGGGCGCGAGCGCCTACGTTTTCGTCCAAAAATCGCCGGCGCACTTTGAACGCCGCGGGGTGACCCTGGGACGCGCGCTCGACGGAGGGGTCGAGGTAACCTCCGGCTTGAACGGCGGCGAGGTGATCGTCGCCGAGGGCGCCCCGCTGCTTCGGGTCGCTGCACCGTAGAAGCCCATGCGAAATCTGGTCAGCTATCTTCTGCGGTTTCGCCCGCTCGTGCTGCTGGCGCTGGTGGCCTGGCTGGCCGGGGGCATTTACATCTTCCTGCGGCTGGATATCGAGGCCTACCCCGATCCTTCGCCGCCGCTGATTGAAGTGATCACACAGAATCCTTCCTGGTCGGCCGAGGAAATGGAGCGACAGATCACCGTGCCGATCGAAACCACGCTGTTCGGTATTCCTCACATCCAGTACATCCGCTCCATCAGCCTGTTCGGGCTGAGCGATGTGAAGCTCTATTTCGATTACGGCAGCGATTACTTTCACGACCGGCAAGAAGTAATCAACCGGCTCCAGTTTGTGACGCTGCCGCAAAACGTTTTGCCGCAGCTCTCGCCCTGGTCGCCGGTGGGCGAGATCTACCGGTACCGGCTGGAAGGCGCGGGAGCCTCGCTGAATGACCTGAAGGCGACTCAGGACTGGCTGGTGCGCCGAGAAATCAAGCAGGTTCCCGGCATTATTGACATTACCACTTTCGGAGGAACAACCAAGCAGTACCAGGCCGATGTGGACCCGCGCAAGCTGCTGCAATACAACGTCACCCTGCCGCAACTGCTCAATGCCCTGGCGGCCAGCAACGCCAACGCCGGCGGGAACTACTTGACGCTTGGCAGCCAGAGCGTAAACGTGCGCGGGCTGGGCCTGCTGCGGAATCTGGACGACATGCGCAACGTGGTGATCTCGGAGCGCAACGGTGTTCCCGTCTTCCTGCGGGATCTCGCCGACGTGCACGAGGGTTTTCAGCCGCGGCTGGGATCGGTGGGCGCCGATCGGGACGACGAGATCGTCGAGGGGATCGTGCTGCTGCAGCGCGACGAAAAATCGCTGCCGGTGCTGGCCATGCTGCGCGAGAAGATCGCGCGCTTGAATGGCGGCCTGCTCCCGCGGGGCATGCGCGTCAACACGATCTACGATCGGACTGACCTGATCCGCATCACCACCACGACCGTGCGGCACGTGGTGCTGATGGGCCTGCTTCTGGTGACCGCGCTCCTGCTGGTTTTCCTGGGCGATGTGCGCATGTCGCTGGTGGCCGCGCTGACGATTCCGTGCTCGATTCTGTTCGCCTTTGCCATGATGGTGTTCACCGGACAATCGGCCAACCTGATCTCCATCGGGGCGATTGATTTCGGAATCCTGGTGGACGCTTCGGTGATCGTGCTGGAGAGGGTGTACCGCCGGCTGCACGCTCGCCCACCCGGGCAACCTGTCTTCGAGGTGATTGCCGAGGCCACCGCTGAGGCAGCGCGCCCCGTGCTGTTCTCGGTTCTAGTGATTATCGTGGCTCTGATTCCGCTGTTCACCATGCGCGGCGTGCCGGGGAAGATCTTCGCGCCGATGTCCGCCACCTACGGTTTTGCGCTGACCGGGGCGCTGCTAATTGCGCTGGTGTTCGCGCCGGTCCTGGCGTCGTTTGGCGGCCGGCCAGCCGAGGCCAAAAAGGGCGAAACGCGCGTGGTCCACTGGCTCACGGGCCATTACTGGCGCATGCTGCCCTGGGTGCTCGAGCACCGCCGGTCGGTCCTCATCGCCGCCGGCGGCGTTCTGGTGGGTACTGCGCTGCTGCTCTCGTTCCTCGGCGGAGAATTCATGCCCAAGCTCGAAGAGGGCAACCTCTGGGTCCGTGCCACCCTTCCGCAGGATGTTTCCTTCGAGTCCGCGAAACAGCTTGCCAACCAAATTCGCCAAATCCTGCGCAGCTATGCCGTGGTCACGCATGTCGTGTCACAATTAGGCCGGCCGGATGACGGCACCGACGTCACCACGTTCAATAACCTCGAGTTTTTCGTGCAGCTCCAGCCCATGGACCGCTGGAGGCGATTAACCAAGCCGGAGCTTATCCAGCAGATGGCAGCGCAGCTTGAGAAATTTCCGGGTGTCGGCTTCAATTTTTCGCAAAACATTCAAGACAACGTTGAAGAGGCCATGTCAGGCATCAAGGGGGAAAACTCGCTGAAGCTTTTCGGGGACGACATTGACATGCTGGTCGCCAAAGCCAGCGAGATCCGCGACCTGATGGTGAGCGTGCCTGGCGTGACCGACCTGGCGGTGTTCCAGGAAACCGGTCAACCGCAATTGCTGGTCTCGGTGGACCGGGCCGCGAGCGCGCGGTACGGCCTGATGGCCGCGGACGTGAATGCCGCCGTGCAAGCCGCGATCGGCGGCCAGGGCGTCACGCAAATTCTCGAAGGCGACCGGCGGTTTGATTTTGTGGTGCGATATCGGCCCGAATTCCGCCAGAACCCCGAGGCCATTCGCAATATCCTGCTCGCCACGCCGGAAGGGGGACGCGTGCCGCTGGGGCAGGTGGCCAAGGTGGAGCTGCGCGAAGGCGCGTTCATGATCTATCGGGAAAACGGCCGCCGTTATATCCCGGTCAAGTTCAGCGTGCGGGGGCGCGACTTGGCCGGCACGGTGAAGGAAGTGCAACAGCGCCTCTCACGAAGCGTGCGCCTGCCCGAAGGGTATAACTACGAATGGGCGGGTGAATATGACAGCTTGAAAAAAGAGCAGCACCGGCTGGCCGTGGTCCTGCCGATCAGCTTGCTGATCATTTTGGCGTTGCTGTACATGGCCTTTCAATCCTTCCGCGACGCCCTGCTGGTCCTGGGCATGCTGCCGTTCGGAGCGGTGGGCGGTGCCCTGGCGCTGCTGGTGACGGGCACACCGTTCAGCATATCCGCGGCGGTCGGTTTTGCTTCGGTGGTCGGCGTGGCGACACTTGGCGGCGTGGTCTTTCTTTCCGGCATCCGGCACGCCATGAAGCGCGGCGGCCGCGATGTCGGGATCGAGCACGGCGCGCTGGCCGAGATGCGGCCGGTGATGATGGCCTGCCTGGCGGCGGGGCTGGGCCTGCTGCCGGCGGCCATTTCTACCGGCATCGGCGCGCAGGCCCAGCAGCCGCTGGCGCGCGTCGTGGTCGGAGGCATGATCACTTCGACGCTGGCCATCCTCTTCCTGATTCCGGTGTTCGCGAGCTTCGGCCACGGCGCCAGTCCCGAGTCCAACAAAGACTGATACAAAGCAGGCTGTAATAGGAATCCGGGCCGCTGCGTAGTAATCTGCAGCGGCGGGGGCCGCGACACGAGTCCCAGGCTGGGCCGGTCCGCTGCGCACCATATCGCAGATCGCCTGCGGAAAGCGGCAGAGACGAAGACGAAAAGGAGCGACCCATGAAGCCAATCGTTCATTCCGTTATCCTCAGCGTGGTTCTGAGCATCGCGGCGGCGGGCCAGGCCCCGCAGCAGCCCGCGGAAAAGCCCGCCGCGACCCTGCCCACCGTGGACCAGATCCTCGACCGATACGTCGAGGCGCTGGGCGGCAAGGCGGCCATGGAGAAATTGAACACCCGCGTCTCCAAGGGCAGCTTCGAGGCGGCTCAGGGAGCGAGCGGCTCGGTGGAGATCTACGCCAAAACTCCCAACAGGAACGCGTTGATCGTGGATGTGGAGGGCATGGGGCAGTTCCGCCAGGGCTTTGACGGCACGGTGGGCTGGGTCGATAACCCGCAGACCGGCCTGCGGGAGATGGACGGTCAGGAGTTGTCCGTCACCCGGCGCAGCGCGGTGTTCTACGGGGCGCTGAAGCTGCGCGAACTATTTCCGCAAATGACGCTCAAGAGCAAGCAGAAGGTGGGCGAGCGCGAGGCTTACTTGATCGAGGCCGATCCCGGCGACGGCAGCCTCCGGCGGATGTACTTCGATGCGCGGACAGGGCTGCTGCTGCGCAATGAGATCGAACGCGATACGCCCCAGGGGCGCGCAACCTTTGTGACCGACCTCGAGGACTACAAGGAAGTGGACGGGGTCAAGATTCCCTTCACCGTGCGGCAGGCGAACCCAAACCTGACCCTGGTGTTCAAGCTCAGCGAGGTGCGGCACAACGATCCGATTGACGACGCCAAGTTTGCCAAGCCCGCCGCTCAATAGAACGCCGCGAGCAGTGCACCAGTCGAAGCGGCTGCGTTGGCACTGCCAGCGCGCTCTGCTAAAATAAGGCCGCTGCGTGGGCGGCTAGCTCAGCTGGGAGAGCGCCTCGTTCGCAACGAGGAGGCCGTGGGTTCGAATCCCATGCCGTCCACCATTTTTCTCATCACTTGCGGATCGGTAGATGGCTCTAAAGGCTGTCTTGCGGCGTTCTTCGTGACGGAACCCCCTCCGAACCATGGCGGGCCGCCGTTGCGCGGCAAGCGCGCATGTCTGCGCAAAAGGATTCCATCCGTGCAAGAACTTGTGGCAAGGTTCCACCTCGTCCCCCCGGCAGCGCGACGCCTTCAGAGAGCCGCGAATTCCCGCCACGTGCTCTGAGGATTTGCGCAATGAGTTCCGACCCCTACCTTGACGAGGACGGTTCCCCCGTCGACGCCAACAGCCTCCGCCGGGCCGAACTCGAAGCCAGGATCAAAAAACATGCGGACAACTGCTACTGTGTTGCTCTCCGCAATCCGGATAATCCCGCCGAGAGCGTGCCCTGCCAGAACTGTCTCGCGCGTTTTCAGCTTGAGGAACACTACCAAAGGCGATTCGGTGGAAAGCGCCCCACCTCCGGTTCCGACAAGGAATCGCGACGCGGTGTGATTGAATTACTGGAGTTCGTGAGCGTGCCCACGGCGATTCTATTCTTCTATCGGGGGCTCGCGATCCACGGAGCCTTCGATTTTGCTGCAACCCTGCTCGTCGGGGTCGCCGTTGGATCGGCGCTGTGGCTGGTCTATCACGTCCTGTCATAGGCCCCAGCTTCCCATCGTCGCTAGCAGTGAGACGGCGGTCGCAAGCAAGCATTCCATCTGGCACGGGAAACCACCAATCTGGGGACCGAAGTAAGTTCCCACTGGAAGAACAGAATTACCCCGAATCGCGTCCCTCCAAAACCCAGCGGTGGTTCCGGGCACACATTTCCCGGCATGCGTAAGCGACTTACTTTGGATTGATCTGGGAGACGGCCGGCGCGCTAGCGCAGCGTGTTCTGGCTGGCCGTGCGCTGCGCGATCACTTTACGGCGTCCTTATTGTCCGGCCGGATGTAGGTGATGGTGTGGTGAGTCAGCAGCTTGCCCTCGCCATTCGTGCACTCTGCGACCCCGTAGACCAAGCTATTGCCGAGCTTCAGGATACTGGCTCGACAGAGGAAGTCCTCTCGCCGGGCCCCGTTGAGAAAGTTTGTCTTCATCTCGACCGTTACGGCGATCTCTTCTTTTCCCAGCTTGGTCATGATGGCCAGCCACATGGCCACGTCGGCTGCGGCCATAAAAACCTGCCCGCTCACGATGCCGCCGGGCCGCTCGAATGCCGGCTGAAATGGCACCGCCAGGACGCACTCACCGTCGCCAATCGAGTGAAGCCGGAATCCATAACTCTTGGTGAACGACACTTCGGAGAGAAGCTTGTGCAGCTCGGACTCGGTTACAGCAAGCGCCATAGGCGTCCACAGCCAGGAGGAAGGGAAGTCGCCAGGACGTACGAAACTAGCGCAGCGTGTTCTGGCTGGCTGTGCGCTGCGCGATCACCTTACGGACGTTTTCATAGAGCGCACGGGCCTGCGGCAACGACTCGATGGCCTTCTGCACCTGCAAGTCCTCTTCGAGGTCCACCTTGGAACCTTCGGCCATGCCAAACACGGAAGTGAAGATCTCGTGCTTGATCTTGCGCTTGATCCAGGCGAGGTTTTCGGCGATGTCGGGCTCGGTGTAGCGGATGTCCTGCCTGTCGAGGTAGCGGCGGAACGTGGTCATCACGGCATCGTCCACGACGAAGGACTTGGTGATCTCGGACTTCAAGCCGAGGTAATACCGCGTGAAGCCGCCGACGCCGGCTTCAAAGGGGAAGAAGACGTCCCGGCGCATGAGCAATTCCTGGAAGTGGTTGAGCTTGGGCGCCGCCACGACAACGTCTGGCGTGATCCCGCCGCCGCCGTACACCTGGCGGCCGCTGTCGGTCAGCTTGACCTCGGTGGGCTGCTGCGGCTTGCGGGTATAGTGGTAGTCGTAGAGCGAAACAGCCTTGTAGTCGCGCTGGATCAGGCGCCCGCTGGGCGTGTAGTACTTCGCGGTGGTGAGCGCCAAACCGGTGTTCTCGCTCAACTGCGACACCGTCTGCACCAGGCCCTTGCCGAAGCTGTTTTCTCCGACCACCAGCCCGCGATCGTGGTCCTGGATGGCGCCGACGACGATCTCCGACGCCGACGCGGTATACCCGTTGATCAGCGCCACCAGCGGCACGCCGACGCCCTGATTGCCGCGCACGGCGTAGTAGCGCCGCTCCTGCGAGGACCGCCCGCGGTGCGACACGATCAATTGGTTCTTGTCCAAAAACATGTCCGCCACTGCCACACCCTCGTTGAGCAGCCCGCCGGGGTTGCCGCGGAGGTCGAGGATGAGTCCGTTCAGGGAGGAGACATTCAACTGCTTGAGCGCGTCGGCCAGCTCGCGGTCAGTAGTCTCGTTGAATCCGGAAAGCTTCACGTAGCCGATACCCGGGCGCAGCAGGAAGGCGATCTCCACGGCGTGCCGCGGGATCTCATCCCGCGTCACGGTGAAGACGATGAGCTCGCCGTAGCCCTCGCGGGACACGGTGATGCGCACCACAGTCCCCTTGGGGCCTTTCAGCATGTCAGCCACTTCAGCCGTAGTGAGCCCCTCGGTGGGCTTGTCGTCCACCTTGACGATGACGTCGCCGGGGCGGATGCCGGCGCGGTAGGCAGGGGAGCCGACAAATGGCGCCAAGACGACGGTGCGGCCCTCGCGGGGCGCCACGGTCATGCCCACGCCGTAGTATTTGCCGCGCTGTTCTTCGCGCAGCAGGGAGAATTGCCGGGAATCGAAGAAATTCGAGTGCGGGTCGAGCACTCGGAGCATCCCCGGGATGGCGCCCTGGTAGATGGCGTGGTCGGCGTCAACCGGCTCGGCGTAATTCTGCTGGACAATGGAGAGAACGCGGGTGAATGCTCGGACCGATTCCTGCAAATCATTGGCGCCGGAAGCGGTGGCGCGAACCGAGGGACCGTAGATCCCGCCCAGGATCGCTGAAGCAATCAAAACTCCGAATACCAATAGCGCGCCGCGCCTCTCTCCCTGCATCGAATCCTCACTTCCTCTACTCAATCGCCAGTATAGCATACCACGGGGCGGCATTTGACACCCCTCGAACCCTCTTCTATGATGCCCGTGAGGCACCCTCAAGATGGGAAACATCGGCGTGCCGGAGCTGATCGTTATCTTCATCATTGCGCTGCTGGTCTTCGGGCCGCGCAAGCTGCCCGAGCTCGGCCGCACGCTGGGCAAGGCCCTGGCCGAGTTCCGCCGGGCGTCGGCCGACCTGCGCGGAGCCATGGAACAGGAGATGCGCGAGCTCGAGCGGCACACGCAAGAGATCGAAGCCAAGGCCCGCGAAGCCGTGGAACCAGGGCCGGAGCCCCTGCTGCCCGACGGCCCTGTGGGCGCCGGGTCCATCGACCCGCAACAGGCTGGGCTGCCTCCGCCCGCGGCCCCGCCGGTCGAGGAGCGGCCTGCTGAGAATCCTGCCGATGGCAAATCCAAGCCAGCCTGATCCCCAAGGTTCCTCCGGCGAGCACGAAGACCCCACTTCGAAGATGTCGTTCTTTGACCATCTGACCGAGTTGCGCCGCCGCCTGATCTATTCGCTGGCGGCCGTCGGCGTCGGGCTGTGCTTCGGCCTCTACTTTTCGCAAGAGGTGTACCAGTTCCTCGCGCGTCCCATGCTCAAGGCCCTGCGCGAGGCCAAGATGGAAGACAAGCTGGTGTACACCAGCCCGCTGGGCCCACTACACCTGTTCATCACCGTGGGCCTCTACGTCGGGGTGGTCATTGCGCTGCCGTACGTGCTCTACCAGGTCTGGCTGTTCATCGCGCCGGGCCTCTACCGCCACGAGCGCCGCGCCGTGGCCACGTTTATCGTGACCTCCGTCTTTCTGTTCCTGGCGGGCATGGCGTTCGGCTACTTCGTGATGATGCCGATGACGCTCGGGTTCCTGCTCAGCGTCGGCACCGGCGGCCAGTTCAAGCCGATGATCAGCATGAACGACTACTTCGATATGACGCTGGTGATCGAGCTGGGGCTCGGTCTGGTCTTCCAGCTTCCGATTTTGATTTTCTTCCTCTCGCTGTTCGGCATCGTGACGCCGAAGTTCCTGTGGGGCAATTTTCGCTACGCCATACTGATCATCTCGATTGTCGCCGCGGTCGTGACGCCCACCACCGACGCCCTCACGATGACGATCTTCATGGCGCCGATGATCCTGCTCTACCTGATGGGCATCGGCGTTTCCGCAATGGTCGTGCGGCGGAAGCGCCGCGCCGAAGCCATCGCCCGCGCCGGTGCGCCGTAACGTGGCGCCGGCCAGCGGGAAATCAGGGATCCGCTGCCTATCTGCCCGCCTGCTGCCTGGGATTTTGCTGGCTCCATGCATCCTGGCGGGCGGATGTCGCGCCGAACCAAAGAAGACTGCGTCACAAACCGCGCAGCAATCCCCGCCAAGCGCTTTTGCCGCTCCGGTGGAGGCGGCCCCGCCAGCAGACGCGACCGGAGGATTTGACGGCAATAAAGCCTTTGCGCACGTTGCGCGCCTGGTGGCCATCGGGCCGCGAACACCCGGCTCGGACGGCATCCGCCGCGCCCAGGAATACCTCCGCACCGAGCTACAGGGCTTCGGATGCCAGGTCGAAGAAGACGACTTTCACGCCTCGACGCCCATCGGTTCGGTGTCGATGGAAAACATCCTGGTCAAGATCCCGGGCACGAGCCCAAACGTTGTCCTGCTGACCACGCACTACGATACGAAGCGCCTGGAGAATTTCGTTGGCGCAAATGACGGCGGCTCCTCCACCGGGATGATGCTCGAGTTGGCGCGGCTGCTCTGCGGCCGCAAGAGCGCGCTGACGGTTTGGATCGCGTTCTTCGACGGGGAGGAGGCCTTCGCCGAGTGGAGCGAGGTTGACGGCACCTACGGCAGCCGGCAAATGGCCGCAAAGCTCGCCGGTTCCGGCGAGATCAAGCGCGTCAAGGCCATGCTCCTGGCCGACCTGATCGGCGACCGGAACCTGAAAATCAAGCGCGAGTCAAATTCGACGCGCTGGCTCACCGATCTGGTCTGGTCCACTGCGGCGCGGCTGGGCTACCAGAAGATTTTTGTGTCCGAAGAGACCCCCATCGAGGACGACCACTTGCCTTTCCTGCACCGCAACGTTGCGGCGGCCGACGTAATCGACCTCGAAGCACCCTACTGGCACACCGCGGGCGATACGCTCGACAAAGTCAGCCCGCGGAGCCTTGCCATCGTGGGTCACGTTTTCCTGGAATCCCTCGCCGAGCTGGAAAAGAAACTCCGTTAGTCCGCAGCCAGGCGTTGATCCGCGCCTAATAAAGCTTATAAGGAGCGCGGCGAGCAGCGCCCATACGCCTGGACAGGCTGCTGAAAAAGGTGCGCACAGGGTGTCAGCCTGTGCTACCGGCGCGCAACTCGTTGATTCTTGGCAGAGGATTGCAGCTGGCGCACATCGGGGTCCAGGACCGACGGCCTTTTTCAGCACGCTATTAAGGCCCTGCCGCGAGGGGCAGCTACTCGAAACAGATCTTCTTCCCGCT
>JBASRK010000126.1:0-3767 GCA_049273775.1 Candidatus Acidiferrales bacterium
CTGTTCGTCGAACTGCGCGGCTGGCTGGCCGAGCAGGCGGGGCGCCTGCGGCGCACCGCTGCCGGCGTAGCGCAGCTCGACGTCCTGGCCAACTTTGCGCGCCTTGCCGCCCTGCGCAACTACACCCGTCCGGAATTTGCCGCCGCGGGCGAGCTGCTGATCGTCGCCGGACGCCATCCGGTGATCGAACAGCTCCTGGCGCAGCGTGGCGAGCGCTTTGTGCCCAACGACCTCTACCTCGACGACGCGGGGCAGCAGCTCCTGCTGATCACCGGGCCCAACATGGGCGGCAAATCCACTTACCTGCGCCAGGCCGCACTCATCGTGCTGATGGCGCAGATGGGCTCGTTTGTTCCCGCCCGGCAGGCTCGCCTGCCGCTCACCGACCGCATCTTCACGCGCATCGGCGCCTCAGACAACCTGGCCGGCGGCCGCTCGACATTTTTGGTGGAGATGAGCGAAGTGGCCGCCATCCTGAACACTGCCACGCCGGCGAGCTTGGTCTTGCTCGACGAGGTCGGTCGCGGCACAGCGACCTTTGACGGGCTCTCGATCGCCTGGGCGGTGGTCGAGCACCTGCAGGCGCATACGCGCTCGCGCACGATGTTTGCCACGCACTACCACGAGCTGACCGAGCTCGCTGAGCTGCTGCCCGGGGTGAAGAACGTCCACGTCTCGGTGAAAGAGTCCGGCAGCGACATCGTCTTCCTGCGGCGAGTCGAGCCGGGCAGCGCCGACAAGAGTTATGGCATCGAGGTCGCCCGCCTGGCCGGCCTGCCCCGCAGCGTGATCGAGCGCGCCCGCGAAATCCTGCGCCGGCACGAGCAGAGCGAACACCAGTTGAGCGAGAAGCTCTCGCCGGGGGCCGCGGCGGCCTCGGAGCCTCCGGTCGAGCAGCAGGCCATGTTCACCCCGATTGACCGCGAGGTGCTCGAGGCGCTGCGCCAGGCCGACCTCGACAACCTCAAACCCCTCGATGCGCTCAATCTGCTCGCCCAGCTCAAGAAGCAGATTTCATGACGGCTGATCCCCGCGTTCAAATCAATATCACAAGCTGCCTGCTAGGCAGTCATTCTTTTCACTTGCCTTGTCTTCGCTGGCTGGGTGTTTGATATTAGGATCTTTAAGCCGCTACGTTCGATTCATCGTGAGCACTACGCGGAACCGCGCCTTGCCGCTCAGCATGCGATCGTAGGCGGCAGCAGCTTGTTCGAGCGGGAAGGTCTCGACCATGGGGCGAATCCCAGTGAGGGCGCAGAAGTTTAGCGTGTCTTCCGAGTCTCGGGCGCTACCTCCAGGCCACCCTTGAATCGACCGGCGGTTTCCAATCAGTTGAATGGGAGTCACGCTGATGGGATCTGCGGATGCCCCCACCACAAGCAATTTGCCACCTACCCCGAGACCCTCAATGAGGTCCGACATGGCCTTGCTATCCGGAGCTGTTGCGAGAATCACCGACGCTCCTCCCAGCCTAGTCAGTTCTTCCGCCACCTTTACGGCATCGGAATCCAGGTATCGAACGGCACCAAGCTTGAGCGCTAAGGGTTCCTTGTCTTTGCCTCGCCCAATCGCCACCGTGCGATACCCCATCTTGCTCGCGAACTGGATTCCAAGATGGCCCAGTCCGCCCAGACCCTGCACCGCCACAAGATCTCCGGCGAGCGCCCCGCTATGGCGCAGACTATTGAACGTCGTTATGCCCGCGCACAGGATAGGACCAGCCTCTGCCGGCGATAAGGCGTCCGGAATCAATGCCAGGGCGTCGCTACTTGCAATCATGTATTGCGCATATCCGCCGTCATTCGTGAATCCCGTTATCCTGAGATTCTGACAATTGATGAAATCCCCGCGGCGACATGGGACACACTGACCGCAATGCCCACCATCCCATCCAACGCCGACTCGCTGGCCTCTCTTCCATGCCGTCACGCCCGGTCCGACCTCGTCGATCACTCCGGCCACCTCGTGGCCTGTGATGCGTGGGTATTGCAGCCCGGGCCAATGTCCTTCCTTCACAAACATGTCGCTATGGCAGATCCCACATGCTTGCACCGTGATCCGTACTTGATTGGGCCCAGGTGCTGGGACCTCTCGTGTAACCACCTCGAATGGCGCACCCGGACGACTAACTAGAACGGCGGTCATCTGTGCCATCGGCGGGCCTCCTCTGCCTGTATCCTTGCCTAGCTCCTAGCTTCTTCCACCCTCTGCCTCTTCAAATCTGTCCCATCCCGCCATCCACGTTGATCTCCACTCCCGTGATGTACGAGGCGTCCGAAGAAGCCAGAAACGCCACTGCGCCCGCGACTTCCTCGGGCTGTCCAAACCGCTTCATCGGTACCTTTGACAAGACGTCTTTCGCGAATTCCTCGATTGCCTCCTTCGGCAATCCCGTGCGCCCGAAAATCGGCGTCTCAATCGGTCCCGGCGCGACCGTGTTCACCCGGATCCCGAGCTCCACCAACTCCGCCGCCGCAGTTCTCGCCAATGAGCGCAGCGCTGCTTTCGTTGCAGAATACGCGCTGGCCCCCGCGGTACCTTTGCTGGCTGCCACGCTGGTATTCAAGATGATCGACGCACCGTCATTCAGCAACGGCAGCGCTTTCTGAATCGTGAAGTACGCTCCCTTGATGTTGATGTCAAACTGCTCGTCGTATATCCTTTCTGACGTCTCGGCAAGCGACGCGAACTTCGCCACACCCGCATTCACGAACAGCACGTCAATCTTTCCGAACTTCTCGGCCACCGCCCTATACAGTCCGTCCAGGTCCGCGGGTTTTGCCACGTCCGCCTGCACCGCCAGAACGTCTTTGCCGAGGATTTTCACCGCCTCGTCCAGCGTCTTCTGGCTCCGCCCGGAAATCGCCACTCGAGCGCCCTCGTCGTGCAGGCGCTTCGCCGTCGCCAGGCCGATCCCGCTGTTTCCGCCGGTCACCACCGCAACTTTTCCCTCAAATCGCTTCATCTCTTCCTCCGCTCGTCCTGCTGTCTGCATTCGTGTCTTTGGGAAAGGCAACTCCCTGTCGTCGCGCGGGTCTCTCCCCGCCGCCGGGTGGCGTTCCTCTCCTGATACCTCGACTCTTAGATGAACGTGTGAATGTCCGGTTACATGAATTTCGGGGTTCCTTCGCCGTGGAGCCGCGTCCTTTTAGACGATTGGTTGGGCAAATGACAGTTCGCGGCTATCTGGATCCTACAGACGTTCACGTCCCCAAGAGGGGCGACCGTGTCAGGGTGACCGGAGCCTTTGTCACCGACCCGGACCACGGCTGGAACGAAATTCACCCCGTTGCGAGCCTCGAGATCCTGTTCAGATAGTTTCCGAGCCGAATCTGCATTCGCATCCCAAACCCACGATTGGCCGCCCAGTTTCCCATTGACTCCCGCGGTATAATAGAATGCAAGGCCCACCGAAGGCTTTGCGGAAAGCATCGAGACTCTGAGGTCTGTCATTCTATGCTCTGCTGCTCGTCCGCGCAGGTTCTCTTGGAAATGCAAACTCACGAAGAATACCCGCCGAGGCCGATAACTCCTTTGGAATGCACTCTTACGAACAATGGCCTCGGAGGTTCTTCAGAATGCCCTTTTACAAATTCATTGGACTTAAAGTCCCCTGGAATCAGGGCTTCATGGCCGTTCGGAGCTCCAGAAGTGCTCTCGCACTCGGCTACGGCCGTAACCCCTTTGGAATGCACTGATACGAAAAATGGCTTCGCAAGTCCTTTAGAATGCACTGATACAAATTCATTGGACTTAAAGTCCTTTAG
>JBASRK010000127.1:0-3518 GCA_049273775.1 Candidatus Acidiferrales bacterium
CTCCGGCGTGTTGCCCGAGCGGAAAAGGCGCCGGATGGATGCCGTAGCTAAGGGGCTCATTGCCTTGTGTGGCGATGGTCTCGCTGAAACTCTGGAGAGTGGCGGAACCGTGGTAGCTTGTCCCGTCAGTACCCAACATTGGCGCAAACGGGGCGGCACTGACCGTGTAGGTTCCCGCAGGAGGATTCACCAGTGTGACCGATTCCACTTCCGGACTTATCGCTGTGCCCGGCCCGTTGCCGGAGCTGCCTACCAACCTCCCGCTGGGGCTGAAGACAAGGAGGTCCCAGTCGCCGCTGAGCGCGGAGACGGTCTGGATAACAACCTTGTAGGGGCCAAAAAGAGGGGAGGGAGGAACGATGGTCAGCTTGAAGTTATCGCAGGATGGATCGTTCGGGCCGTTGCACGTGGAGGAACCCGTCGGAGTCACGAACGGTCCCGTCCAAGTCACCGTGGGGTTGGTTTGGGAGACCGTGCCACTGGAAGGAGTGGCTCCGAACGAGGGATTTGCCAGCAGGAATGCGGTCAAGCCAAGCCGGAACGCAAAGCGTAGCGCGGTACGGGACATTGCTGCCTCCTCATCATTACTTCATGCCAAAACCCCAAGTCCGAGGTTAATAGGATTGGTACGCCTTATAGTAGTGCGAACACGACGGCGGATAGTTTCACTACTATCGGAGCTTGTCAAGTCTTTTTTTGCGGTTTCCGGTGGGCCCGACGGCAGGCAGGATGGGTGTAAAACCTACTTTCAGTGCCTCGAATCTATTGGCGAACTGAAATTAGGAGTATCATAGCGCCGTGCAATTAGGAGTACGATAGCGCTCTGGATTAGGCGTTGCAGTCCGAGGAGGGCGGATGGCGCCAGTTCTCAAAACAGCGGTCTTGGCATCGAGTCGCGACCGACTGCGAGAGGCGGCAAAGTCCCTATTCGCTGAGCGGGGGTACGAGGAGGCAAGCACGTCGGCGATCTGCCGGTTGGCGGGCACCAGCCAATCGCAGCTCACCAAACACTTCACGAGCAAGCAAGGAATCCTGGAGGCGATCTTCGAGCACGCCTGGGAACAGATCAACCCCGCGATTCAGTTGGCAATCGAGAAGATTCCCTCACCGGCGGACAGGCTGAGGATTGTGACCGACATGGTGCTGACATTCCTGCAGCGCGACCGGCAGCTTGGCACGATTTTCCTGCTGGAAGGGCGGCGGATCCGCGGCGACGGTCACATGGTCGTCCTCGTGCCCGGTTTCCTGGATTTCATCAAGACGCTCGACCGAATTCTGAAGGAGATGGCTGACCGCGGCGAGATTGTGCCGCAAGTCAACCTGCAGGCAATCCGCTCCGCACTGATGGGAGCCTTCGAAGGTCTGCTCCGCGATCAACTGTTGGCGCGCACCTCGCGATTCCCCGCCACCTACGCGGAGGCAGATTCCCGCGCAGTCTTCTTGAAGGTCATTTCAGCCTTCTTGACCTAGTGCCCGCGGTTCGTCGCCACGAGCTGCATTCGCGATGGGGAGCGGTCTGCTCCTGCCGCCCTAGCGAATCCTGGTTGCACTTGCCAGATGAGAGACTGCCAGCACGACGCTCGCCCGCTTGCCGCCCTCGACCGTCGTCTGGTAGCCGGCCCCAATATTGATACCCTTGTCCGCCATTTTTCTCGCAAGGCTCGAGAGGGCTCCGGGAACATTGGGAAGCGTGACGTGGAGCACTACCTCTTCATAACAGGAAATTCGGTGGGCCTTGAGCACCTTCTTGGCCTTGTTGGCGTTGTCCACGACGAGTTGGATGTAGCCCATGGCGCCTGCACTACTCGCATTAAAAGCCAGAATATTGATTTTGGCTTTGCCGAGCATTCCCGCGATGTCCGCCAGTGTTCCCGGACGGTTTTCACAGGAAACAGTCAGTTGTTTCACTTTCGGCATGCGCGGAACCTCCCGACAACAAAAGTGGCACGATGCTACCAGAGGCGGCCGCTCAGGGCAATTTCGTAATCGTCGGGAAAAGCTGGTGCGGAAGGTGGGATTCGAACCCACACGCCTTGCGGCGCCACCCCCTCAAGATGGTGCGTCTGCCAGTTCCGCCACTTCCGCACTGGGAGGGTTGCCAGACGATTCTAGCCGCGAGCGGCAACCTCAGCAAGTCGAAGCTCAAGTGCAGAAGGCGCCCGCGGGCCGCCTCGAGTGGAAATGCGCCGGTGGAGGGCCGGCTCGCCCCAATGCTACTACTGCTTGGCCGGCGGCTGCGCCGGAGGCGGCTGCGGCGCTTGCTGCTGCGGCGCAGGACTTTGCGGCTGTGGCTCCGGGGTCTGCTGCGGCGTCTGTGCTCCCGGGGCCTTCGGTGCAGGTTTGGAGAACTGCTCGAGTACCGAGCCGCCCGTTGGCCCGCCAACCGTTTGGCGCAGGCCCAGCGCTATCGAAGTAAGCATGAACATGACCGCGCACCACGTGGTGGCCTTGGAAAGGAACGTCGCCGCGCCTCGCGGGCCGAAGGCGGTCTGGCTTCCGGCGCCGCCGAACGCCCCGGCCAGGTCGGCAGCCTTGCCGCTTTGCAGCAGCACGACGACGACCAGCAGGAAGCAGATGAGCACGTACATGGTGGTCAGCAAGAAGGGCACCCTCCAGCCGAGCGCGATCAGCCCGGTGCCCACCGCAAACGAAATGGCCCACTTGACTTGGATCGGCATGCCCCGCTCCGCGAATCAAAAATTGACAACGGACGCAAACGACTGCGCGTCCAGGCTCGCACCGCCCACCAGCGCCCCGTCGATTTCCACCTGCGCCATCAGCCCCTTGATGTTGTCGGGCTTGACGCTGCCGCCGTAGAGGATCCTCAGCGAGGCGGCGCTCTCGGGTGTGAAGCTCGCCGCGGCCAATTGCCGCAGGAATCGGTGGGCTTCGGCCGCCATTTCCGATGTGGCCGTGCGGCCTGTGCCGATGGCCCACACCGGCTCGTACGCAAGGATGATACGCGAGAACTCCGCCCCGGTCAACGCGGCCAGGCCGCCGCGAAACTGCCGCTCGAGCACCGCCTGAGTCTCGCCGCCCTCGCGCTCTTTCAGAGTCTCGCCGACACAGACGATCGGCGCAAGCTCGGCCTCGAGCGCCGCCGTGGTTTTCTTGTTCACCCACTCGTCGGTCTCGCCGAAGAACTGCCGCCGCTCGGAGTGGCCGATGATGACGTAGCGGCAGCCCACCTCGACCAGCATCTTCGTCGAAACCTCGCCGGTGAAGGCGCCCTCGGCCGCCCAGTGAACGTCCTGGCCGGAAATGGCGATGGCCGAGCCGCGCACCGCCTCAACCGCTGCCGCCAGCGCCGTATACGGCGGCGCGACGACGATGTCGCAGTGCGTCGAAGGGGCCACCAGCGGCTTCAGCGACGCGAAGAAGGCGCACGTCTCCGCCTGCGTCTTGTACATCTTCCAGTTGCCGGCGATGACCGGTCGTCTCATCGCATCTCACCTCCCACTTTCCACCTCTGGCCTGTCTGTCAACGCCTCGACGCCCGGGAGCTTGCGCCCCGCCAG
>JBASRK010000128.1:0-3533 GCA_049273775.1 Candidatus Acidiferrales bacterium
CGAATACGTCTGGCTGCCGCGGGAAGAGTTACTTACTTTCGAGGAGCTTCGCGACCTGGCCGCGGTCTTCAGCGAGCTGGGCGTGGACAAGGTGCGGCTGACCGGGGGCGAGCCGCTGCTGCGCAAAGACCTCCCCGTCCTGGTGCGCTTGCTGGCCGAGAATCCCCAGATCAAGGACCTGGCGCTGACGACCAACGGCGTCCTGTTGGCCCAGCAGGCCCAGGCGCTGCGCGAGGCCGGCCTGCACCGCATTACGGTTAGTCTGGACACGCTCCGCCCCGACCAATTCAAGGCGCTGACGCGCCGCGACGCCCACGCACAGGTGCTCGAGGGCATCCGGGCGGCCGGCCAAGCGGGCTTCAACGGAGTCAAGCTTGATACCGTCGTGATGCGTGGGGCCAACGACGGCGAGTTGGCCGAGCTAATCGAATTCGGCAAACAGGTGGGCGCGGAGGTGCGCTTCATCGAGTACATGGACGTGGGCGGAGCGACGCAGTGGTCGCCCGGCAAGGTTTTCTCCCGCGCTGAGATGCTGGACGCCTTGAGCCGCCGCTATGGCCGCATCGAGCCGGTAGTGGAGGACACCACGGCCCCGGCGGAGCGCTTCCTGCTGCTGGACGGCACGGTGTTCGGCATCATTGCTTCGACGACCACGCCGTTCTGCGGCCGCTGCGACCGCAGCCGGCTGACCGCCGACGGTATCTGGTATATGTGCCTCTACGCGCCGACCGGCCTGGACCTGCGCAAGCCGGTGCGCGGTGGCGCTCCGCGGGACGCGATCATGTCCATGATCGCCGCGGCGTGGCAGCAGCGCACCGACCGCGGCGCCGAAAAGCGCATGGCGCAAGGGATGCGCGGCGTGTTCGTGGGTATCGAGCAGCTTCGCAAGGACCCGCACCTCGAAATGCACACCCGCGGAGGCTAGCCGCCGGTCCGGCCGATCGCTCCGGCGACGTTGTGCCGCAGGCCACACCGGCATCGCTGCCGTGCCACCATAGGCGGAAAAAAAGGAGACCGAACACATGCCACCGAATCCTCAAGGCCAGCCAGCAGCGCCAATCCCTGGCGTGAAAAACCTGATCGCCGTGGCGAGCGGCAAAGGCGGTGTGGGCAAGACCACCGTGGCGGTGAACCTGGCGATTGCGCTGCAGCGGATGGGCTCGACCGTCGGGCTGCTCGACGGCGACGTTTACGGCCCCAACGTGCCGATGATGCTCGGAACCTCAGAACAGCCCCAGGCCCTCAGCGAGCGCGCCATCATGCCGATAACCGCCTACGGCCTGAAGATGATTTCGGTCGGTTTGCTGAATCCGGGCGACCGCCCGCTGATCTGGCGCGGGCCGATGCTGCACAGCCTGATCACGCAGTTCCTGCGGAGCGTGCAGTGGGGCGAGCTGGACTATCTGGTGATTGACCTGCCGCCGGGCACGGGCGACGTGCAACTCACACTGATCCAGACCGTGCCGCTCACCGGGGCGCTGCTCGTCACCACGCCGTCGGCGGTGGCGCTAGCCGACGTCCGCAAGGCCATCGAGATGTTCCGCCAGGTAAACGTCGAGGTGCTGGGCGTGGTCGAAAACATGAGCTTTTTCGCCTGCCCGCACTGCAAGGGTGAGATTGATGTCTTCGGCCACGGCGAGGGGAAGCGAATGGCGCAGCTTTTCGGCGTGCCCTTCCTGGGCGAAATCGAAATTGACCCGCAGATCCGAATCGGCGGCGACTCCGGCAAGCCTGTCGCGGCGCTGGGCGAAGACGCTCCCGGCGCAAAGAGCATCTACGCGATGGCCCGGCAGGTGGCGGCGCGCTTGGAGGAGGTCAACCAGGCGGCGCAGGCCCCCGTGGTCAAGATCCTGTAACCAGTCACCTTCCAAGCAGGGCCCCTTCCCGGGGGTCGCCGTCGTCCCGGAATGAGCGCTCTGGCCTTTCACCCGCCGTGCGGCTCGGCGCCCCCAAGTTCTTCCGCATGTGGCCCTTGACAAACCCCGCAAAAAGGAATACTTGGTAGCCAAATCTAGTGCCCGTTGGCTTGGCTCCTGAGAGGGAAAGGGAGGTCGGCCGATGATATCTACGCGTAGAGAATTCCTGAAAGTCAGCACAATCGGTGGCGTCGCGGCGACAGTGCTGGGGTTTGACCTGACGCCTGCCTACGCGCAAGTGCGCGAAATGAAGATCGCGCGCACCACGGAGACGCGCTCGACCTGCCCGTACTGCGCGGTGAGCTGCGGCGTGATCATCCACACGCTGGGCGACAAGTCCCGCAACGTGAAGCCCGCCGTCGTGCACATCGAAGGCGACCCCGACCACCCCATCAACCGCGGCACGCTCTGCCCCAAGGGCATCACTCTGAAGCAGAATATCGTCAACGACCGCCGGCTGACCAAAGTGCAATACCGCGCCCCGGGCAGCGACCATTGGGAAGACAAGTCCTGGGACTGGGCGCTCGACCGAATCGCTCATCTGTTTAAGGAGACCCGCGATTCCAAACTGATCGAGAAGGACGACAAGGGGCATACGATCAACGCGCTCACCGCTGTCGGTGTTATCGGCGGCTGCACGGACACGAACGAGAACAACTACCTGCTGGTGAAGGCCTTCCGCGCCGGCCTGGGCCTGATCCCGCTGGAACAACAGGCCCGAATATGACACGGCCCCACGGTGGCCAGTTTGGCCGCCACTTTTGGGCGCGGGGCGATGACCAATGGCTGGACCGATATTGCCAACGCCGATCTGGTCCTGGCGATGGGCGGCAACCCGGCAGAGAACCACCCGGTGGGCTTCCGCTTCGTCATGGAGGCAAAGCGGAACCGCAACGCCAAGCTGGTTTCGGTAGATCCCCGCTTCAACCGCACCGCCGCTGTAGCCGATAATTTCACGCAGATTCGCGCCGGCACCGACATCGCCTTCCTGGCCGGCCTGATCAACTACGCGCTGACCAAGAACCGCATCCACGAAGAGTACGTGCGGTTGTTCACCAACGCCACCTTCCTCGTCAAGGAGACCTACTCGTTCAACGAGGCCGAGGGCTTGTTCTCCGGCTGGGACCCGGAGAAGAAAGCCTACACCGACAAATCGAGCTGGGCTTACGACCTAGACGGGCAGGGGATGGCCAAGGTGGACCCGACGATGCAGAACCCGCGCAGCGTCTTCCAGATCATGAAGACGTTTTACTCGCGGTACACCCCAGAGATGGTCGCGAGCATCTGCGGGTGCACGGCGGAGGCGTTCAACAAGTCCGCCGAGCTGATCACCTCCACGTACCCACCCGACAAAGTCGGCACCATCATGTACGCGCTGGGGTGGACGCACCACAGTTTCTCGGTGCAGCTCATCCACACCGCGGCGATGCTCCAGCTTCTGCTCGGCAATATCGGGCGTACAGGCGGCGGGCTCAATGCCCTGCGCGGGCACTCGAATATTCAGGGCGGCACCGACTGCGGCATGGCCTACCACAATAATCCGGGCTACATCGCCATCCAGAAGGCCGACCACGAATCGCTGAAAGCGTACCTGACTGCTGTGACGCCCAAGCCGCT
>JBASRK010000135.1:0-52224 GCA_049273775.1 Candidatus Acidiferrales bacterium
ATGCTGAGCCGTCCCGCCCCTGGCGGGGCGAGCGAAGCATCTCTCCAAGAATTTTTCACCCCCGACAAGGTCGGGATCAGAACGGCCGACCGCGTGAGACCCCCTGCTTGCTCGCAAAGTTCGGGAAGAAACAAAAAGGCGGCCCGCCGCGCGGCGGGCCGCCGGAAAACTCGCCGCAGCCTAATTGGCTGCAGCAGCCACAGGCTCGGGCTTGGCGGCCAGAACCCGCTCTTCAGCAGGCAGGACGCTGATGTAGCGGCCGCTGCGCCCCTTATCCTCAAAGCGCACGATGCCGGTGATGCGGGCAAACAGCGTGTCGTCCTTGCCGCGGCCGACGTTTAGGCCCGGCTTGTGGCGCGTCCCGCGCTGCCGCACCAGGATGGTGCCCGCCTGCACGAGCTGGCCGCCGAAGCGCTTGATGCCCAGGCGCTGTCCCTGCGAGTCGCGGCCATTGGTAGATGAGCCGCCGCCTTTTTTATGCGCCATCGGAGGTTCCTTTCCCGCTGAGTTTGATGTCGCTGACCTCCACGGCAGTGTAGTCCTGCCGGTGGCCGCGAACGATCTTGTACTGCTTGGTCCGGCGATATTTCATGACCGTCAGCTTGGGGTAGCGTGCCTGCGCCACGATTTTTCCGGTCACCTTGACCTTGGCGGCGTCGGCGCCGGTGACGAGCTTCTCCTCGTCGTTGTGTACGGCCAGCACGTCGGCAAAGGTCACCTTGGCGCCCACCTTGCCGGCCAGGCGCTCAACCTTGATGGTTTCGCCCGGGGCGACGCGGTACTGCTTGCCCCCGCTGCGGATGACGGCGTACATGAAGCCTCCCGATGCAATCCGGAAACCACCATTATACGGGCGCCGAAGCGCAGGCGTCAAACGCGGCCGGGGGTCGTGTGTCCCACCCCGCCTGTTTCGCGCGGTGTAGAATAGCCGCGGCCGGCCCAGCGCCGTATACCTATGATTCAACCTATCTCGGTGGCCGTGGGGCCCCGTTGCTGCCCCTTCTGCGGGAGTGGAGAAATCTTACGCTCGCGGCGGCGCGGCCTGATCGAGATGCTGATCCTCCCGCCGGTCCTTCTGCGCCCCTTCCGCTGCAGACAGTGCAGCGCGCGTCATTTCGGCTTCTTCTTCCGCAAGCGCGGTACTCCGCCCTCGGGGATGCCCGATTTTCCCGGCCGCGAAGTCCGCTGACGCCTGGAAGAATCTGTCGCCGCGTTTTCTCCTACCGGGCCTCAGTCTGATCGCTTGGCTGGACGTCAGGCGCGGGGGTGCGCCTTGTCGTACACCTCCATCAACTGCCGAACGGAGGCGTGGGTGTACTTCTGCGTGGTGGAAAGCGAGCTGTGGCCGAGGAGCTCCTGGATGGCGCGGAGATCGGCGCCATCGGCGAGCAGGTGCGTGGCAAAGGCGTGGCGCAGCGAATGCGGGTGCAGGTCCCAGTTGATGTTCACAAGGCCCGCGTATTTCTTGACGATGCGCCCGACCGAGCGCGTGCCCAGCCGGCGCCCGGCGAAGCTCAGGAAGACCGCCTCGGGGTCGGCGCGCGCGCCGGCCTTGCGCAGCAGCTCGGTGCGCACGGGCCAGTAAGCCTCCAGCGCCGCTTCGGCCTTCGAGCCGTAGGGCACGATGCGCTCCTTGCGGCCCTTGCCGCGGACGCGCAACATCTGCTCGTGGCGGTCCATGTCGGCTAGGTTGAGGCCCGTGAGCTCGCTGACGCGCAGGCCAGAGGCGTAGAGTAGCTCGAGCATGGCGCGGTCGCGTCGGACCAGCAGCCGCGACTCGTCCTGGAAGCCTCCGGGGCGGCGCCGCGGTGTCTCGGCCGGCGACTTGGCTTGCTCCCCGCTGGCGCTTATGGCCGCGAGTTGGTCGAGGAAGTTGTTGATCTCCTCGGCGGTCAGCACCGCGGGGATGCGCTTGGGCAGCTTGGGCGTGGCCACCAGACGCGCCGGGTCCTGGGACACCAGACCCTCGCGCACGCAGAACTTGAAGAACGACCGCAGCGCCGCGAGCTTCCGCGCAATCGAGCTGCGCTCCAGCCCCTGGTCGTGCAGGTGGCCGATGTACTCGCGGATTAGCCGGTGGTCCACCGCGCGGAGCGCGACCCGCGGGCCGCCGGGCGGAGTGACATAGGCCAGGAACTGCGCGAGGTCGCTCTGATAGTTGCGGATGGTGTGCAGCGAGGCGTTGCGCTCGTACTGCAGATGGCGGACGTACTTTTCGATGGCGGCTTTCATAGTTCCACGGCCGGAATCGGGCGCCTCGTATTATAGACCGCAATCGCAGGCCGCGGCGCAGAAGACCCCGGTGGCGGGCAGTCATCCCACTTTCGGCTGGGCACTCCGGTTCAGCCGCAAAAACTGCTCGACAAATCAGCCATCACTTATTAGAGAACCCCAGGTAAACTCCCGCGGTTATCCCCAGAAGAGCGCCGAAGAAATCGAGCGCCAGGGCCTTGCGCAGCAGCAAGGCGACGCTAACCGTTGCCGCGGCCGCCGCCACACCCAGAATTGTCGCGCGCGAATCACCGAACATGCTTTTGTTCGATGAAAGCGCGCCGGAGAAATTATAGAGAATCGGTCAGGACTTGGCCGAGACGGCTTCGGCGGGCTGCTGTTCGGGCGCTGCGGCTTCCCAATCGCAGTCTTCCTTGAGGCAGGCCCGCACGGCGCCCAATTTGCCGCGCTTTTCGACGATGAACGCCGCGCCGCATTTCGGGCAGGGCTCGGGGATGGGCTGGTGTGGGGTGGTGAAGTCGCATTCCGGGTAGCGATTGCAGCCGTAGAAGACGCGCCGGCGTCCCTTGCGCGCCATGCGTTCGACCAGCTCGCCGGTGCCGCACTTCGGGCAGGCGATTCCAAGCGTCTTAGCGCGGATGAACTTGCACTTCGGATAGGCCGAGCAGCCGATGAACTCGCCGTAGCGGCCGCGGCGCCGGACCAATTGGTTGCCGCACTCGGGACATTTTTCGTCGAGCGGCTCGTCGGGCTGGCGGGCGCGCCGCGTCCCGTGGACCAGCCGGCGCGTGGTCTTGCACTCGGGATAGCCAGTGCAGGCGAGAAACGGCCCGAAGCGGCCGCGCTTGATGGTCATCTCCTTGCCGCAGTTCTCGCAGTATTCGGTGGCGGTCTCGCTTTCCACCTCCTCGCCGCCGGCTTCGGGTGCCAGATCGCGCGTGAAGTCGCATTCGGGGTATCGGTCGCAGCCCAGGAAGAAGCCGTGGCGGCTGATGCGCTCGAGCAGCTTGCCTTTGCCGCACTTCTCGCACTTCTCGCCGGTGGGGATGCCGGCTTTGTAGGACTCCATCTCGCCCTTGGCTTGCTCCAGGTCCTGCTCGAAGCGGTCGTAGAAATCCTTGACCGAGCGCCGCCAGGGCAGTTTGCCCTCCTCAATCTCGTCCAGTTCCTCTTCCATGCGCGCCGTGAAGCCGACGTCGAAGATGTCTTCAAAACTTCTCACCAGCAGTTCGCTCACCTTCTCGCCCAGCATCGTGGGGGTGAAGCGCCCCTGGTCCTTGCTGACGTATTCGCGCTCGACGATGGTGGAAATGATCGTGGCATAGGTAGAGGGACGCCCGATGCCCTTCTCTTCGAGCTCTTTCACCAGCGTGGCCTCGGTGTAGCGCGGGGGCGGCTCGGTGAAGTGCTGTTCGGGGCGGATTTTTTCTAGCCGCAGCGTTTCGCCTTCGACCACCTGCGGCAGAGTGCGGCCTTCGCCTTCGGCATCCTCGTCTTTTTCTTCGTCTTCTTTCGAGGCCTGATAGACTGCGAGGTAGCCATCGAACTTCAGCACCGAGCCGCTGGCGCGGAACAGGTAATCGCCGGCAGAGATATCGATCGTCGTTTGATCGAAGACCGCCGGAAGCATCTGTGAGCCCACGAAGCGCTGCCAGATGAGCTGGTAGAGCTTGAACAGGTCGTCATCCAGATACTTGCGCAGCTCGTCGGGCGTGCGCGCCACGTCGCTCGGCCGGATGGCCTCGTGGGCCTCCTGGGCGTCTTTCTTCGACTTGTAGAAATTGGGCTTCTCGGGCAGGTAGCTCGCGCCGTAGTTTGCGCCGATCAGCTCGCGCACCTGCGCCAGCGCATCGGCCGAGACGCGCACCGAATCGGTGCGCATGTAGGTGATTAGGCCGACCGAGCCCTCCTCGCCCAGCTCGACGCCCTCGTAGAGCCTCTGCGCCAGCATCATCGTGCGCTTGGCGGTGTAGCGCAGGCGGTTGTACGCCGCCTGCTGGAGCTTGGAAGTGGTGAAGGGCGGCGGCGCATAGCGGCGCTTTTCTTTCTGCGTCACGCTGGCCACCTGCCAGCGCGCGCGCTCGACCGCTGCGACCACGCGCTCGGCCTCGGCCTGGTTGGGGATTTCGATCTCCTCGCCCTTGTACTTGGCGAGTTTGGCCTCGAAGACCGGCGGCTGGCCGGCTTCGAGCAGCGCGTGGATGGTCCAGTACTCCTTGGGGACGAACGCCCGGATCTCGCGCTCGCGCTCGACGATCAGGCGCAGCGCCACGGTCTGCACGCGTCCGGCGGAAAGCCCGCGGCGGACCTTGTCCCACAGCAGCGGCGAAATCTTGTAGCCCACCAGGCGATCGAGCAACCGCCGCGCCTGCTGCGCCTCCACCAGGTGCATGTCGATCTGGCCCGGCTTCTCGAACGCTGCCTTGATGGCCTTCGGCGTGATCTCGTTGAACAGCACGCGGAAGATCTTCTTTTTCTCGGCTTTGGTGCGCCCGAGCACCTCGGCCAAGTGCGCGCAGATCGCTTCGCCTTCGCGGTCAGGGTCGGCGGCGAGATAGACGGCGTCCGCCTCCTTGGCCGCCTTCTTCAGTTCGCTGACCACCTTGGTCTTGCCCGGGATCACTTCGTAGGTGGGCTCGAATTCGTGGTCCACGTCAATGCCGAGCTCTTTCTTCGGCAGGTCCTTAATGTGGCCGAGCGAGGCTTTGACGCTGTAGTTGCGGCCCAAATACTTGTTGATCGTTTTCGCCTTGGCCGGCGATTCAACGATGACCAGTGATCGTCCCATGTCCCCTTTTTAAACCCAGTAGGAAAGTGATGCGCACAGCGCCGGCGCGCCCTGTGTCCTTTCCGCTACCTCACAGTAGCACCTTCACGAACTGTTTGCCGGGCATCTGCCGGATGATGCCTTTCATCTCGAGCTCAAACAGCGCCGCCAGCACCACCGAGGAGTTGAGTTCGGATTCCTCCACCAGCTCGTCCACGTGGCGCGCCGCATCGGTGCCCAGCAGGTCGTAAAGCTTTTTCTCGGTCGGCGAGAGCGCCTCCGCGAACAGCGTAGCGCGCTGCTCGGCCGTGGTCGGCTCCACCGGGAAAAGCTCGGCGCGGACGTCGGTGGGCAGCTCTTCGACTACGTCCTCCCAGCTCGTCACCAGCTTCGCGCCCTGCTTGATCAGTTGATTCGGCGCGAAGCTGGTGGGTTGCGTGGCGTTGCCCGGCACACCGTAAACCTCGCGGCTGAATTCCATCGCCAGGCGCGAGGTAATCAGCGAACCAGAATACTGTGCCCCTTCGACAACGACAACGCCTAACGGCATCCCGGCGACGATCCGGTTCCGGACCGGGAAGTTCTCCGGCGCAGGGTGGAAGCCCAGCGGGAGCTCGGTGATGATGGCGCCGCGCTGTTCGACCAGCGCGAAGAGCTTCTTGTTCTCTTTCGGATAGATGATGTCAATGCCGTTGCCGAGGACTCCGATCGTTGCGCCGCGGGCCGCAGCGCAAGCGCCCTTGTGCGCCGAGCTGTCAATGCCGCGGGCCAGGCCGCTCACAATCACCAGGCCGCGCTCGGCCAGGTCGCGGGCCAGCCGCTCAGCCATTTGATTCCCGTAAGGCGTCGGGCGTCGCGTGCCGACAATCGAGATGCTGTGCCGGGTAAGCACCTGCGGGTCGCCACGAAGGTAGAGCAGCGCCGGCGGGTCGTAAATCTCCAGCAGTCGCTTGGGGTACTCCGGCTCGTTCCAGTTCAGCAGACGGCAGCCGAGGCGCTTGACCTGCGCCAGTTCGTTCTCCGCCGCTTTGAGCGGGGCCTGCGAGTGGATGGCCTGCGCTACCGGCGCGGGCAGATGGCACGCCTCAAGCTCGGTCAGCGAGGCGCGGAAGACGGCCTCGGGCGCGCCGAAATGACGCAGCAGCCGGGCGGTGAGGCGCGCCGCCAGGCCCGGAGTGACCGCCAGGGCCAGCCAGTAGAGGGAAGCGTCCAGTTCCATTACTGGCGGCGAGCCTACGTGGATGTTAACAAGGCTGTCAAGTCAGCGGGCGGGAACGTCTTTGTGGGTCGCGGCCTGCTCGAGCGAGACTCCGCGAAGTGCCAAGGCGCTCCGCCAAGCGTACTCTCTTCGATTTATGGGGCTTACCGTGTCTTCTCCGTTTCCCGCAGAACCCTTCAGGCGCGGCCATCTTACTGCAAGTCCGAAGTCCACTCGGTCCGCATCAGCAAGCGTGCGGCGCCATTGTGCTATATTGAGGTGCTTTCGGAAGGCGAGGGGACTTGGCCAGGCTGCGCATCTCCGTTGTCGAATACCTGAACACGGCGCCGCTGGTGTGGGGCTTCACGGAGGGGCCGCTTCAGGACCGTTACGATTTGTCGTTCACCGTGCCGTCGCTGTGCGCTGAGGCGCTGCGCAAAGGCGAGGCCGACGTGGCCATCATCCCGGCGATTGAATACCAGCGCATGGAAAGCGTCCCTGGTGGGGTGATCGCCCTGCCCGGGATGTCCGTGGCAGCGAAGGGCGAGGTCCGCAGCATCCTCGTGGTCGCCAAAAAGCCCATCGAGCTGGCGCGGCGCATCGCGCTCGACCGCTGCTCGCGCAGCTCGGCGGCGCTGGTGCGGCTGCTCTGCGCCGGCCGCTGGGGCATCCGTCCGGAGTTCATCGAAATGGAGCCCGACCCGGCGGCGATGTTGTCCGCAGCCGATGCGGCGCTGGTGATCGGCGACCCGGCGCTGCGCGTCGCGCTCAAGTGGGAGACGCTGGCGCGCAAGAGCCCGAGCGGCGAGGCCTGCTGCCAGGGCGACCCCAGCGACCAGCCCGTACCGGGCGTGGATACGCTGTTCCTTTACGACGTGGCCCACCAGTGGCGCGAGATGACCGGCCGGCCGTGCGTGCTGGCCCTCTGGGTGGGGCGCCGCGAAGCGATCACCCCCGAGGTGGTCGCCGACTTTTTAGCCTCGAAGGAATATGGCATGGCGCGAATTGATGAGATCGCCGAGGGCGCGGCGCTCAAGCTCGACCTGCCGCCCCGGGCGCTCGAGCGCTACCTGCGCCAGAACATCGACTTTTCGCTCGATGCGGAGAATCGTGAAGGGCTCGACGTGTATTTCCGGCGGTGCGCCGAAGCGGGGCTGATCCCTCGCTTCAGACCGCTCGAGCTGGCCGCGGCGCCCGGCCACGCCGGCGTCGAGTCGCGCGACGCGACTCGAGTTCGTGCGGCGACCTAGGTTTGCAGGGAGTTTGATGGGCATTAGCCAGCAAGAAGCGCTCGAGATGTTTCGCTCCGATGACCTGGTGGGCGTCGGCATGGCCGCGCACCAGGTGCGCAAAAAGAAAAACGATCCGCGCATTGTCACCTACCAGATCGACCGCAACATCAACTACACCAACTTCTGCACCGAGTACTGCTCGTTCTGCGCGTTTTACCGGCCGCTCGGCTCGAAGGAAGGCTACCTGCTTTCGTTCGAGACCATTTTCCAGAAGATCGAAGAGATGCTCGAGCTCGGCGGCACCGGCATCTTGATGCAGGGCGGGCTGAACCCGGACCTGCGCATCGAGTATTACGAAAACCTGCTGCGCTCGATCAAGCAGCGCTACCCGCGGGTCCACCTGCACTGCTTCTCGGCGCCCGAGATCCTGTGCATCGCCGAGGTATCCGGGCTCACCGTGCGCGACACAATCGCGCGCCTGAAGGACGCGGGCCTCGAATCTATCCCCGGCGGCGGCGCCGAAATCCTCGACGACGAAATCCGCACCCGCATTTCGCGCCTGAAGTGCACCAGCGACGAGTGGGAAGAGATGCATCGCACCGCGCACGCCCTCGGCCTGCGCACCACCGCGACGATGATGTTCGGCTGCGGCGAGGAGTTTCGCCACCGCGTCAATCACTTCGAGCGCCTCCGCCGCATTCAGCAAGACACCGGCGGGTTCACCGCCTTCATCCCGTGGATGTTTGCGCCGGAAAATACCCCGCTCGGCAAGAAGGTGCCGGAGGCCACCGCGGTGGACTACCTGAAGACGCTCGCCATCAGCCGGCTCTATCTCGACAACATTGACCACATCCAGTCGAGCTGGCTCACGCCCGGCATCAAGGTGTGCCAGGTGGGGCTGCAGTTCGGCGCCGACGATGTGGGCAGCATCCTGATCGAGGAGAACGTCGTCTACGCTGCGGGCGTGCGCAACCGCACCAACGAGGCCGAGCTGCGCCGCATCATCCACGACGCCGGCTACGTTCCCGCCCAGCGCGACACCCTCTACCGCTCCTACACTTTGAAGTAGCGCTCTCGCCCCACGTCTAGTCGGTTGGTTCGCCTCTTTTGCCGCGGCGGTCGATCTTATCCTTCGTTGGTTTGAACCCACATTTCCTTTTTGAACTCTGTGTAAGTGGTCGTACCAGCGGGTGGTGCTGGATATGGACAGCACCGAAATCCCAGTCTACGGAGAACAGGAGCACGGTGCCTACAACGGGCATTTTGAGTCCACCTGCTATCACCCGCTGTTTCTGTTCGACGGGGAAGGAGACTGTTCGGCGCGCAAGCTGCGGTCGGGCAACGTGCATAGTGCCGAGGACTGGGACGAAGTGCTTCTGCCGGAAATCGAGCGCCAAGAGGCACGGGGTAAGGAAGTGGTGTTTCGGGCGGATGCGGCGTTTGCCAAACCGGAGATCTACGAAGCGCTGGAAGACCGGGAGTGAAGTACGCGATTCGGCTTCCGTCTAACGCCACTCTGGAGCGGGACATCGAGGAACTGCTGACGCGCCAGTGGGGCGGCCCAGCACAAACCCATGCATGCTAGGAAACTAACCGCTCCCCCGGTGCGTATAGTCCAACAATGGAGATGTGCTCATGCATGCGACTTACATCCGGCCGCGCTACCTGCCACAGTTGCAAAAAAGCACCGCATCGCAAAAGCGGCATTCACTGCAAAACCTTGCGGACACCGCCTTGAAAGCAGCCGCCGGGTTTTGGTTTCTGGTGGCCGTCATCGGCCAGTGGGCGTTCCTATACTATATTGCCGGCTTCTATGGCCCCTCGACGGTTACGGGGAATTTTCAGGCCTGGAGCAAGAACACCTTCCTCTTCAAAGGGTACGTCGCCGGCGATACCGCTGGAAATCTGGCCTTTGCCGCGCACGCTTTGCTTGCCGCGGTCATAGCGTTCGGCGGAGCGATTCAACTAATTCCGCAGATACGGGCGCGCGCCATTTCCGTTCACCGCTGGAATGGACGTCTGTTTCTGCTGACCGCCTTGGCGGTCAGCATCGCCGGGCTCTATCTGGTCTGGGTGCGCGGCACCCTGCCAAGCGTGGTCAGCGCGCTCACCCTCACCCTCAACGCCGTGCTCATCATCGCCTTCGTCGCCCTGGCTTGGCGCTCAGCGCTTGCGCATGAAATCTCCGCGCATCGCCGCTGGGCGCTGCGCGCCTATCTCGTGGCGAATGCGCAATGGTTCGCGCGTGTCGGCATTTTCGCCTGGGTCATCGTCAATCGGGGGCCGGTCGGAATGACAGCCAGGTGGGACGGCCCGTTCAACTACTTCTGGGATTTCGGCTGCTACCTGCTGCCTCTCGCCGTTCTTGAGCTCTACCTGCGCGCAAAGGAAAGCGCTGGTCCCAGCGGGCGGTTCGCCATGGCGGGCGGTCTCGTTGTGCTCACGGCCCTTATGGGCGTCGGAATATTCGGCGTCGCCACGTTCATGTGGCGGCCCCTCCTGGAGGCTATGAAATGATGGAACAGATTGCAGAAGCGGCGCCGCTCTTCAAAGCCAGGATTGCCGGTTTCTTTTGGTTGATGACCTTCTTGACGAGCATATTCGCCATCTTCGTTGGCGGCAGGATCGTTGTGTCCGGCGACGCCGCGGCCACGGCGGCCAACATCCTGGCGCACGAGGCGTTATTTCGGTCGGGTACCGCAGCTAACCTTATCGCGACCGTCTGCTATGTCGCTGCGACGCTGTTCATCTATGAGCTGCTCAAGCCCGTAAACAGGAGCCTATCTTTTACGAGCAGCGCTCTTCAGCCTGGTGGGGTGCGCCGTTGGGGCCCTTAGCTGCCTCTTTGAGTTCGCCCCGTTCGTCGTCTTGAGAGGCGCGCACTACTTGAGCGTATTCACGGTGGAACAGTTGCAGGCGCTGGCGTACATGTTTCTCAGATTGGGTGGTCAGGCCGGCAATATCGGCCTGGTATTTTTCGCGCTCCATTGCCTGCTGGTCGGCTACCTCATTCTCAGGTCGACCTTCCTGCCGCGAATCGTGGGCGTGCTGATGGCGTTTGCCGGTATGGGTTGGCTGACCTTTCTGTGGCCGCCGCTCGCAAACTATCTGTCCCCCTACAACATGATTCCCGGCCTCCTCGGGGAAGGATCGCTGACCCTGTGGCTTCTCGTGATGGGCGTGAACGTTCAACGATGGAAGGAGCAGGCCAGCGCAGCGGGGGCGTCCATCCGCACATGAAAGCCGCCGTCTACAACAGATACGGGCCCCGGACGTTCTCCAGATCAGGACCGTTGAAAAGCCGACCGCTGGGGACAATGAAGTTTTGATTAAAGTTCGCGCGGCGTCCCGAGAGCAGTCACTGCCTGGATGAGCAAAGGTTGTAAAGTTCGGGAGAAACAGAAATGACAGATCGCACCGTTGAAACATCGCCACAACTTTACGCAAGAATCGGCGGCGTCCTGTACCTGATCATCATTGTTGTGGGCATCTTCGACGAGGCATTCGTCCGGAACAGGATCATCGTATCGGGCGATGCAACGGCCACAGCCGCCAACATCAGGTCGCTCGAGTCGCTGTGGCGTTTCGGTATCGCTGCCGAATTCTTCCTGCTGATTTGCGCTGTTGCATTGACGCTGATCTTCTTCGTCTTGCTGCGGCCGGTCAGCAGAGATCTCGCTTTGCTGGCGGTATTTTTCAATCTGGTATCGCTGGCAGTCGAAGCGGCGGTTCAGCTATATCTACTTGGGGCGTTGTTTCCGCTGGGCAAAGCTGAATACCTCAGAGCATTCGAGCCGGAGCAGCTCTACGCCTTGGCGAGCCTCTCGGTCAAATCGCATAGCTATGGCTTTGGCGTTGCCCTGATCTTCTTCGGCTGTGTGTGCCTCATTCTCGGGTACCTGATCTTCAGATCGGGCTTCCTTCCAAAGGCTCTAGGCGTTCTGATGCAGATCGCCGGTTTGAGCTATCTGATGGATAGCTTCGTGCTGATTCTGGCCCCCACCTTCGCAAATCAAATATTCCCCGCCGTTCTCGTTCCTGCCTTTGTTGGGGAGGCATCACTCTGCCTTTGGCTTCTTGTAAAGGGCGTGAACGTAGAGAAGTGGGAAGAGAAAGCAGGCGCTTGGCGAGTTAGCGGAGCGTAACCGGCCATCGCCTAAGAACCGCGTCAAAGAGGATATCCATATGAAAGCAATCGTCTGTTACAATTACGGTTCACCTGACGTTCTCAAATGTGAAAAAATTGAAAAGCCGACCGTTGGGGACGATGAAGTTTTGATAGAAGTTCGCGCGGCTTCCGTCAATCCACTTGACTGGCACCTCATGAGAGGCAAGCCGTACTTCGTTCGCATGCTGGCCGGGCTGCTCAAACCAAAGGACACACGACTCGGCGTTGATGTGGCCGGCCAGGTCGAAGCGGTCGGCAGGAACGTAACGCAGTTCAAGCCAGGCGACGAGGTGTTCGGCGTGTGCCGTGGGGCCTTTGCCGAGTATGCGTGTGCTGTTGAAGATAGATTGGCGCTGAAGCCGGCCAACATATCGTTTGAGGACGCAGCAGCCGTACCCGTGGCGGCAATCACCGCCCTTCGGGGTCTTCGTGACAAGGGACGGATCCAGCGAGGCCACAAGGTTTTGGTTGATGGCGCGTCTGGTGGTGTGGGTACATTTGCGGTCCAAATTGCCAAATCGTTCGGGGCTGAAGTCACTGCCGTGTGCAGCACGAGGAATGTGGACACGGCGCGATCGATTGGCGCAGACCATGTCATCGATTACACGCGGGAAGATTTCACACAAAGTGGGCAGCGTTACGATCTGATTATTGCTGCGAACGCGTATCATTCGATTTTCGACTACAGGCGTGCGCTGAGTCAGGACGGAATTTATGTCCTGGCCGGAGGTGGTGGGGTTCAAATTCTCCAAGCTATGTTACTGGGACCATTACTGTCACTGATCGGGAGCAAGAAGATGTGTTTCTTTATAGCGAATATAAACAAGAAGGATTTGGCTCTTCTGAAAGATCTTCTTGAAGCCGGAAAAGTTGCACCCGTCATAGATAGACGTTACCCGTTAAGCGATGTGGCTGAAGCTCTCCGTTATCTTGAAGGAGGACATGCGCAAGGGAAAGTCGTAATAACCGTTGAACATAGTGACGACACTTGCCAAGGCGCTGCGCTAGACTGATCAGCCCAGCGGCGAGTGTGGCCGCAGCGTGTTGTACACGACCCGCCACCTCTCGATCACGATTTGCGCCTCCTTCAACGAGTAAAAGATCTCTCCGTTCAAGCACTCGTCTCGCAGCTTCCCGTTGAAACTTTCACAGTAGCCGTTTTCCCACGGACTCCCCGGCTCGATGTACAGCGTTCCCGTTCCCACCTTCGCCAGCCAACTCCGGACTTCTTTCGCAACGAACTCAGGGCCATTATCCGAACGAAGGTAGTCCGGAATTCCCCGCTGAAATCATTCGGCGGGAAGCAAGCGAATCGTGAAAATGCCCATTGAAGGGAAGCATGGCCGTACGCCCCTGCAGGACACCCAATTTGCATCAGTCGTGGTGGGATTTGTGGACCACAATTTCGACTTCTTCACCTTCGGCGAGGTCGAGCGGCTCAGCGGGATAGAGCGCGCCGTGGCGCCAGCGCGCCCGGATACGGCTTTGCGTGGGGCGAGTTTCGAGTTTCGGTTTTCGAGTTTCGGGCTCCGCGATAGGCACAGCACGCCCGCCGCCGGCCCGATCGAGCGCCTCATTCGCCAGCCGGTCAGCTTCGCGGTTCTGCTCCCGCGGGACGTGCTCGATGGCGAAGTAGGCGAGCGAGGCCGCCAGCCGGCGAGCGCGCTCGTGGAGCTGGCGCAGCGCGAAGCTCTTCACCCGGTAGTGCCCCTTCATCTGGCGGACCAGTAGCTCGGAATCGCTCCGAACTCGGAGCTTGCTGATGCGGTGGGTCTGCGCGTAGTCGAGCGCGGCGATCAGCGCGTAATATTCGGCGACGTTGTTGGTGCCCCGGCCGATCTCCTTCTTGAGCTGATCGAGCACCTCGCCGTTGGGCCGCCGGATCAGCACGGCGTAGGACGCTGGCCCGGGATTGCCCCGCGAAGCGCCGTCAATCTGCGCGGTGTAGGCGCCCTGGGCATGCTCCGCGGAGCGGTCGGGCTCGGTAAACAGGCGCGGGGAGCGCGGCGGTTGCGGTTTGTGGTGGCGCTTCATCGGGATCGGCCCGCACAACGCCGGGCGTGCGGAGCGGAGCAGCGTCTAACTTTCATTGCCACTGGCGCTGGCCTGCGCCACCGGCTGCACTGGGCAATACAGGATGCGCGTGCACGACTCGCAGTGGAAGATCTCCTCGGAGTTCTCCCGGCGCAGTTCCTGGTAGACGTGAGGGCGCACGCGGACGCGGCAGAGCGTGCAGGTTTCGTCGCGCACCTCGGCCAGCGCGACGCCGTTGTGTCGCCGGGCGATGCGCTCGTAGTGGTCGAGCAGGTCTTCGGGGACGCCGGCGACGGCCTGCTGGCGCAGGGCGGTATCCTGTTCGACCTCTTTCTGCGCCGCGGTCTGCTCGGCCGCGATGGTCTGGCGCTCGGCCTGGGCGGAGGCTTCAATTTCCTTCAGGGTCCGTTCGGCGGCCTTGACCTCGCGCTCGTACTCCTCGCCGGAAACCATGCGCTCGAGCAGGCGGTCTTCGGCCTTCGCCATTTCGGCCTCCGCGCCCTCGATCTCGTGCTGCAGCGCTTTATACGCCTCGTTGGTCTTCACCTCGTAGATCTGGTCCTTGTATTTGCGCGCCTTTTCTTTCCATTGCTCGACGTCCATTTCGTATCGCTTGCGGTCTTTCAGGCTGGTGGTTAAGGACTCCTTGGCCGCGGTGAGCTGCTGCCGGGCGGCCGCCACGCGCGCCTCCACCTCCACCAGGCGCCGGGGTAAGCCGGCCAAAAGCGCGCGAAGCTCGTTCAGTCGCAAATCGATGATTTGCAGTTCGATGAGGTGCTTGATGCTGGGGTGCATCCGAGGGCCATTTTAACACACTGGCTGACGCGGCTCCCGGCGAGGAACCCGGGCGAGTCTTTTTGACCGGGCCGCCCGTATACACCACAGGTATGATGGCCGAGGCAGCAGCGATGTCCTGGGAGGCGCCGATGGGCCTCGATGCCGACGTAGCTAGACTGCGCCGGGGGGATCCAGAAGCGCTCGCGGCGCTGCTTGAGCGCTACCAGAACCGCCTCTATCGCTACCTCTTGCGGTTTGTGCGCGACCCGGCCATTGCGGAAGACCTTTTCCAGCAGACTTGGCTGCGCGTCGTGGAGAAGATCCGCCGGTACGACCCCCGGCGGAGCTTTGAGGCGTGGCTGTTTTCCGTGGCGCGCCACCTGGCCATTGACCACCTACGTCGCTACCGCCCGGAGAGCCTGGACGAGCCGCTCCCTTCAGGCGAATCGCGGGAGCAGCAGCTCGCGGCAGCGGGTCCCAGCGCGTTGGATTACGTCCTGGCACGGGAGCGAGCCGGCCGGCTGGCCGAAGCCTTGGCGGAATTGCCGGCCATCTATCGCGACGTCCTGACGCTGCGCTTCGAAGAAGAGATGAAGCTCGAAGAAATCGCCGAGGTGCAGCAGGCCCCGCTCTCCACGGTGAAAACGCGGCTCCGGAGGGCGATGGAAAGCCTGCGCCGCAACCTCGAGGCGCAGTTTCCCGGCGAGGCAAGGCCGTGAACGAGCACGACGCCATGCGCGAACTGCTTTCGCTGGCCGCCGCAGGGGCGCTCGATGCGGCCGAGCAGGCGAAGCTCGGCGGGCATCTGGCTGGCTGCCCTGCCTGCGCTGCGGAACTGGACGCCTGGCGCGAACTGGCGGGCTCGCTGAAGCGCTTGCCCACGCCTCAAGCGCCGCTGGGCTTGGTGGAGCGCGTGCGTACCCTTGCCGAAAGGCAGCTCGCGGCCGAGGCCGAGCGCCGCTGGAACCAGGGCGTAATGGTCTTCCTGGTGCTCTTCGCCTGGACGGTGACGCTCGCAGGCTGGCCGATTGTGCGGCTGATGAGCGACGGTGTGGCCGGCTGGCTCGACCTGCGCTTCACTCATCTGTGGATTGCGCTGATCGGGTACACCGCGCTGGGCTGGCTGACGGCCGGCGTAGCCGCTGTGGCCCTGGGAGTGCGGCATCGCCGCACAAGGAGGGCAGCATGAGTCGCTTTCGCGAAGAACTGAGCGTGATTCCGCGCGGGGTATGGTTTCTCGCCGTGGCGATTTATTTTCTGTTCGCGGAACTGCTACTGAAGTTTGCGATGCTGCCCGACCCGAAGTTCGCCACTTGGCCGATGTGGGGCAAGGTTCTTTTTGCGCATGGCACCTTGCTGGTGCTTCCGGTGCTGGTCCTGTTGATCGGTTACGTGAATCGCGACGCCAAGCGGCGCGGCATGCGGCACGTCGTGTGGACGTTGCTGGCGATCTTCATCCCCAACGGCATCGGCATCATCTTGTACTTTGTCTTGCGTGACCCGCTGCCGCTGCCGTGCCCGAAATGCGGCGTAGCGGCACCGGCAAAGTTTACTTTCTGTCCCCACTGCGGCACGGCCCTCAAGCCCAGTTGCCCACAGTGCGGCAAATCCGTGGAGCATGGCTGGTCGCACTGCGCCTACTGCGGGGCAAAGATCGGTGGGCAGGCGCCAACCAGAGCCTGAAGATAAGGGGAAAGGAAAGATCCTCGATGCGTGGGCGGAGGGATGGCCCATCCTCCATTTTCTGTTTTCCGTTTTCTCTTATTCACCTGTAGAATGCGCGCCGTTTGCCCCGACAAGGTCGGGGCGGCAGGAGGAGGAACCCATGCCGCACGTGCAGATCACCTGGGTGGAGGGCCGTTCGGCCGACCAGAAGCGCAAAGTCGTCGAGCGCGTCACCAAGGCGCTCGAGGAAGAGGGCCGAGCCAAGCGCGAGAATATCCATGTCGCCTTCCTGGACGTGCCTGCGACCAACTATGCCGAGGCGGGAGTGCTCGTGGCCGATCAGAAGCGCAGCCCGTAAGACGAGTGGTCAATCATCGGTTTTCAGTTGTGAGATTTCCCGCGCGGCGTGATCCGCTGGCGACAACTGACAACTGGGCGCTAAGAACTGGCAACTAACGACTGACAATTATTCCTTCGAATGGCGGGCGATGTAGCGGTGCGCGAATTCCACCAGGCTCGGGCTGTGCATACCCATCTTCCGCGCTTCAGACTCCGCGTCGTCCATCTTCCAGCCATCCACCAGAACCCGGCGGATCATCCAGAACGCCCCGACGCGGTTGGCTGAGGCGCAATGGATGAACGCCGGGCGGTTCTTCGGATCGGCAGTGACCTTCAAGAATTCATCGGCCTGTTCGTCTTTTGGTTCGGCGGTGGCCACCGGGATGGGGAAGTAGCGCAGGCCGAGTTCTTTGGCCTTGGCCGCTTCGGCCGCCGCGTCATATTCGGCGGGCTGGCGAAGATTGATGATGGCCCTGACTCCCTCAGCCTTGAGCCGGGCGAGGTCTTCCAGCGAAGGCTGGCCGCCCGTGCAGATCTGCTTGTCCACCCGAAGGAAGTTGATGATCCCGGGAAAATCCTTCTGCGGGGCCTGCTGAGCGAGGGCCGTCGCCGCCATCAAGCTCAGCGCAGCCAACAGTCTAATCTGCCGTTTCTTCATTTTTTTTCCTCGGCGGCTGGCTCAATCCTGCTGGCGGACTTCCATCGTCTGGTCCACCGTGATTGTGGGGTAGCGCAACCCGGAGGAGCCGCCCGACTGGCCGGTGTAGCGCGCCGTGACGGTGAATGCGTTGCCGGAAGTTTCGACCGAGTAGGTGTACCCATCGCGGCCGGCGCGAGGCATGGTCAGCGCGCCGCTCGTTGTCAGCTCGGCCAGGCTCGCGTACGAGCCGTTCTGCGCGAAATAGGCGCGCTCGGCCTGAGCGATGGCCAGCAGGTCGTTCTGCACGCCGGTGATGCTGATGGCCTGCGTGGCCACGCTGCCCTTTCCGGCGGGCTGGATGCGTTTCAGGTACAAGTAATAGATGCCGAGAGCGATGGCCAGGGCCAGGATGAGCGCAATCACCGAGCGCATGACGCCGCTATTGTCTCGCCGAGCCTCCCCCGGCGCAAGGTGTGAGCCGGCCGGGCGCGGTGTTGCACGCGAAACCCCGGTGGAAACAGGTTGCGGCCGGCCGCGCCGGGTATCTGCTATACTGGCGGAACCGCCGCATCCCCCTCCCGGTGGATCGTCAACAGCCGAGAAAATTGCCATGGCCCCGATTGCGCTCGAGGTGGACCGCACTGCGGCCGAAAAAGTTCGGGAGTATGAAATCGAGGAGGCCCGCACCCTCCAGCGGGCCATGGTGCCGGTGGCGCCCCTGCAGGCCTACCCGGTTGAGATCGCCAACCATTTTCGCCCGGTGACCCAGGTCGGCGGTGATTTCCTGGACTACTTCGTGCTCACCGACCACACGCTCGGTCTCTACCTGGGAGACGTTGTCGGCAAGGGCTTGCCGGCGGCCATCTATGCGGCTCTGGTGGTAGGCACCCTGCACGGGATCCACAAGACCGGCGAGTCGCCCGCACAGGTGCTGCGGCTGCTGAACAAGCGCCTGCGCATGCGGGGCATGCCGGGCCGCTACTGCGCAGTGCAGTATGCGGTATTCGACCCGGAGACGCGGCTGCTGCGCTATGCCAACGCGGGTCTCCCCGGGCCGCTGCACCTTTCGGCGCGGGGCTGCCGCGAACTGCGCGAGGGCGGCCTGCCCGCGGGCATGTTCGATGACTCGCGCTACGAGCCGCAATGCGTGCTGCTCGAGCCCGGCGACGCTGTCCTCTTTCTCTCCGACGGCCTCACCGAAGCCTTGAATGCCGACCGAGAAGAGTTCGGCGCAGACCGCCTCGTGAAGACTTGCGAGGAGAACCGGAACGCTTCTGCCCCGGCGCTGCTGGACCGAATCTTCGCTGCCGTGGACGCGTTCGCCGCAGGTCAACGGCAGCACGACGATATGGCCGCCGCCGCGCTCAAGTTCGGCCCGTGGGGCGCCTGGGGCGGCGCGGTCAAACCGGCTAACTCCGCTTTGGCCGGCCACGAGCGCTAGCGCTCCCGATGCTCCCCGAGGACGCTTCCCTCATCGCTCCACCCGCCCTCCAGGAATTCGCGGATGGCAGCGTTCACAAGCGCAGGCTTTTCGTGGACCACCCAGTGCGAGCCGTCCGGAATGCGCAGCACCTTCAAGTTTGGCACGAAGCGATCGAGTCCATCGAGGTTGCCGGTCAGCAGATAGATGTCTCGCTCGCCCCAGATCACCAGCGTGGGGACTTTCACGATGGGCGAGGGCAGATCGCCAAGTAGTTGAGCGCCCGGCTCGGCCGAGCCCGCCGGCGGGCCGGTGCGCGCAGCGCGGTAATAATTCAGCCCGCCAGTCAGCGCGCCGGGCTGCGACCAAGCCTCGAGGTACGCCGAGCGGTCGTCTTCGGTGAAATAGCCGCTGCGCAAACCTTGGGCCAGGACCGCCTCAACCAGAGCTCCGCAGTGATTGAACGAGAGGATTCCCTCGGCTTGGGGGCTGCGGAACACCAGCATGTACTGGCTGGCCTGCTGCTGGGCTGGATTGGCGCGCAGCTCGCGCTCGAAGATGGCCGGGTGCGGCGCGTTGATGATGACGAGCTTTTCGACCAACTCGGGATGGCAGAGCGACGTGGCCCAGGCGACAACCCCGCCCCAGTCGTGGCCCACCAGCATGAATCTGCTTGCGCCGAGGTGCGCCGCAAGAGCGCGCACATCCCCGACCAGGTGCAGAATTGCGTAGGGTTCCACGCCGGCCGGCTTCGATGAAAGGTTATAGCCGCGCAGGTCGGGCGCCACGGCCTGATAATCCCGTCCGAACTCGCTGAGCTGGTTCTTCCACGCGTACCAGAACTCGGGAAAGCCGTGTAGAAACAGGATCAGCTTGCCCTTACCCGATGTGGCATAGTGCAGCCGGACGCCGTTTACCTCGGCGTACTTCTGTTCGATCATCGCTTCGCTCGCTCAGCGCCGGCGGTAGCTGATCTGCCCGTTGACCAGCACGGCTTCGACGTGCGAGGTGTATTCAAACGGGTCGCCGTCGAACAGCGCCACGTCGGCATCCTTGCCCGGCTCGAGCGAGCCGACGCGCTCGGCGATACCCAGGGTTTTCGCGGCGTCAAGCGTAGCGGCGCGGAGAGCCCGTTCAGCGCCCAGGCCATTGGCCGCCGCCACCGCGGCCTCGAACAGGATGACGCGGTTCTTGGGTACGTAGTCCTCGAAGCCCGAAGAAAACGCGATGGCGATGCCGGCCTCGGCCAGCAGCGCGGCGTTTTCGAGCGAGGCATTCGCGTTTTCCATCGCATCGATGCGCTGCAGCGTCGGGCCGACGATCACCGGAACACCGGCTCGATGAATCGCCTCCCGCGCCAGATACCCCTCGGTGGCCTGGCTCAGGACGAGCTTGAGCTTGAACTCCTGCGCGATGCGGATGGCGGTGGAGATGTCGTCTTCGCGATTGGCGATGAACAGCGCCGGCACCTCGCCGCGCAGGGCGCGGGTGAGCGCTTCGAGCTTCAGGTCGCGCGCCGGTTGCTTCGAGGGGTCCTTCTTGTCAGTACGCTCCCACTCCTGCCACTTGCGGAAATAGATCTGGGCGTCGACGAGCGCCGTACGGATCAACGCTGCGGTGCCCATGCGCGTCGAAGGTGCCTTGTTCCGCGGGCCGTAGGTGGTCTTGGGCTGCTCGCCCAGGTTGAACACAACTGCGGAAACCGGACGCACGGCCATGCCTTCGGCGGTCACGCCCGCCGTCTTGAAGATGCCGGCCTGGCCGGCGATGGGATTTTTCAGTCCGGGGGTGGCCTGCAGGGTCGTGACGCCGTAGCTGCGGACGAAGCCCAGCAGCGGCTCCTGCGGGTTGAAGCTATCGAGTGCGCGCACTTCGGCCGTGTTCGGGTCGCTGGCTTCATCCTGGTCCTGGTCGGCAAGCTCGTTGTAGATGCCCGAAAGCCCCGCGGAAGTCTTGGCGTCAATTAGACCGGGCGTGACGATCTTCGCGTGCAGGCGCTCGAAGCCCGCCGGAATTTTCACCTGTGTTGTCGGGCCAACCGCGGTGATTTTGCCGTTCTCGATCAGCACTACGCCGTTGGCAATCGTCCCGGCGGGGCCCACCGTGTGGATGGTGTCTGCCTCAATGGCGATTTTCTGGGCGAACGAAGAGGCAGGGATGCAACCAAGCAGGAAGGCAAGGAGAGAAATGACGATTCCCGAGCTCACCGTGCAACGATGGCAGTTGCTCTGCTGGCATCTTGTTGCCATTCTCATCGCGCACCTCCCAGCTTCGGGTAGCGCGCCGCTACGCCGTAGCCCCCGGTGGCGTAGCGCAGGTCTTCGGGCCGGCTGCGGTCGAAGACTTTCGTCCCCTCGATATAGGTGGCCAGCACCCTGGTGTAAACGCTGAACGGCGGCCCGCTCAGCACCACTAGGTCGGCGTCCTTGCCCGGCTCGAGCGAGCCGATGCGCTGGCCGAGGTCGAGCATTTCGGCGCCGTTCAGGGTGAGCGCGCGCAGAGCGCTCTCTTCGCTCAACCCTTCGCGCACGGCCAGCGCGGCCTCGCGAATCAGGAAGCGCGAGCTGTTGATGTAGTCGTCGGTGTGGATGGCGATCTTCACGCCGGCGCGCTCCAGCATGGCGGCGCCGGCCAGGTTGAACTCGGCTGTCTCGAATTTTCCGCCGGGCGCATCAATCACGATCAGCGAAACCGGGACCTTCCTCCGCGCCAGCTCGTCGGCCAGCTTGTAGGCCTCTGTGCCGTGCTGGATCACCACCCGGAAGTGGAATTCCTCGGCCAGGCGGAGGACGGTGAGGATGTCGTCGGCGCGGTGCGTGTGGTGCTGGACGATGCGGTTGCCCTCGAGCGCTTCGACCACCGGCTCGAGTTCGAGGTCGCGCTCCGGCGGCTTCGCGTCGGTTTTGCCCTCGCCGTGCGCTTGCCGGTAGGCCTGCCACTTGCGCTGGTACTCCTGCGCGCGCACGAACAGGCGGCGCGCCAGCGCCGCCTCCGCCATGCGCGTCGAAGGGGCCAGGTGTCGCGAGCCGTAGCTCTTCTTGGGGTTTTCCCCGTTGGCCATCTTCAGCCCGCCGAGCGTGCCTGGAATCAGCATCTCCTCGATGGTGCTGCCGCGGAGCTTCACGTAGGCCGTCTGGCCGCCCACCACGTTGGCGCTGCCCGGCATGATGTTGGCCGTGGTGACTCCACCGGCCTGCGCCATGCGGATGCCGGGGTCCGCAGGCCAGATGGCGTCAATGGCGCGCAGGGCAGGCTGCACGGGCCCGGTCTGTTCGTTGCCGTCCTGATGGGCGGGCACCGAGGGCCGCGGATAAATGCCGACGTGGGAATGGGTATCCACCAGGCCGGGGATGATGACTTGGCCGGAGAGGTCTTCCACGACAGCGCCGGACGGGATAGCCACCTGCCCTTCCGGGCCGATGGCTTTGATTTTGCCGCCTTCCACCACGATGACGCCGCGCTCGATGGGCAGCCCCGCGACCGGATAAATCTTCGCGCCGCGGAAGATCAGCGTGCCTTGCCCTGATCCGGGAGCGGAATCGTCGGCGGCGAGCGCCGGCCGCGGCGGCAGGCCCCATTCGGCCAGGGCGACCATCGCGAGCGCCAGAATCACAGCCAGAGATAATTTGCGCACGGTTTCGGTACCTCCTCTTTACGCGAACAAAACTTTTTTGCGGCAAAGGCTTGGGATGCTATGCGGTTGGGCGCGGCGCGTCAACGTTTGCCGAGCCCGGTCAAACACCAGGTCTGCTGGACACTCGCCCGGCAAGACCGGAGAGTAGCCAGTAAAAAACAGTCGCCTCGATAGTCGTTGACACTGGTTGTGCATTCCAGTAACTAAAAAGATGCTCGCCTCAGGGCTCAGGAGATCCGAGATGAAGAGACGCTCACCGTTTGCCTTGGCGCTGGTCTTTCTACTCTGCCTGGCACTGGTGGTTCCGCCGGACGTTGCGGCGCAGGCGGGGCAACGCGCCGGGCAGGTGTCGCGGGTTATCCCGACGGTCAACATCCAGCGGGGCGGCCAGCAGATGGCCGCGGCGGCACAGACGCCGGTCTTCTGGGAAGACGTGGTGAATACGCTGCGGCTGGCCCGGGCGCGCATCGCGCTCGACGACGGCTCGGTCCTAAACGTCGGCTCCGAATCGAGCTTGCGCATTGTCAAGCATGACGCTGCCGCGCAGCAGACCCAGCTCGAACTGACCTACGGCCGGGTGCGCTCCAAGACGGTGAACATTGCCCGGCCCGGCGGCAACTTCGACGTGCGCACTCCGGTAGGTGTGGCCGGCGTAGTGGGCACCGACTTCTACGTTCTCTATCTGAACGCCCTCATGCTACTGATCGTCTTCGAGGGCAAAGTGCGGTTCTGCAACTTGAGCGGGCAGTGCGTGGACGTCCTGGCAGGGATGACCTCCACAATTCGCGGCGACCAGGAGCCCGACCCGCCCCGGCAGGCCACTCCCTCGGAGTTGATGGAGGCCGCTCGGAGCACCGACCTCCGTGAGCCTAGCAGCGAGGCGCCCCACCACCCCAACGGCTGGATGATCATCGGGCTTGTGGTGCTCGCGGCGGTGCCGGCAATTGCGCTCCCGCTGACGAACCGAAAGGTCGCTGCCCCCGCCATCGGCAGCGCAGCCGTGCATTATCACAGCTAACCGTCAGTGTCCGTAGGCCGGATATCCTCTCCTCCGGGCAACGTCAATGGTTTGAACGCCCCTTCCCTGCTTCATCCGGAAATCCAAGCAGCAGGAGCTGCGTGCAACGGAAGGATTCCGTGGTTTCGGGCGCGCCCGGGCGCCGATAAAGCCTGCTCGGCGCGATTGACTCGCTCGGGAGCAGTGTCTACGATAGTGCGCTTCGGCAGTCTTGCTCGACGCGCGGGGTGAAATTTCTGGGCTGAGGGTTCTGCGATGAAATGGAGACGTTGGGGGTGTCTGCGCTCGAAGCTGGGGGGGCGGCTGGCTCTGGTTGGCGTGCTCGCTCTTGCACTGGTACAGGTTGCCGCGCCGCAGACTGCGCCGGCAACGTCGCAGGTGCGCCCGCCGCAGCTTCACGTGGTGAGCCATCGGCTTGCCAATGGCCTGCTGCTTCTGATGGTCGAAGACCACGCCGCGCCGGTGATCAATCTCCAGATGTGGTACCACGTCGGCTCGAAAGACGAGAAGCCGGGCCGCACCGGGTTTGCGCACTTGTTCGAGCACCTGATGTTCAAGGGCTCGGCGCACGTCCCGCCGGAGCAGCACTCGCGCATCATCGAGGCGGTGGGCGGGATCGACAACGCCTATACGAGTGACGACGTCACCGTCTACTGGGAAACCTTCCCCAGCAACTATCTCGAGCGCGTGATCTGGCTCGAGGCCGACCGCCTGGGCAGCCTGCAGGTGGACGCGGCGAACTTCCAGTCCGAGCGCGAGGTGGTCAAGGAAGAGCGCCGCGTGCGCGTCGAAGACCGCCCCTACGGCCGCGTGTTCGAGGACCTCTATGTCGCGGCCTTCATCCTCCACCCCTACAAGCACACCACCATCGGCAGCATGGACGATCTGAACAAGGCCAGGCTCGAGGATGTGCGCGCATTCTTCCGCACTTTCTACCGCCCGGACAACGCCACCATGGTCATCGTCGGAGATTTTGACGCCTCCGAGGCGGTCCGCTGGGTGGAGAAGTATTTCGGCGGCATCTCCCGGCCGGCGCAGCCGCTGCCGCGGGTGACCCTGAAGGAACCGCCACAGCAATCGGAGCGGCGGCTGACCAAATCCTATTCCAATGCGCCGCTGCCCGCGGTGATCGAGGGCTACCAGATGCCGGCCCTGTTCACGCGCGATTCCTATCCCCTGAACCTGGCGGCGCGCATCCTCTCGGCGGGCGAGAGCAGCCGGCTCTACCGCAAGCTCGTCTATGAGGATCGCCTGGCGGTTGAGGCGGCCGGCTTTGGCAACTTCACCGAGGACCCTAACCTGTTCTGGGCGTTCGCCATCATGAACCAGGGCAAGAGCCCTGCAGACGGCGAGAAGGTCATGGACGCGGTGCTCGAGCAGATCAGGACGCAGCCGGTCGGTACAGCCGAGCTCGAAAAGGCCAAGAACCAGCAGATTGCCGGCTTCATCTTGGGTCGGCAGACGGTGCAGAGTAAAGCGGACGCCATCGCACAGTACGCGGTCCTCGGCCGCGACCCTGAGCGGATCAATACGGAGCTCGATCGCTATCTCGGCGTCACCTCCGCGGACATCCAGCGCGTCGCCCGTGAATACTTCGTGCCTCAGCGGCGTACGGTGCTGGTGGTCGAGCCGCCCAAGGCGCCGGGAAAAAAGTAGGCCAGCTCGTTTAGCCCGCCTTTCTAGTGGCGGGGCTTTTCACATCGGAGCCAATCATGCTGCGGAGAAGGGTCGCCATTCTGACGTTCTTGTTGTTGGCGGGGTGGTGCGCTGCCGCCGGCGGGCAGGCGAAAAAGCCTGCGCCGCCGGCGAAACAGGCTCCGGCAGAGCCGAAGCTCGTGCCGCAGATGCCCGCCGGCGCGCCCGCCAAGCCCTTTCGCTTCCCCCAGGCGGTAACCAGGACGCTCCCCAACGGCCTGCGCATATTTGTCGTGCCAGCGACTTCGAGCGCTCCTCAGCCCGCCGTAACTGTGCGGTTGGTGTTGACTGCCGCTGGCGCGCTGCACGACCCCGCGGGAACCCCCGGCGTGGCGGAGATGACCGCGAACCTGCTCACGCAGGGCACCGAAAAGCGCACGGCGCAGCAGATTGCCGAAGCCATAGATTTTGTCGGCGGCTCGCTCGCGGCCAGCGCCGATAGCGACGCCACCTACGTCACCGTGACGGTGGTCAAGAAGGACTTCGAGCTGGGCATGGCCCTGCTCGCCGACGTCACCCTCCGCGCCGCGTTCAGCGAGGAAGAGCTCGACCGGCGACGCCAGCAGTTGCTCTCCAACCTGCGCGTGGATTATTCCGACGCGTCGTATCTGGCCTCGGCGGTCTTCGATCGCGCCGTCTACGGCCCTCATCCCTACGGCCTGCCCGAGGAAGGCACGCCGGATTCGGTGGCCAAGCTCGCCCGCGGCGACCTGCTGCGTTTCCGCGACGCCTACTATGTGCCCAACCAGGCGCTGCTGGCGTTTGCCGGCGATATCACGCCGGATGCGGCCTTCGCCACCGCGGAAAGGTATCTCGGCGCCTGGCCGAGAAAAGATGTCCCGGCGATTCAGACGGCCCCGCCCGCCGCGACGCGGGGCCTGCGCATCTACCTGATTGACAAACCCGACGCCGTACAGACGCAGGTCCGCATCGGCCGGCTGGGCATCCGGCGCAACCATCCGGACTACATCCCGCTTTACGTCACCAACCGCATCTTCGGCGGCGGGTTCAACAGCCGCCTGAACACCGAGGTGCGCCAGAAAAAAGGCCTGACCTACGATGCGTCCTCGCAGTTCAGTAGCCACAAACTCGCAGGGAGTTTTGAAGCCTCGACCTTCACCCGGACCGAGACCACCGTCCCTGCCACAAAGCTCGTCGTGGACCTGATCGAGCGCATGGCCACCGGCGATGTCACGCCGGCGGAGCTCGATTTTGCTCGCGATTACATCGCCGGCGTGTTTCCCATCCAGTCGGAGACGCCCGAACACGTGGCCGGGCGCGCGCTCAACGTCGCGCAGTTCGATTTGCCCGCCGATTATAACGACACCTATCAGGAAAAGGTTCGCGCCGTGGGACACGACCAGGTGAAGGCCATGGCGGCGCGCTACTTCAATCCTGCCAACCTCGCCCTGGTCCTGGTGGGCAACGTCAAGCAGTTCCGCGACCCTCTGAAGAAGGAGTTCCCTGAAGCGAGTTACGTGGAAATCCCGTTTGACGAGGTGGACCTGCTCAGTACGGACCTGCGCCGGCCGAAGGAAGCTCCGCCGGCGACGCCTGAATCGCTCGCGCGCGGCAGCGCCATTCTGCTGGCCGCGGTGGAGGCTGCCGGCGGGGCGGCCCTCGCCGGGATCGAGAGCCTAGAATACTCCGCCAGCGAAAAGTTTTCTGGGCCGCGGGGCGAGCTCGCCACGAAAACAAAGCTGACCGTGGTCTATCCCGACCATGTGCACGTGGAGACCACACTACCCTTAGGCGTGGTGACCCAGGTCTCCGATGGCCGGATCGCATGGCAGGCCACGCCGCAGGGCGCGGTTACTCTACCGCCGAATATGAATGGGGAGTTTCAGCGCTTCATTGCCTTGCTGGGTGGCTGGGGAGTGCTCCGGCAGGGGCTCGCGGGAAAAATCCAGGCGCAGTTCATCGGCGAAGAAGGGATCGAAGACAAGAATGCGCTGGCCGTTGATTGGGTTCTGTCGAGCGGAGGTGAGGGACAACCAGCTCCCGAGCGCGTGAGGCTCTACTTCGACCCGGAGACGCACTTGCTCATCGGGGCGCGTTACCGCCAGCCCGGCCCGCAAGGGTTCGCGGATGTGCTCCAGGTCTGGAGCGACTTCAGGCTCGTCCAGATCCCCGGCGAGGGAAGCGGCGCAGGCCTGAAGTTTCCCTACTCCAGCCGCACCTACCGCAACGCCGCGAAGCATTCAGTGATCGCCGTTGAAGAAGTAAAACTGAACACCAAACCTGACCCCGTCATCTTCACCAAGCTGAAGTAGCCGCGCAAACCGAGTCCGTTTCCCCAGCGACGCGCTTGGGTTTCTGGGTCCCACGCGGAGGCTTGTCAAGTAGAATCTGTACCGGTAGAGGTTCTCGCAGTGCTTGAAAGGACGACCTCAAACCCCTGGCGCACGAGGAGCGCGACTTTGCGATGTTCGGCGGGTGTGGATGTAGCGGTGGGCTTCGGCGGCCTGCGCTGCGCGCCTCTTGCTTGCCCTGAGCTAGCCGAAGGGTTCACCCTCACCGGGACAAAAAGTGTCCCAACCAATCTTTCTCTGCGCTAGAATATGTGCGGAAAGTTAGTCGCGGGGATTTAGCGCCGATGAGAAGGGCTCTGCTGATTGTTGTCACCCTAACGGCACAGGGCTTGCTGGCGCAAGAAACACCGCCCGCCCAGAACCGCCCTGTGGAGACGCCTGCGGCGTCGGCACAAGCTCAGCCGCAAGCTGCCCCGACACTAGGTCACCCGCTTGATCCCGCCGATGTGGACGTTCTGACCGGCAAGACAAAAACCGCTGGGGCACTCAGCCGGCGCTATGAGGCTGCTCCCTATCCCTACGCAAGCTATCCACTCAGCGCGCCGGGATATGTTCCCTCGCGCTTGCTCGGCACCAACCCCCTGGCCTCTCCGCCCTTTACACCGCTGCTGTTCGGTCGCGTCCGTGGGCGCAGCTTCTTCTTCATCGGCAATACGATGGGTTTCGGTTCGCCGCGGTTCTTCTTCAGCCGCGGGCGCACCGGCTCGAGCACTTTCTTCTTCGCTCCCGCTCGCCCGAGTTTCTTTTTCTTCCGCCGCTGAAGACTCTGCCTACTGGGTCACCGTCTTCGCCATGTCGCCCACTTTGAAGCCGCTGCCGGCGACGATCTTCGCCACCGCCGAGACCTCATCCACTTCGGTAACCTGGATCACCCCGATCTTGCTGGTCATTCGGCGGATAACATTGCCCGTGGCCGGGTCCTTGATTTCCTTCGAGACCCGCTCGATGGAGAGCTGATCGCCGACCTTCACGCCGGCCTTCCCGCCGACGTTAAGTACGACGGTATCGCCCTCGACCGCGGCCACCAGGCCTTCCACCACTACGGTCCGGGCTTGGAGTTTGGCCTTGGCGGCAATCACGTTGGCGCCCAGTTGCTCTACCGCTGCCTTCACCGCCTCGCCGATGATCGTCTCCTGGAAGTTCTTCGATCCGAAATCCACCGCGCCTGCGCCAAAGCCGCCCCAGCTTCCCCCGCCGCCCAGCAGTGACGTGCTCTCGCGCTTGGATTCACCCTTGCCGTCGGCCACTGCGAGAATTTCGGCGGTGTCCACATCGATGAGCCGCGCGTCGATGGAGACGATGGCCTTGCTCTTTTTGTGGCCGATGCCGCCGAACCCGAAGGGGCCGCGGGCGGCGCCGACCCCGCCGACATTCGTCTGTTGCGTCTCGCCGCCGAACTGCGTGATGCTGCCGACGATAATCGCGTCCAGCCCGAGAATCTTGCCGATCTTGGCCGCGGTCGCCGGGTTGGCACGATCGGAAGTGGAAAAGTTCTGCTCGGCCAGGATCTTGTCCAGCATCCGGCGTTCCACCACTGTGTAGCTGCCATCGTTTACCAACTGTTTTACCAGTAGATCGCAGATGCCGCGGCCGACGTCTATATCGGTGCCGAATAGGCCGGCCACAGCCGTGCGCACCGTGCCATACTCGAAGTCAATTATCGCCACGCGCTTCTTGCGGGGCTGCGCCGGCGCCTTGGACGCCTCTTGCGCTGCCGCCGCACATATGCTTCCCGCCAGCGCGATGGCCAGCAGACACTGCGTTGTTCTCTTCATAGGAATTTCTCCCTTCGCTGGAACACATATGCGTAGGCGGTCATAGGAAAACTCACTGGTAGCGTATGTCCGGTCGCTTCGCGCCTCCGTGTGCTCTCCTGCCGCGCTTGTGCGTGCACTCTACTGCGTCTTGCGGAAAAAGACAAACGGGGTTACCTGACTGTTTTCGTTTCCGGTCGGTCCTGCTCCAGCTTGTGTTCTCGCAGGTACAGAAACAGTGGTAACCCAAGTGAGACTCCCACGGTGAGTACGGCTATTAGTGGCAACCACCGCCCAGGCACGCCAAGCCGGGAACTTTCACTGCGGACGAAGACCAGTAGCGCCGCAGCGGAGACGAATACATCCATGCCGAAAAAAGCGCCGATGTGATTGGCAAAGAGTTGCTGGAAAAACAGAGGCATATTCAGGCCGTTCTCCGCCAGCCAGGGGACGAGCTGCCAATACGGCAGAACCGCCCCGAGAAGACAAAGAACCAGATAGATCGTCTTCAGCTTCATTGTGCTCACCTGCCATGTCTTTCCGTCGCGAGGAAGCGGCGGGTGGGTTGAGATCAGAGCGGCGATTCTTACCGCACCGCCAGCGGGTATTGCCGCGTGGCCGGAGGAACCACACCGTTCATCCGCAGGTACACGACGAGCTGGCCATAGTGGTCGGCCATGTGCCAGACCGCGGCGACCGCAATTCCGAGCTGCGTGTTTGGCCCGGCGTAGGGGCCCTCGACCCGTGCCAAAGCGTTTTGCGCGTTGAGGGTGGCCAGAACTCGGTTGCCGTAGTCGAATGAATCGCGCAGGTACTTGAGCAGCTCCGCCTTGGTCCTGGCCTTCGCCGGTCCGCCCTTCTCGCAGTGTTCCGGCGGCGTCTTGCCCTCCATCTCATTGAAAAAGGCGAACTGGGCGCACGCCACGTGCTTCACCTGCTCGGCGAACGTGCGCGCTCCTTCAAAGTTGCCCCCGCTGGGGATGAACGAATACTTGGCTTCGGGCATCGCCTCAGCAATGGCGAGGAACTGCCCCTCCGTGTAGCGAAGCGTCCCGCCCACGCTGTCGGCGATGTTTTTGGGGATCTCCTCCTGCTGGGCCGAGGCGGGAATGGCGGGGATTGCGAGACAAACCAAAGCAACGAGTGTCGTGAGCTTCAACGTGTCCTCCTCGAAAGGCGCCGCAAAGCATACGCGAGAGCGTCCGGGGATGAAAGCCGATTGGCAGCATCGTGCGTTCTTGCCTCTTATCCCGTCAACGAGTCAGTCAAGACCCTCCCAACTGTCGAAATGATTCGCTTTCGAACCGATCTGCCCGAAACTAGATGTTTCCCGAACTAGGAGACGCAGCGTTAGAATGTCCCACGCTAGAATCTGGCCCTAAGCAGTTCGGCGCGTTTTCAGCATGAACAGAACAGATAGCAAAGCTGCAGCGAGGGCTGAAGCCGCAAGGGAGCAGGCTTTCCTGTTCGATCTCGACGGCACGCTGGTAGACAGCGTCTACCAGCATGTACTCGCCTGGCGAGAGGCGCTCGAAGGCATGGGGATCGAACTAGCCGTATGGCGTATTCACCGCCGAATGGGAATGAGCGGAGGGCTGTTCCTCAACGCGCTCCAGCGAGAGACCAGACAGCGCCTGTCCGCAAGTAAGATCGCCGATTTGCTCAATCTCCATGACCAAGCCTACGCTCGGCTGGCGATGCAAGTCCGCGCTCTACCGGGGGCGCGGGAATTAGTCCGCCTGCTCGCCCGGGCGCGGGTGCCATTTGCCATTGCTACAAGCGCAAGAGTCGCGAGCGCTCGGCCAACACTCAAGGTGCTTGATCTTCCACCGAACGTTCCAGTGATTGGTCGTGAGGAAGTACGGCACGCAAAACCTGACCCTGACCTGTTCCTCGCGGCGGCAGATCGACTTGGCGTTGCCATTGGTCACTCGGTGGTCGTAGGGGACAGCGTATGGGATATGCTCGCTGCCCGCCGCGCCAACGCAATAGGCGTCGGCCTGCTTTCGGGCGGCTTCGGCGAGGATGAGCTCGAACGTGCGGGAGCCTACCGAGTGTATCAGGACCCGGCGGACTTGATCGTGCACCTGGATGAAGTAGGATTCCGCATCGGGGGGTGAATCGCCTGGCGCGAGATTTCAACGTAAGTCCATGGACAGACTGGGGCTTGTCGTACCTGAGGATTAGCAACAGGATAACGCTCAATATGCTGAGCTTTGATTCCGAGAGCCTGACAATTCAGATCGCATCGTCCACGAAAACCGTTTAGGCCTGCCATGCCTCCTTGTCATGCGACCTTCAGCACCACCTTGCCGATATTCTGCCGGGCGTGGATAAAACGATGAGCTTCGGCGGCAGCCTCCAGCGGAAACGTCTTTCCAATGACCGGCTTGACCTGCCCGGCGGCGTACATCTTGAAGATCTCTTCGAGTTGCCGGCCCACCAACGCTTCTTTGCCCTTCATCCGGCCCAGGTGCACGCCGATCACGGCGACGTTTTGGCGCATCAGCCGCAGCGGATTGAACCGCGGCATCTGGGCCAGCGCCCGCAGCCCGCGCCACAGGCTGCTTGGCGAGGTGCGCGACGCTCCTTCCGGGCCGGCGGCGGCCGAAAAGCCGTACACCACCAGACGTCCCGTGGGGCCCAGACACTGGTAGCTTTTTGCAAACGACTTCCCCCCAATCGGGTCCATCACCATCTCGATGCCGTCCGGAGCGGCGCGATGCACGGCTTGGGCGAAGCCCTCGCGGGTGTAATCAATCGGATGGTCCACGCCGATCTGGCGCAGCAAATCCTGCTTGGAAGGCCCGGCGGTGCCGAAGATCACCAGTTTCCGGGCGCGGGCCAACTGCACCGCCGCAATGCCCACTCCGCCCGCGGCGCCGTGGATCAGGATGCGGTCGCCCGGCTGCAGATTGCCCATGTGAAACATCGCATGGTAAGCGGTCAGGTAGTTGACCGGGATGGCCGCGGCATCTTCGAGCGGCACGCCTTCGGGCACGCCGAAGACGTGCTCCGCCGGAACAGCGACGCGCTCGGCGTAGGCGCCGAAAGATGCCAGGGCAGCAACGCGGGAGCCTTTCTGGATGCCGGGAGCAAGATGCGGGAGGCTCGAAGGAACGGATTCGACGATGCCGGCGACTTCCATGCCGGGGATGAACGGCGGGCGCGGCGTGCCCGGATAGAGGCCCATGCGCTGAAGCAGGTCGCCGAAATTAATGCCGACGCATTTTACGCGGATGAGCATATCGCCCGGGCCGGGCTGCGGGTCGGGCGCCTCGCGCCACTCGAAAACATCGGGCGGGCCGTACCGTCGAACTACCATTGCGCGCATCGGGTCCTCCTGCGCCGGAAAGGCTCCAAAGGCGCGACGCGATTTCCCATGCGAACGCGCTTGGCGATGCTTCGGATTCCGGCGGCCGTCATTGTTTACATCGCTCGCTGTCGCTCGCGAGGCGGAACGCCCAACCGATTGCGCGCATCCAATACTTTTGGCTCAGGGCGCGCTGCCCGATGCGACGTCGTCAATCTTCACGAAACGCGAAGACGATGCAAATTTCTCCGGTTGGGAAGTCAATGTGCAAGATCGAATCCAGGTCGGCGATATCGGCCAGGAGAAGATCTCCGGGTGGCTCTTTCGGCTCTGCGTATTTGAATCGGCATTCGCGCAAATCTAGGTGGATTTCGCTTTTGTTCCCGGATATTTCAACCATTCCAGCGGGGTCCACGGCTCTGACGAACCCAACCACATGCACTCGTATCTCTTTGAATCCTGTTACGCCGCCGAAGCCTACGCGCACTCTTGCCGATTCGTCTTTCCATTTCCTGAATAAATCCAGGGCGTTCTCAAGAGATGAAATCATGTTTGTTGGGACCGCCAGGACGCTTGATTCTAAACTAGCATCCTTTCCAGCGGCCAGATTTCACTCCTGCCGGCTGACGCCTTCCGCCGCCTCTCGCTCAAACGCAACAGCTCCACGAAGTGGATACAATGAACCGTTTAAATTTCGGCAGCCAGCGGCGTTTGTGATTCCGGGACGAACCGGCATACACTAGGGGGCTTTACTCGACCGATGATGACTCAACTGAGAGCGCGCATCCTGCATCGCGGACCCAGCGCCGGGGCTCTGCGTCTGGAACTGATGCCCGCTTTGCTGCTAGCCGCGATTGGCTTGGCCGTGGCGGGGCTTGTGGCCGGCTCTTCGACTTCGTTAAGGGCAGGCCCCGTCGAGGGGCGCCCTTCGACGCAGCGGGCGCCGAAGCCCGCCGCGAGCCCTTCGGCATCGCTTCCGGTCAGTCCCGCCGAAGGCTCGCCCGTGCTGGCGGCTCTAGCCGCGGAGCTCGAGCGCTCGATGACGACTCTGGGCAAGGCCGACCCGCAGGCGTACTTCATCGGCTACACAGTGACCGAAACGCAGCGCGCCGAGGTGATGGGCTCGAACGGCGCCCTGCTCTCGAGCCAGGAAGCGCGCACGCGCTGGCTCGAAGTGCAGGTCCGCACGGGCACCTATGAATTGGACGATACCCGCAAGGTAGGTGACCGCCAGCCGTCGTTTTCTGCCAGCCCGGGCGCGCCGGTCCCCATCGAAGACGATGCCGCTGTGCTGCGCCGCACGATCTGGCTCGAGACCGACCGGCAGTACCGCGCCGCGTCGGAAGCGCTGATCAAGATCAAGACGGGCAAAGAAGTGAAAGTGGAGACCGCGGAAGGACAGGCGCCCGACTTTTCGCGGGAGAAGCCGCAGACTTTCAGCGGCCCGCGCGCTTCGTTCTCACTCGACCGTCGCCCGTGGGAAGAGAAGGTGCGCGTCTATACCGGCGCCTTCCGCGCCTCTCCAGCCATCCTGAACTCGATTGTTACCTTCAGCGCCTTGGCGCAAAACCAGTATCAGGCCTCGAGCGAAGGCACGCGGCTGCAGTTCGGGCAGCTCCGCTATCGCCTCGAGCTGTTCATCCAGGGCAAAGCGCCCGACGGGATGGACATCAACCGCTACTACAACTTCGACTGGCTCGAACCCTCTGCTGCGCCCGACGACAAGACTGTCCTCGAGCAGGTCCAGGTGATGCGGCGCGAGCTCGAGGCGCTGGTAGCGGCGCCGCTGGTGGAGCCCTACGCCGGGCCGGCGCTGCTGACCGGGCGCGCCGCGGCGGTTTACTTCCACGAGGTCTTCGGCCATCGCGCCGAAGGTCACCGGCAGAAAGACATCACCGAGGGGCAGACGTTTGCCCGCAAGGTCGGTGAGCAGATCTTGCCCGATTTTCTCTCCATCTACGACGATCCCACCGTGAGGCGCGTGGGTTCTGCCGTTCTGCTGGGCTTTTACCCGTTCGACGACGAGGGAGTCCGCGCCGAGCGGGTGAAGCTGGTCGAGAAGGGCGTGCTGCGCAGCTTCCTGATGTCGCGCTCGCCGCTGGTCGGCTTTCCCCAATCGAACGGCCACGGGCGGCGCCAGGTGGGCTTTGCGCCGGTCTCCCGCCAGGGCAACCTGATCGTTGAGAGCCACCGCCAGGTGACCAACGCCGAGCTTCGGCGAAAGCTGATCGAGGAGGTCAAACGCCAGAACAAACCCTTCGGCCTGCTCATTGACGACATTGCCGGCGGGTTCACCTTCACCGGCCGCGGCCAGCCTCAGGCGTTTCAGGTGCTGCCGCTCGTGGTTTACAAGGTGTATCCCGACGGGCGGCCCGACGAGCTGGTGCGCGGCGTGGACATCGTGGGCACGCCGCTGGTTTCCCTGACGAAGATTCTGGCTACGGGCGACACCCCCGAGGTATTCAACGGCTACTGCGGCGCCGAATCGGGCTCGATCCCGGTGGCCGCGGTGGCGCCGGCGATTCTGATTTCGGAGCTCGAGGTGCAAAAGAAAGAAACCTCCACCGATAAGCCGCCGATCCTCCCGCCGCCCACCCACGACCCGAAAGGTCCTCGCCCGTGAGCCGCTCGCGCTCTCTCTGGCCCGCTCTGCTGCTTGGGCTCGCGGCCGTTGCCTCACCGGTATTCGCGCAGGCTCCGCGAGCCCAGCCCGACGACTCCGACAAGACGCTCCAGGCCATGCGCGACGAGCTGCAGCGCTCCCGCGACCGCCTGCAGATCCCGGGGCTCGAGCGCCCCTACTACATCCAGTACCGGCTTGTGGATCTGGACGTGCGCACGGTGAGCGCGGCGTTCGGCGCCATCGTCATGAGCAATACTTCCCGCAATCGCTTCATGAGCGTGGAAGTGCGCGTTGGCGACTACAAGCTGGACAGCTCGAATTTCATCACCGACGACGCTTTTCGCGGCTTCATCGGCTCGACCGGCACGGTCGGCATTGACCGCGACTACGACTCGCTCCGGCAGGACTTGTGGCTCGCCACCGACCAGGCCTACAAGGAAGCGCTTGACACACTCTCGCGCAAACGCGGTTTCCTGCGCAGCCTGGCCCGGCCGCCCAGCATCGACGACTTCTCCAAGGCGCGCCCGGCCGTTCTGATCGAGCCGCGGCTTGAACCCGACTGGACCTTGCGCAATTGGGACGCGGAAGCCAAAGCCGTTTCGGCGGTCCTGCGCAACTACCCGGATCTCTACAGCACCCGCGTCATTTACCACCTGATATACGCCACCTCCTATCTCATGAGTAGTGAGGGCACTGAGGTCCGCGTCAGCCGGAGCCTGGCGGCCATCGAAGCCAGTCTCGACACGCAGGCCGATGACGGCATGCCGCTGCACGATTTTTATGCCGCGTACGCGCGCCGCCTGGCAGACCTGCCGGGGGCTGAAACCGCCCGGCGGGAAGTCGAGCGCGTCGCCAAAGAGCTGGCGGCCCTTCGATCGGCGCCGCCGGCGCCGGATTACGCGGGGCCGGTGCTGTTCGAGGCGCCCGCGGCCGGCTCGCTGCTGGCACAGATGCTGGGGCCTTCACTCAGCGGGGCGCGCCCGCCGCTTTCCATGCTGCCGATGTTCGATCAGCTAATGGAACGCATGGGCGGGCGGAGCGAATGGACGGGCCGCATGGGGAACCGCGTGCTGCCAGCCGGCGTGACCCTGGTGGACGACCCCACAGCGAAGGAGTTCCAGGGCCAGCCGCTGATCGGCACCTACCAGGTGGACGAGGAAGGCGTGCGCGGCGAGCGCGTGGCCCTCGTGGAAAACGGAATGTTGCGCCACCTGCTGATGTCGCGGCGTCCCGGGCCAGATTTCGATGAATCGAACGGCCACGGCCGCTCGTCATTCCTTGGCGAACCGCGGCCGGCGATGAGCAATCTGTTTTTCACCTCGGGTGAAACCCTGAGCGCGGCCGAGCTGCGCAGGAAGTTCGTTGAAAAATGTCGCGAAGCGGGCCGGCCGTGGTGCCTGGTGGTCCGCCGGATGGACAACCCGGCGCTGGGCGTCTCTCGCCAGGAGGACTTCTCCGAAATGATCGCGGGGCTTGCGGCGGGTGCGGCGAGCGGCGACCGCGTGCCGCTTCTGGTCTATCGCGTCAGCGTGGACGACGGCCGCGAAGAGCTGCTGCGTGGGGCGCGGCTAACCGGCCTGAACCTGCGCGCCCTGAAGAGTCTCGTCGGTGTGGGCAACGACGCGGCAGTGTTTGCCTTCCAGCAGAGCCAGGCCACCGGCTTTGGCGGCACGGCGCTCGCCGCGTTTGGCTCGGCGCAGGGAGGCCTTTCCAGCACGGTCGTGGCGCCGTCGCTGCTGCTCGAAGATGTGGAAGTTCGCGGCGCTCGCGGCGAGCCGCGCCGCTTGCCGCTGCTGCCGCCACCGCCGCTCAATTAGCCGGCCGGCGTTTCTGAATTTCAGAATCCCGCTCGCTATTGCTTCACCTCTGCGAGGATGTCCTCGTTGTCGTTGATGGTGAGCTGCCCGGGCTGCATGGGCAGAAGGAAATCGAAGGGGGTTTCTCTGCCTCGGGCGGTAATGAAGCCCAGACGCACCGTGCGCCCGCCGGTGTGCATGTAAAGCGGAAGGGTATCTTTCCAGCCGGCGGGCACGCCGCTCTGGATAAGAGTGCCGGTGACCTTCCACTTGCCTTCGACAGGCTGCACCGTGTAGCGGAACTCATACTGCGGAATGCCCATGCCGTAAACGTATTCATTGAAGAACCAGTCCATGCGGTGGTTACCATCCACGTCCATTGAAGGCGTCATGTGTTTTTCGACCATGGCCTTGAAATCCTCAGTCGAGGCGGGCTTGTTGTCGTAGGTCTGGCAGAAGTCCTTCATCATGGCGATGAAGCGCGCTTCCGGCTCTTGGCTGCGGTAGTCGTAAAGCATCATCCGCAGCATATGCAGGACGTAGCCCCCCTTGCTATAGACCAGCAGCGAATAGGCTCTTGGCGCATCCACCGAAGAAAGTCGCTGCCCCATCCAGATCGGTCCCAGCGACTCGTAGACGCGGTTGCGGCGATCGCGCAGCTCCCGCAAATCCCGCTTTTCTCTACGCCATCGCTCCAGGTACTCCTTGCTGTTCTCCCGGAACTGCACGTAAAGGTTTCCAGAGAACTCGGCGAAGCCCTCGGAGAGCCACTGGTCATGATAACTTTTCCAGCCCACCCGGTGACCCCACCACTGGTGCGAGCTTTCGTGCGCGCGGAAGAAATCGGTGAGTTCGGTGTGCTCCTGTCCCTTGAATCCGAACGCGTTGCGCTGCGTGGAGTCAAGGAAAGAAAGCGCGGACAGATAGATCAAGCCCGGCCAGCCCTGCCCGTACGAGTAAGGGATGTTGGTGACCGCCAGATGTTTATAGGGATACGGCCCGAAATACTTCTCGAACACCCGTATCGTGTTGGCCGCCTCGGTGGCCATCTGTTTGCGCAGCGCGGCTGGACTGAGCGAGCCGATTGCAGGCATGCCAAAAGTGCTCTGGCCGGGCAGGGAGCCTTCGACGATGTGCTCGATGCTACGCATGAAATCGTCGGGTTCTCGGTTGGCGTAGATATTAATCTCCACGGATCCAGCCATCTCCGTTTGGACCAAGTAATCGCCAAAAGCGAAACCGGCCACCGCGAGAGGGATGTCGCTTTTCCAGGAGGTGATGCGCCATTCGCCATCGGTGGTCTCGCTGACTTTGCTCCCGGTGGCGACCAGTGTGTAGCGTTTCGGACTCCGGAAATTGATCTCAAAATCGGCCCGTGAGGCGAAACTGTTCACGCGCGCCGGATACCAACCAAAGCTCTCGCAGAAGTAGCTGCCAGAGCCCACCTTTCGGATCACGCGCCTGCCAGCGTAGCGGAACTCGAGAGTTTGCATCTGGCTCGCCTGACTCAGCTCCGGCAAAACCACAGCCACGTAGCTGCCATAGGTTTGCGTGCGGTCCTTCGGCTCCCGGGGCTGGAAGAAGACGAGCGCTGTGCCCTGTCCATCCTTCACCGTCTCCACGCGCAGGTTCGGGTCAAGATAGAACGAAACCACGCGCTCGCCCGCGGCCCGGTACTGCAGGTTGACCCGTGTCGTCGCGCTTAACTCGGCCCCGCCAGTCGCTTGCGCGTTGATGCGGTAGCTGCGGATGTCGAAGTCCTCTCTTGCCAACGGGTCGCGCCAGACCTCGGCGGAGCTGCGCCCGCCGGCGGGAAAGCTCATCCAGGTCTCCACGATCTTTCCGAACCCGATATCCATCCAGCGGCCGACCGTGATCTCTTCGGGCTCGAGCGCGTCGAAGCGCACGTGCAGCCAACCTTTTTCGCCGGTCCTCAGATCGGCGGCAAACAGCGCCGTGCGCTTGCGATCGGCGGACAGCACGCCTTTGTAGAGGCGCGGCAGAAGTTCGGCGGCTGCATCCTCGCGCTGCTTCTGCCGAGTGTTATAGAGCTCGGCCAGCTTGGGGTCCGTCGCCGCGCCCCACTGGATCTTGGCCGCTATTTCCTCGAAGGTGTTGTCGGTGAAGCTGAACGTGGCTTCGGTGAACTCCGCCTCGAGCGTCTCCTGGTTGGTGAACAGCCGCAATTGCTGGGCTTCGCGCGGGTCGGGCGGCTGCATTTGCAAGTGGCCGTGGCCGCGGAACGCCGCGCCGTACACCATGCCGTTCACCGGCTGGGTGAACTGGAGCGCGCCGTCGGCGAGGGTGATGCGGATGCGGTCGCGCACCAACGTGAGGTCCTTGACGCTGGCGGCTTTGGCGGCGTCGAACGGGGCTTCCCAGAGTGTCTTCCAAATCGCCGCGGGATCTGGCGTCTGCGCCCAGGTGGCCGACACATTCCCCAAGATTATAGCGAGGACAATAATCCGCGAGCATTTCATCGGTGGTTCTCCCAGGCGAGGATGAAAGCAATCTATTCTATTATCCGAGAGTTAGTAAGAACCAATTGTATTTAGCCGGGCGGGCCAGGCCTGCTACCCGCCCACGGTAAGGATGGCCAGCTCAGGTCGGCAGCGAAAGCGCACCGGCAGGACGGAGGTCCCGACGCCGCGGCTCACATATATTCGCGAGCCGCTCATCTCATACCACCCAGCGAGGAATCTTCCCGAACCGCGTGGCAGCCAGAGCGGCGGGAGGAACGGTATGCGCACCTGACCGCCGTGCGTATGGCCCGCGAGCGCCAGCGCGCAGCGGCCGGCGACCTGGTCGAAGTAAGACGGCGAGTGAAAGAGCGCGATGACAAACGCGCCGGGCGGCACGTCCTTGAGAGCGCCCAGATTGGGCGAACCGGTGGAGGGATCGTCCAGCCCGAGAATCCAGACGTCCTGGCGCACGGGCCGGGCTTCATTGAGCAAGAAATGTACGCCCGCTGAGGCGTAGAAGGCATGCTCGCCCTTCACCGGCCGCCAGTTTTCCCAATTTCCCCGCACCAGCCAGACCCCCAGGGGCGCGTGCAGGCGAGACAGCAATTGCCGGCACGCCTCATGGCTGCCGGAGCGTGCGAGGGTGTCGCCGGTGACGACGATCAGGTCGGGCTTCTCGGCTTCAAGCAAGGCGAGCAGGCGGCGCTCACGGCGGCTCACTTCATAGGTGTGCAGGTCGGAGAGATGCGCGATTTTGAGCGGTTCGGCGAGCGGCGCTGGCACGGTGTGGCGGGTGACTTCAATCCAGCTCGGCTCGACCAGGAATCCGTCCACAGCCACCGCAGAACCCAGCAGGAGGAGAGCAAGGCCGGCCCAGCGCTTCCGCGAGCGCGCCCTCGGGCTTCCGGGCGCGTCGCCGGAAGACTCGGCTGGAAGGCGTGCAGGCGGGGGCACGTTCATGGACCCGGCGATGATGGCATGGGCGCGCCGACTTGCGGAAGCGGATTCGGCGACGCAGGTGCTTACTGTTCTTGTCCTTGCCGCACCCGGTGCTATAGTGTGCTGCCCGTTGCGGCGGAAAATCAGGAGTGCCGGGGCGGGCGCTGCGCCGCCATGGCAAGCAGCCCGCGTATAATCAAGCATTGGGTCGCGGGTGAGCACAGCCGAAGCAACGCGAGAAAAGAAGCTGGCCGCGCTCGGGTCGGTGGGCTCGGCCTTGGTGCTGGTGTCGCTGAAGTCGTTCCTGGCCGTGGTTACCGGCAGCCTGGGCGTGCTCTCCGAGGCGCTGCACTCGGGACTCGACCTGGTGGCCGCGATCATCACCTACCTTTCGGTGCGCGTCTCCGACCAGCCCGCCGACGCCAAACATCCCTACGGCCACGGCAAGGTGGAGAACTTTTCGGCCTTTGTCGAGACGGGCTTGCTGCTGCTCACGGCGGTGTACATCATCTGGGAAGCTTTCCAGCGGCTGTTTTTCCGCGAAGTGCACATCCAGCCGAGCCTGCTCGCGATCGGCGTCCTGGGCCTGGGCCTGGTGGTGGACCTGATCCGCTCACGGGCGCTCGCGCGCGTGGCGCGAAAATACAGCAGCGAGGCGCTCGAAGCCGACGCACTACATTTTTCAACCGACGTTTGGAGCACCCTGGTGGTGATCGCGGGCGTCACGGCGGTCTGGCTGGGCGGGCGACTGGGCGCGCCCTGGCTGGGTTACGCCGACCCGCTGGCTGCGCTGGCGGTAGCCGGAGTCATCATCTGGGTGGGTTCGCGGCTGGGACGGCGCACGCTCGACGCACTGCTCGACGCCGCGCCAGCGGGCTTGCAGCAGCGCGTGGCACAGGTCGTCAGTGAGCTCGACGGCGTACTGGGGGCCGAGCGCGTGCGCGTGCGCCGCGCCGGCAACCGCCACTTCGTGGATGTCACCATCGGCGTGCCGCGCACGGCCAGCTTCGCGCAGGTGCACGAAATCAGCGATACCGTCGAACGCCGCATCGCGGAGATGTTTCCCGCCGACGTGATGGTGCACATGGAGCCCCGCGTCCGGATCGGCGAACACCTATTTGAGGCCATCCGCGCCACCGCCCAACGCAAAGGGCTGCCCATCCACGAACTTTCTGCGCACCAACTCGATGGGCGGTTGTTTATCGAGCTGCATCTGGAGGTCGAAGAACACCTCAGCCTGCGCGAGGCCCACCGCCGCGCCAGCGAGCTCGAAGAGGAAATTCGCCGCCTGCCCGCCGTGGCAGGCGAGACGGCAGGCACAGCACAGGTGAACATCCACATCGAGCCGCTGGGCACGCGTGTTGCGTCCGCCGAACAGAGCCACGGAGAGATGAAGGATCTCTCGCAGGCAGTCGAGCGGCACATCAACGGTTTGCGGCCGGAGTATCACGAGCTGGTGAATTGCCACGAGGTTCGCGTGCGGCAGGTGGAGCACAAGATCCTGGTGTCGTGCCACTGCTCGATGGACGGCGGGCTGCCCATCACCCAGGTACACGACGTCACCGCAGCGCTCGAAGACCGCGTCAAAGAGCAGTTCCCGCAAATCTTTCGCGTCACCATCCACCCCGAGCCCGTCGAGGAGAGCTAGCCCCTCTTGGAGAGCGGGAGTTTGCTCCCGCATTTCTCGGCCGTGGGCGGGTCCCACTTGTGAGGAATGTAATATTTCCACTTCATCTTGTGCGTTGTTTTCTTATGGCGCCGGGCGGGCCAGGGGTTTTACCCACGCCAGTGCGGCGAGCGCTAACACGGCCGGGAAGCATTCCACCACATACCGCGGCTCGGGCGTCTCCACCTGGGTCAGGTACAACGTCCGCACAAGAATGAACGCCGCGAGCAACGCCACGGCCGGGCGGTTCCGCCAGCGCCACGCGCCCGCCAAAGCCAGGCCCACGTAGAGGAAATTCAGCAAGCCGAATGCGAGCGTGACCGAGAAATCTACCGGATCGTCTTCCCAGCGCCGGCCCGGCGGCCACAAGCGGCCCGAATACGGCAGCAATTCGATCCGCGGGGTGAACCAGAGCGTCGCCATACGGCCCAGCGGAATCCACAAGTAGGTGCGCAGCGGATGCCGCGCCGTGCGCTCACGCGCGATTTGCGCGAATTCGTGGTCCACCTCGGGCGAGACGCTCAGCGCGTCGTTGTACCGCTCAAGCAGCGCCGCCACGCGGGCCCGCTCCTCGGCGGAGTCAAACGCTGCGGCGGGCAGCGCTTCAATGCTGATGGGCTCGTCCTCGAGCTTCCAGGCGGTCAGGTAAACGTCGCGGAAACGCACCAGCCAGGTATTTGTCCAGACGTAGAAGCCGCGGGGAACAAACTCGCCGCCTGTTTCGGCGTGGCGCGACGCAAGGAACTGCACACGATGTAGCGTGTGCCAGTTGCGCGCCGCCCAGGGCGCGAGCGGCAGGAGCAGTCCCGCGGCCATCAGCGCGCCGGCGCGAATCAGCTTCATCCAGTCCGCGGGCCGGCGCCAGCGGACGGCGAGCACCAGCGCAACCGCCAGCAGGAGCAGCGGCGTCTCCGGCCGTACCAGTGTCCCCAGGCCAGCGCAGAAGCCGCCAAGCAGCCAGGGCGGAACTGGAGTTCCTCGGGCCCTGGGCGCGGTTGGCGAGAATGAGGCATCCTCGTTGCCCCCAACGAAAAAAAGAAGGGCGGCCGCTGTGAGAAACGTCGCCAGCACTTCACTGAGCGGCACGGCAGCGTAATTCGCGATGAAGGGGCACGTCGCGGCGAGCCACAGGGCAGCGATCGCCACGCGCCGGCTCAGGGCCTCAGGGACGAGGCGCGCGGCCAACGCCGCGGTCAAAGAGCACGTTCCTAAGTCGAGCACAGCCTGGGCGAGCATCACCGCAAGGCGCGACGCGCCGAACAGCGCGTAAATCACGCAGAGGAATGCCGGATAGCCTGGCACGCGGACGTCCACTGGGGTGAGCTGCCCGCCGAGGACCAACCCGTACACATGATGGTGCAGCCAATTCCACGCCAACTCTTCGTAGATCGGCGTATCGCCGGTCACGGCGGGATGGCGAAAGACAAAAACGAGGCGCAGGCCGAGGCCGGCCAGGGCGGCGAGACACAGATGCCTTTGCATCTTAGTCATAGGCATTTCCGCAGCCCAAAGGAGAGGATCATTGACAGGTTCTTACCGGGCGGCTAGCTTGGACTGAGGCCGTGAGAGAACGCAAGCCCATTTTCTATGACGAACGACGACGGCGCTGGTGGCTGACGCGGCGCTTCTTGGAAGTGAGCGGCGTGGTGTTCACGCTGCTGCTGGTCACGTTTTTTGTCAACGTCCTCAAGAAGCCGGACTTGCCGGAGCTGCTGCTACCCGAAGGGCGTCCCGCGCTCCATGCCTTGCGACAGAAGGTGCCCGTGAAGCCTCCGCCGGCGCGCCCGGGCCGACGCAAGCGCGTGGCGGCGCTGGGCAAGGTGCCGGACAAATACGATCCTGTGCGGGCCGCTTTTTATGTGAGCTGGGACGCAACTAGCCTGGCCTCGCTGCAACGGCACTACCGCGACATTGACCTGCTCATCCCTGAGGCGCTGCACGCCGTCTCCGCGGACGGTCGGCTGGACGTCGTCCCGGACCCGAAGCTGCGTGCCTGGATGCAGGCCGCCGGAATCGAAATCCCGACCATGGCGCTGGTGAACAACTACGACGGCACTGCTTGGCGAATCCGCGAGATGACCGAGATGCTGGCCCATCCCGCCCCACGCCAGCAGCTCGTGCAAGCGCTGGTCAGGTATGGCACCGGCGCGCGGCAGGCTGGGATCGTCCTCGATTTTGAGGAGGTGCCCGATAAGAGCCAGAAGGATTTCCGGCAATTCTGCGGGGAGCTGGCGGCCGGGCTGCACGGCGCCGGGCTGAAGCTTATGGTAGCCCTGCCCGCAGCCGATCCCAGCTACGATTATGCGTACTTCGCCTCGCAGGCTGATGCCATCATCCTGATGAACTACGACCAGCACTGGGTAAGTTCGCCGCCCGGCCCAATCGCCGGCCAGGAATGGTTCGTCCGCAATCTGGAGAGCACGCTGCGCGAGGTGCCGGCCGAGAAATTGGTCGTGGCCATCGCCAACTACGCCTACGACTGGCCTGAATCGCAGCGCCACGCCCCGCGGGAAAAGGCGCAGTCGGAGAGCGTGCAACAGGCCATCCTCACGGCGTACGAATCCGAGGCGGAGATCGAGTTCGACTCCGATTCGTTGAATCCGCATTTCTCCTATTACGACGAGCACAACCGCATCCACCAAGTCTGGATGCTGGACGGCGTGACCGCCTATAACCAGCTCCGCGCCTCCGAGCGGCACGCAGTGCGTGGCACGGCAGTGTGGCGGCTGGGGTCCTCGGACAGCTCGCTCTGGTACATCTGGGATACCGCGCAGGCCGACGACGCCACCCGCGCGCGCTTGCAGGACGTGCCGCCCGGCCAGGACTTGATCATCGAAGGTGAGGGCGACATCTGGCGGATCAGCGCCACGCCGATGAACGGCCGGCGAACGTTCCGCTATGACGCCTCGACCGACACGATCGTGGAGGAGAGTTACCAGAAGTATCCGCTCTCTTACCGCATCGAGGCCCTCGGCGGGGTCCCTCACAAGCTCGCGCTGACCTTTGACGACGGCCCGGATCCGAAATTCACCGCGCCAATCCTGGACATCCTAGGGGCGAAGCGCGCGCCGGCGACCTTTTTCGTCACGGGGGTGGCCTCCAACAACTCTCCTGGGCTGCTGCGCCGCGAGTATGCCGAAGGGCACGAGATTGGCAACCATACCTACACCCATCCCCACTTCGACGAGATCTCGCGCGCGCAACTCAGCCTGGAATTGAACCTCACTCAGCGCCTGTTTGAAGGCACCCTGGGCTTCAAAACGCTGCTTTTCCGCCCACCGTATGGCATCGACCACCAGCCGGAAACAGCCGACGAGGTGGCGCTGCTGCCCATCCCGCAGGAACTGGGCTACATGCTTGTGGGGGCGCAGATTGACCCGCACGACTGGGGCAGCCCGAACGGGGGGCCGCCTCCGAAGGCTGCCGAAATCGCCCAGAGCGTGCTCGATCAGGCTGGCAAAGGCAATATCGTGCTGCTGCACGACGGCGGCGGCGACCGCAGCGCCACCGTCGCCGCATTGCCGCAGATCATTGACGGGCTGCGGGCAGCGGGCTACGAGCTGGTGCTCGTTTCCGAACTTGTGGGTCAGACGCGGGCGCAGGTGATGCCGCCGCTCGATCGCGATGAGCGCTGGCTGGCGCGCGCCGATGCTTTGATCTTCATGTTCTATCACTGGCTGCGGCTGGGCATCGCCTGGGTGTTCGTGCTGGGGATCGCTCTGGTGAGCGGGCGCGCGCTGATCATCGGCCTGCTGGCCCTGGCCGAAAAGCTTCGCGCCGCCCCGGCCGAGCACCCGGAGTTCCACCCGCCGGTGAGCGTGCTGATCCCGGCCTACAACGAGGAAGAGGTGATAGTGGAGACGGTGCGCGCCGCGCTCGCCTCCGACTATCCGCACTTGGAGGTCGTCGTCGTGGACGATGGGTCCGCAGATCGAACCGGCGAGCTTCTCGAAGCCCATTTCGGCGGTGAGCCGCGGGTGCGCATCCTCAGCCAGCCGAACCGCGGCAAGCCGTGGGCGCTCAGCCGGGCGCTGGAGGAAACCAAAAGCGAAATCATCGTCACCATCGATGCCGACACCTCGATTGAACCGGATGCAGTCGCCAAGCTCGTGCGCCACTTTGCGGACCCGCGCGTCGGCGCTGTGGCGGGGAACATAAAGGTGGGCAATCGCACGAGTTGGCTGACGCGCTGGCAGGCGCTTGAATACATCACCAGCCAGAACCTCGAAAAGCGGGCGTTTGACCTGCTCAACTGCATCACCGTAGTGCCCGGCGCGATCAGCGCGTGGCGCGCCGAGGCCATTCGCGCCTGCGGCGGGTTTTCCGCCGACACGGTGGCCGAAGACACCGACCTGACCATCGCCATCCGCCGGGCGGGCTGGCGGATCTACTACGACGAGGAGGCTGTCGGCTACACCGAGGCGCCGGAAACCGCGGCGGCGCTGGTGCGCCAGCGCTTCCGCTGGACCTTCGGCACGCTTCAGTCGGTCTGGAAGCATCGCGACACTCTCGGTCGGCGGCGCTACGGCACGCTGGGGTGGATCGCCCTCCCCAACGTGTTCTTGTTCCAGCTCCTGCTGCCGCTGTTCTCGCCCCTGATTGACCTTCTCTTCCTCGGCTCGCTCGTGCTCTGGGGTTTGGCGCAATTTCGTGTGGCGCGGCTGCCGCAACTCTGGACATCGCAGGACGTCGAGCGCTCGCTGGTTTTCTTCGTGGGGTTCATGCTGATCGACCTGCTCACCTGTGTGATCGCCTTCGCGCTCGAAAAGCACGAGGAGTGGTCGCTATTGTGGCCGCTGTTGCTGCAGCGCTTCTACTACCGGCAGATGATGTACGTCGTGCTGTTCCGGGCTTTGATGCGGGCGGTGCAGGGCCGGGCGGTGGGCTGGCGCGGCGTCGAGCCCGAGTTGCCAGCTCCTGTGGCTCACGCTTGAGAAACGACACCGTCTAAGCAGTCACAGCAGGACATCCCGGAATTTCACGCGGGGGAGGTGTCCGATGACGGGACGTATGGTTGGAACCGTTCTGCTTCTGGTGTTTTCCGCCGCGGCGCAGCATCAAGACACTGCGCCCGGACCGATCTCGCTGGGCAAGGCAGCCGAGGCCGCCCACCATGCCTATCTCGATCAGGAGCGAGCCGCGCTTGAGCGCGGCGAAGGCTTCGGGATGGCCATGGCGGCCGACCGCAACGGATTTCCCGGTCCCCGCCACGTGCTCGAGCTGAAGGCTGAGTTGAAACTTACGCCGGAACAGCAGTCAGCCATCGAAGACCTGTTTCGGCGGATGAAGCAGCGGGCGCTGGCGCGTGGAAAGGATGTGCTTGTTGCCGAACAGAAACTGGAAACGCTGTTCGCGGCCAAACGCCCTGAAGCGGAACTGCGCGAACAAGCGTTTCGGGCGGCCACATTGCGTGCTGAGTTGCGATGGGTCCACCTCTCTGCGCACTTGGCCGCCCAGAAGCTGCTCTCGCCCGAGCAACTTGCAGCCTACCAACATCTCCGCCGCGGCCGCCACCCGGCCGCCGGCACCCCCGAATCGCGCTAGGAAGCCGGGTGTTTCGCCGAGCGCCTTGGCGGTGGTCAAGGCCACTCGGAGAGGATGGTCGGCGACATCAGCGTATCTAGCATGTCGCTATGGCTTGGGGTGCTGGAGGAAGAAAGACCACATGAGGTCGGTGGCCGCGACGCTGTTGCCGCTGATTCGGCTGCCGGGCCAAAGATGGCGCCCACCCTGGATGGCGTAGAGTGCGACGCCCGTGCCATTCTTGCAGACGGAGTAGATGTCGGTGTGGACTGCGCCATTTTCGTCATGCTTCGGAGTGGGCGAGCAGGCGTCCTTTTTCACCCAGAACGTGATGGCGTTGGCGACAGAAGTGTCCGAGCGCTTGGAGCCGATTTGAAATGGCGTGCTGCCGCCGTTGAATGGGACGAGGCGGTCCGCGCTGCCATGAAAGACGATGACGGAGACAGGCCCGGACGGCCGGCAATCGATGTTCTGCGCGCCTTCGACGGGAGCAATCGCAGCGATTTTGTCAGCCAGCTCGCAACCGACGCGGTACGACATCATCCCGCCATTCGAAATTCCGGTGACAAAGATGCGCCTGGGGTCCACGGAGTAGTCGTGCTCGAGATGGTCAATCAGCGCGCGGAGGAAGGTGACGTCGTCTACGTTGTTCTGCATTGCGTAGCCGCAGCAGTTTCCGGAGTTCCACGTAGGCATGCGGCTGGAGCGGCCCGTGCCACTCGGATAGGCGACGAGAAAATTTTCATTGTCTGCCTTGACGCTCATGCCGGACATCCGCTCGGCGCTTTCGGGGCTCTGGCCACCGCCATGGAGCACGAGCACAAGCGGTAGCGGCTTCTTTCCATCGTACGCGGGTGGAACATGCAGGAAATAGCGGCGCGTGCGGCCGCCGATATCGAGCGAACCGGGTTTGTTGCCCTGGCCGGAGGCGCCCTCTTGAAACCGGCGATAGGCGGAGCCCGCGAGCAAGCTGGCGAAATACATCCCCAGCACAACAACGCACAGAGCAATGATGCCCGTCCGATGATTTTTCATCGAGACTCTCCGCGTAATAGATTCTAAGCCGGCCTCATCTATGTAGAACCCCGAAACCGCTATCGGGTTTCGCCGAACTATGCGGGAAACTTGCACGGCGGTTTACGAAACAGCCCGGGTGTCGGGTCGAGACGCTCCAAGCGTGAAGTGACTTTCGCACGGCCGGCAACCTGAAGTATCCATTCCACAATGTCACCTGCCGAGACGGCGTGAAATTCTCCGAGCACGGTGTCGAGGGCGTCAAGCTGAATCCCAGACTGGACTCGGTCATTTCTGACAAGCCTTTCAGGCAGCCCGAGGAAGGGTGCGGTGAGAACCACTTGACCGCGTTTTGGCGTGCCACTGGAATTGCCCCGCGCTTAAATATCTGGCAAATCGAACGGGTCTTTGCTAGCATTCCACCTGAGGGCTGTACCCCGCTTGATCGGGGACGGCACCGGAGGATCCCATGAGCGCCGCACCGCGTGCGGGCAACGGGAAAGTTACCGTGCCCGACATCCTGAATTGGAAGTCCCACCCCGCAACCGAGTTAACACAAACCCGCCGCAGGATCACCTGCCTGACGGCCTACGACTACCCCACCGCCCGCCTGCTCGATGAAGCCGGCGTGGATATCCTGCTGGTAGGCGATTCGCTCGGCATGGTCGTGCTCGGCTACGACAACACCTTGCCGGTCACTCTCGAGGAGATGCTGCACCATACGCGCGCCGTGCGCCGCGGCGTGCGGCGAGCCCTGCTGGTGGCCGATATGCCCTACGGCAGCTACCACGGCGAGGTCGCCGAATCGGTGCGCAATGCCGTGCGCTTCGTGAAGGAGGCCGGCGCCGAAGCCGTGAAGGTCGAAGGCGGCGAGCGCCGGCTCGAGCTGATCGCCCGGCTGGTGGAAGCCGAAATCCCGGTGATGGGCCACATCGGCCTGACACCGCAGTCGCTCCACGCTATGGGCGGCTTCCGCGTGCAGGGCAAGACTCCCGACTCCGCCGAGCAGCTCTTGCGGGATGCCCGGGCCGTCGAGGCGGCAGGGGCGTTTTCAATCGTGCTCGAGTCGCTGCCACGGGAACTCGCTGAGCGCCTCACGCAGCAGCTTCGCATCCCGACCATCGGCATCGGCGCCGGACCGGAGTGCGACGGCCAGGTGCTCGTGTTCCACGACCTGATGGGGCTCACGGCAGGCAACGTGCCCAAATTCGCCCGGCGCTACGCCAACCTCGCGGAGGTGATTGCGCGCGCTGCAAGCGAGTACTGCGAGGATGTCCGCAGCGGCCAGTTCCCCGCAGACGAAGAGTCGTATCATCTGCCGGCCGAGCTGCGCGAACGACTGCTCGCCCGGCTGCGCCCTTGAGCGCGCCGCGGCGGGGTAAAAGGACGCTGCCGTGACTCCAGAACACGTTCGCCTGCTTTACGACTTTAACGCTTGGGCCAACCACCGCACTCTCGACGCCTGCGCCGCGCTCACAGGTGAGCAGTTCACCCGCAACCTCGGCTCGAGTTATGGCTCGGTCCGCGACACGCTCACGCACATCATGGGAGGGGAATGGTTCTGGCTCGAGCGTTGGCATGGCCGCTCGCCCGGCGCGCTCCCGCCGACCGAAGAGCTTACCGACCTCGCCAGCCTCCGCGCTCGCTGGGCGACGAGCGAGCAGAATCTTCTGCAGTTTGTCGCCGGATGCACCGCAGAGGATCTGGCACGCGTCCAGCACTACCGCACAACCGAAGGCCAACCCAACGCTCAACCGCTCTGGCAGATGTTGCAGCACCTCGCCAATCACGGCAGCTATCATCGCGGCCAAATCACCTCGATGCTGCGCCAGTTGGATGCTGTACCCGCCGCCACCGATCTGATCCTGTTCTACCGCGAGCACGCTGGAACGCTTCCAGCAAAAGCACTGGATCCGGCGACGGTCCGCCTGCTCTTTGAATACAATACCTGGGCGAACAGCCGCACGCTCGATGCGTGCGGCACGCTCACTCGAGAGCAATTCACTCGCGACCTCGGCTCCAGCTTCCGCTCGGTGCGCGACACCCTGGTGCACATCCTGGGCGCCGAGTGGATTTGGCTCGAGCGCTGCCAAGGCCGCTCACCGGGCGCGCTGCCGGCCGCCGAACAGTTCCCCACGCTCGCCAGCGTGAACACCCGCTGGACCGAGATCGAGCGAAACCTCCTTGATCTCGTCGCCCGGCTCTCGGCGGAGGAGTTGGCGCGCGTGCACGAGTTCCGCACGCTCAAGAGCGGCATTTATGCGAACGCCCTCTGGCAGGCGCTGCAACACGTGGTCAACCACAGCACGTACCACCGTGGCCAGGTGGCCATGCTGCTGCGCCAGTCGGGCGCCAAGCCCAAATTCACGGACGTGATCTATTTCTACCGCGAGCGGGCCGGGCAAGCGCTCGATTGAAGCGCGTCGGCGCCAGTGGAAACGATTCACACAGTGGAGTGGATGAAGCAGGTGGCGCGGAAGATGCGCACCGAAGGCCGGGTCGTCGGCCTTGTCCCCACGATGGGAGCACTGCACGATGGCCATGCGTCGCTGGTGCGCGCGGCGCAGCAGCAGTGCCAGCCAGTGGTGGTCTCGGTCTTCGTGAACCCGAAGCAGTTCGGCCCGAATGAAGATTTCGAGAAGTATCCGCGGCCGATCGAGGCCGACTGCGCCCTGCTCGAAGGGCTGCAGGTGCCTTACCTGTTTGCCCCGCTTGCCGCGGAGATGTATCCAAACGGTTTTCGCACGTCGGTCAGCGTGGAAGGCTTGGGCGAGCGGCTGGAAGGGCGCTTGCGCCCCGGCCATTTTCGCGGCGTGACCACCATCGTCCTCAAGCTGTTTGAGATCGCGCAGCCGCACTTCGCCTATTTCGGCCGCAAGGACGCGCAGCAGGTCCGCCTCATCCGGCAGATGGCTCGGGACCTGAATCTGGACACGGAAATCGTGGTGTGCCCGATCGTGCGCGACGCCGACGGCCTGGCCCTGTCGTCGCGCAATGCCTACCTCAAGGGCGACCAGCGGCGCGCCGCGACAGTGCTCTATCGCGCGCTGGACGCGGCGCGGCACGATATCGTCGCGGGGGAGCGCGACGCGGTGCGGCTGGCGGGCGTCCTGCGCAAGAAGATTGAAGCGGAGCCGCTGGCCACGGCTGACTATGTCGAGATCGTGGACGCGGAGACGTTTGAGCCAGTGTCGCGCCTGCAACGGGCTTGCCTGGCGCTACTGGCGGTTTTTGTCGGGTCGACGCGGCTGATTGACAACATGCTCGTCGAAGAACAGGGCGATTCGCTCAGCATCGCGCTCTGACGCCGGTCGTGTCCTAATTTGACTCTCCCGAGGACTGATTTTCCTTGTAACTTAGGACACCACCCTGACGCCTCGTGCTTTGCGGACCAATCGCTAGTTCTGTTACACTGGGCCCACAGGGTCGGACTCTCCGGCGGAGGTAATAGCAATGCGAAAAGTGTCAGTCGTGTTCCTGGTTGCAGCCAGCTTCGCGGGCGCGGCGGTGTCGCTCCACGCGCAGGGCACCGTGCCTGCCGGGAGCAGCATCGTTGTGACGCTTGACCAGTCGGTTAGCTCCAAGGACGCCAGGGTGGGCCAGAAGGTCGACGGCAGCGTGGCGAGTGACGTTGTCGTGAACGGCAAGACGGTGATCCCCAAGGGATCGAAAGTTTCGTTGTCGGTGACGAGTGCCCAGGCTTCGGGCCGCCTGACCACCCCGGCCAAGCTCTGGCTAAAGATCGATTCGATTAGCGTGAACAGCCGGACCTATACGGTCGCCTCGCGTTGGTCGGGACAGACCGGACGGTCGCACAACAAGCGCAACATCATTGCCATCGGCGGCGGCACGGCGCTGGGGGCGACAATCGGGGCGCTTGCAGGCGGCGGGAAGGGCGCAGCGATCGGAGCGGCCGCAGGCGCCGGGGCGGGCACCGGGGGCGCGGCGCTGACCGGGAAGAAAGACATCAACTTCCCGGCGGAAACCAGGCTGCGGTTCACCG
>JBASRK010000138.1:0-15625 GCA_049273775.1 Candidatus Acidiferrales bacterium
CTATGAATTCGGCCGCATCAATAAAGATCTGCTTACGCGGCACGTGCCCGACCTGCGTCAGGCGATCTATTACCTCGCCGGACCTCCGGCAATGGTGACGGGGATGCGGCAACTGCTCGATTCGCTCGGCATCAGCGAAGACAACCTGAAGACCGAGGAGTTCGCAGGCTACTGACTCGGGCGCGGAGCAACTCTCGCGGCGCCCGGCGTCAACGATCACCAATCGGCGGACGTGTCGCGACTCCGCTGCTACCGTCGCGCCTCATGCCTGCGAAACTCCCTTTCGGTTGACACGCCCCAAAGAACGCGCTACAAAGTAAGTGCATACTTACATGCCACGCAAGTCCAATCGCCTCGCCGCAGCCGATCGTCGCCGGCAGATCCTCGCGGTGGCCACTCATCTGTTCGCCCGGCAGGGCTTTCGCGGCACCACCACCCGCCAGATCGCCGAGCGGGCCCGCGTCAACGAGGCCATCGTGTTCCGCCACTTCCCTCACAAGGACGACCTCTATTGGGCCATCCTGGACGGCAAGTGCCGCAGCGCCGGAGGACGCCAGCAGCTCGAGGCTGAGCTCCGCGCCGGAGCCGATGAAGAGGAGACCTTTGCCGCGATTGCCGAGGGCATTCTGCAGCGCAACACCAAAGACACCTCGCTGACGCGGCTGCTGCTGTTCAGCGCGCTCGAACACCACCGGCTATCACATCGTTTCTTCCGCAGGCATGTGGCCGGATATTACGAGGCCCTGGCCGATCACATCCGGCGGCGCATCCGCGCCGGGAAGATGCGTCGCATCGATCCCCGGCTGGCCGCCCGCGGATTTCTGGGCATGGTGGTGTATCATTTCCTGATTCAGGAGCTGTTCGGCGGGCGGCGTTACCAGAAGTTTGACACCCGCCAGGTCTGTCGTACCCTGGCGCAGATCTGGCTCGCCGGCATGCGTCCCTTGCAGAAGCAGCCAGGACGCAGGCGGCGCTTCCAGGCCGTCGCAACCCTCGCCGCTGAGCGCAACCGTGACTTTCGTGCCCGGCGGGCATCTATACGGGAGGGAGGATGAACACCAGCGCGGGGCCGTCGCGCCAAACTAAAGACATTTTGCCTCCCGGAAGCGAGGGAACCAGCATGATTCTGATCACCGGTGCCACCGGCACCGTCGGAAGTGAAGTCGTCAAGCAGCTTGCCGCCACAGGCGCGCCGTTGCGCGCGTTGGTCCGCAATCTGGAGAAGGCCAATCAGATCCGCCGCCCCGGGGTCGAGCTTGCCCAGGGTGATTTCGACAAGCCCAAGACGCTCGATGCTGCGCTCGCCGGAGCGGAGAAGGTCTTTCTCCTGTCGTCGTCTGACCCGCGGCAGGTCGAGCTGCAGGGCAATCTGATTGAAGCGGCACGCCGCTCGGGCGTACGCCACATCGTCAAGCTCTCCGTGATTGGCGCCGCGGCGGAATCTCCGGTGCGCTTTCTGCGCTGGCACTGGCAGACCGAAAAGCAGCTTGAGCAATCCGGCATCACCTGCACGCACCTGCGGCCGCACTATTTCATGCAGAACACGCTTGGGTTCGCGGACGCTGTGGCAAGCCAGGGCGCCATCTACGTGCCCATGAAGGACGCAAAAATCAGCCTGGTGGATGTCCGCGACGTCGCCGCGGTGGCCGTAGCGACGCTTACCCAGCCCGGCCATGCCGGCAAGACCTATGACGTTACCGGCCCCGAGGCGTTGTCATTCACCCAGATCGCCGAAAAGCTCTCGACGGCGCTTGGCAGAAAGGTGACCCACATCGAAGTGACTCCGGCCGTGGCCAAGCAGGGAATGATGTCGGCCGGGTTTCCCGAAGTGCTCGCCGACGGCGTCCTCGAGCCCCACGCTGACTGGAACGGGGGCGGCGCCGCATACGTCACTCGAGTAGTGGCTGAAGTAGGGAAGGTCCAGCCGCACACCTTTGACCAGTTCGCCCGGGAGTTTGCTCCGGCATTCCAGAAGAGTCAGGCGCAGGCGGGATAACCCGCGGCAAGGCATTGAAGAGGTCAGAAGCGGGCAGGGTGACCTGCCCGCGAATTTTGCAGGTGACGATGAACCACAGCCAGGAATCGCGAGCCGCGAGACCCCCGGCAGAGGGAAGGGGGAGCTCGCTCAAGAAGCTTCTGCCCATTGCAGCATGCTGGGTCGGCCTGATCGCGGCCGGCTGTTCCAGGCAGCAGGCGGCGCCGCCCGCGGCGCCGGTGGTGCCGGTTGCGGTCGCCACCGTGGTGCAGAAGAGCGTTCCGGTGCAGGTGCGCGCCATCGGCAACGTGGAAGCGCTGACGACGGTCGCGATCAAGCCGCAGATCTCGGGCCAGCTCGTCGGCGTGCATTTCGTCGCCGGCCAGGACGTGCGCAAGGGCGATCTACTCTTCAAGATTGATAGCCGCCCCTTTGAGGTCGCGCTGCAGGAGGCCCGGGCCAATTTCGCCCGGGATAAGGCGCGGGCTGAAAATGCGCGCATCCAGGCCGGGCGTTATGCGAAGTTGCTTTCCGAAGGCGTGGTCTCAAGCCAACAGAACGACTTGGCCAGTTCGGAGGCCGATGCGCTGGAAGCCCTGGTGCAAGCGGACCAGGCCGCCGTGGAAAAGGCGAAACTCGATCTGCAGTATTGCGCCATCACCGCGCCGATGGACGGCCGCACAGGCGGTCTGCTGGTCCACCGCGGAAATCTGGTAAAGGCCAACGACGTCCCCGTCCTGGCGGTCATCAACCAGATCACGCCCATCTATGTGCGGTTTTCGGTCCCCGAGCAATACCTCGCCGACGTGAAGAAGTACATGGCTGCGGGGAAGTTGAAGGTCCAGGCCGTCGTCCCCGAGGACCCCAAGCGTCCTGAGGAAGGCGTGCTGAGCTTCGTGGACAACGCCGTGGACATGACGACTGGGACCATCTTGATGAAAGCAACTTTCGCCAACCAGCAGCGGCGGCTCTGGCCCGGAGAATACGTAGACGTCGTGATCACACTGACCGCTCAATCAGACGCCGTCGTGGTCCCAGCACAGGCGCTGCAGACCGGCCAGAACGGCCAGTACGTATTCGTCGTCAAGAGCGACCAGACAGCCGAGTCGCGGCCGGTGGTGGCCGGAAGGACCGTCGAGGGCGAAACGATTGTCGAAAAAGGTCTCCGGGCGGGCGAGACCGTGGTTACCGACGGACAGCTCCGCCTGGTGCCTGGTTCCAAGGTGAAATTCAAAGGCGCACCGGAGACAGGCCAGCAATCGAACCAGGATAAGCGCTCATGAACATCGCGGAACCCTTCATTCGGCGCCCGGTTGCAACGGTTCTGATCATGTCCGCCATCCTGCTGTTTGGCGTGATCGGCTACCGCGCCTTGTCGGTCAGCGACCTGCCAAACGTCGATTTTCCCACCATCCTGGTTTTTGCCACTCTGCCCGGCGCCAGCCCCGAAACGATGGCCTCCTCGGTGGCCACGCCCCTCGAGCGCCAGTTCTCCACTATTGCCGGCCTCGATTCGATGACCTCCGCGAATAATTTGGGCGGCACGCAGATCACCCTCCAGTTCAATCTCAGCCGCAGTATTGACGCCGCCGCGCAGGACGTCCAGACGGCCATCACCCAGGCCTCCCCGCAACTCCCGCAGAACTTGCCCAGCCCGCCGTCATTCCGCAAGGTCAACCCGGCCGACCAGCCCATCCTGTATCTGGCGCTGAGTTCACCGACCCTGCCTCTTTCGGACGTGGACGAGTACGCCGAGACGTTCATGGCGCAGCGTATCTCCATGGTGGGGGGAGTGGCGCAGGTGCAGGTGTTTGGCTCGCAGAAATACGCCGTGCGGGCGCAGCTCAATCCCCGAGCGCTGGCCACCCGGCAATTGGGTATTGACGAGGTCGCGGCCGCCGTCGCGGGAGGGAACGTCAACCTGCCGACCGGCACCCTGTGGGGGCGCCACCAGGCCGTCACCGTGCAGGCCAACGGCCAGCTCACTGATGCCGCCTCCTATCGTCCCCTGATCGTGGCCTACCGCAACGGCTCACCGGTGCGCCTGGAAGAGCTCGGCCGGGTGATCGACAGCGTCGAAAACGACAAGATTGCGAGCTGGTTTAACGCCACCCGCTCCGTGGTGCTGGCCATCCAACGCCAGCCAGGCACCAACACCGTTGAAGTGGTGGACAATATCAAGGCGCTGCTGCCCAGGTTCCGCGCGCAGATGCCGCCGGCGGTGAACCTGAGCATCCTCTATGATCGCTCGGTCTCGATCCGCGATTCCGTGCACGACGTGAAGTTCACCCTGGTCCTCACGATCGCTCTGGTCGTGATGGTGATCTTCCTGTTTCTGCGCAATCTCTCCGCCACGATCATCCCCAGCTTGGCGCTTCCGATGTCGATTGTGGGCACGTTCGCGGTGATGTACCTGCTCGACTACTCGCTCGATAACCTCTCCCTCATGGCCCTGACCCTCTCGGTGGGCTTTGTCGTGGACGACGCCATCGTCATGCTGGAAAACATCGTCCGGCACATGGAGATGGGCGAGGGCGTTGTGGAGGCGGCGTACAAGGGCTCAAAAGAGGTCGGCTTCACCATCGTCTCCATGACTATCTCGCTGGCTGCGGTCTTCATCCCCGTCCTGTTCCTGGCCGGAATCCTGGGACGTCTGCTGCACGAATTCGCCGTGACCATCGGAGCAGCCATCCTGGTTTCTGGCTTCGTCTCTCTGACGCTGACCCCCATGCTGTGCAGCCGGTTCCTGCGCCCGCCGCATCAGGAAAAGCACGGCGCGCTATTCAACGCCTTCGAGCGCGGTTTCGACGCCATGCTGCACGGCTACGATCGCAGCCTGCAATTCTTCTTGCGCCACCGCCTGGCCACGGTCGTTTTTTCCTTCGCCCTGGTGGTGGCCACCGGATACCTGTACGTCAAGATCCCCAAGGGATTTCTCCCCAGCGAGGATACCGGCTCGATCTTTGTCTTCACCGAGGCGGCCGAGGGGATCTCCTTCGATGCCATGGTGCAGCACCAGAAGTTGCTGGCCGACATCGTGATGCAGGACCCCAACGTGAACAACGTAATGTCGAGCGTGGGCGGAGGCAGCGCCGGCGTCGCGGCGAATACCAACCAGGGTCGCATCTTCATCCGTCTGAAGCCGCGAGCCGAGCGCCCCCACGTGGACCAGGTGATCGAGGAGCTGCGGCCGAAGCTCGCCACGGTCCCCGGCATGCGGGCCTTCATGCAGAACCTGCCGCCGATCCGCATCGGCGGCCAGCTCACCAAGAGCCTCTACCAGTTTACCCTGCAGAGCCCCGACACCGAGGAGCTCTACCGCTCCTCCGCGCAGCTCTACGCGCAGATGCAGAAGGTACCGGGCCTGCAGGACGTCGCCACCGACCTGCAGATCAAGAACCCGCAGATCAACGTGGTGATTAACCGCGACAAGGCCTCCGCCCTCGGTGTTTCCGCGCAGCAGGTGGAGGACGCCCTCTACACCGCCTACGGTGCCCGGCAGATTTCCACCATCTTCGCGCCCAACAACGAGTATCGCGTGATCATGGAGCTCGAGCCGCAGTTCCAGGGGGACCCCTCGGCCCTCTCGCTGCTTTACATCCGCTCCGCGAAGGGCCAACTGGTGCCGCTCAATTCCGTCGCCGGGCTGAGCTCGAACTTTGGGCCGCTCTCGGTGAACCACCTGGGCCAGCTCCCTGCGGTGACCCTCTCGTTCAACCTCAAGCCGGGTGTTTCGCTGGGCGATGCGGTGGCCCGGGTGGACAAGCTGGCGCGCGACACCCTGTCCAGTAATATCAGCACGAGTTTCCAGGGCGCGGCGCAGGCTTTTGAATCCTCACTTCGGGGCTTGGGCATCCTGCTGCTGATGGCCGTCCTGGTGATCTACATCGTGCTGGGAGTTCTCTATGAGAGTTTCATCCACCCGCTGACGATTCTCTCGGGCCTGCCTTCGGCCGGCTTCGGCGCGCTGCTGACCCTGATGCTCTTCAAGGTGGAGTTGAACCTCTACGCCTTCGTCGGCGTGATCATGCTGGTCGGCATCGTGAAGAAAAACGCCATCATGATGGTGGATTTCGCCGTGGAAGCGCAAAAAACCACCGGCAAGAACGCAGCGGAGGCGATCTACTACGGGAGCCTGGTCCGCTTCCGTCCGATCATGATGACCACCATGGCCGCGCTGATGGGCACGCTGCCCATCGCGTTCGGTTTCGGCGCCGGCGGCGAAGCGCGCCGCCCGCTGGGCCTGGCCGTGGTAGGCGGATTGCTCTTCTCGCAGGTCGTAACCCTGTACCTGACCCCGGTCGTCTACATCTACATGGAAAACTTCCAGCAGTGGATAGGCCGCATTCGTGGCCGCCGCCGTGTGGAGGCCGCCCAGCCGGGCGGAGAAGTGCTGCCCCTGGAGCCGGCCGGGACGCATGCGCCGCGGCTGACTGAAAACTCTGTGCCCACCTTCAAGGCCGGCAAGTAATAAAACTCTCTCGCCTTACCTCTGGGGCCCGGCGTCCCGAGCGGCTGCGGAATGACGCTTTGCGCACCCGGTACTATTGACCGCTCGTATCAGCCAGCCTAGCATCGAAATTGGAGCCCACAAATACCTTCAGGGAGCTCCGCGCCGGGGCGTTCCGAGCGCTTCGGGAGCAGAACGCACGCCGGGAGGATATCGGATGTCTCTGCGAAAAGAGAGTTCGCACCAGACCAAGTTTCACGATAAGCGCCGCGGCGTGCGCCTCAACTCGCGAGTGCAGGTCGCCGTGGAATGGGAAGCGGAAGGCGGCCGGACAGTGAACGAAGAGGCGCAGACGCGCATTGTCGGCCCCTACGGCTGCCTGGTGGTGCTGTCGCAGAAACTCGAGCTCGAACAGCGCGTTCGGATGACCAATCTCGTCACACAGCATAGTAGTCCAGGTGTTGTCGTTTGGAACGGGAACGAGCGCGCGGAAGGATGGGAACTGGGCATCGAGCTGATCGATCCGGAAATGGGTTTCTGGGGGCTGGAACTATGACGCGTGCCAAGTCGCAGTCTGGTCGCGGGCAGCAGCTTCTTCCCGGCGAGGAGCGCCGCCGCAGCCAACGGGTGATGATCCGCGTGCCCGTGACGCTGCACCTGACCATCGCGCGCCAGCCGGTGACCATCCACGCTCACACGGTCGCCGTAAACGACCACGGCGCCATGCTGCTCTGTTCCCGCCCCGTGGACGCGGACGTAAGACTCGAGCTCCAGCACGATCGCACACAACAACGAATGGGGTGTCGCGTCACCCGCGCGCCCCGGGAAACCGCCGAGGGGTTTCTCATCCCCGTGGAGTTCCCTGCGCCCGTGCCCGGCTTCTGGCAGATCTCCTTCCCGCCAACCGACTGGAAGCCGCTGGACGACTGAGCAGCTCGAGTTTCAAGCCGTCGGTTATGAGTTTTCAGTGGATTCGTACGCGCTGGCTGTCCAATCTCCGCGAAGCGAGCGTGGAGGACTCCCTGAAATCTGACAACTGAAAACTGACCACTGACAACTTCTCTCACGCAAACGGCAGCCGCTCGAGGTCCGCGTTACCCCCCGACAAAATGACGCCGACCTTCCTGGCCTCGACGGGGAGCCGGCGCTCCAGCAGCGGCGCCACGGCCACCGCCGCCGACGGCTCGATCACCAGCTTCATGCGTTCCCACACTTGTCTCATTGCGACGATGATCTCTTCCTCGGCAACTAACACGATCTGGTCCACGTGCCGGCGAAGGATGGCCAGAGTGCGCCCGGCGAGCGAGGCGCGCAACCCGTCGGCAATGGTGTCGGGGCTCTCCATTGGCTCGAGACGTCCTGAGGCGAGCGACCGGTAAGCATCGTCGGCGTTTTCTGGCTCGCAGCCGATGACCCGGATGCTCGCTCGCAGGCTCTTTGCGGCGATGGCCGTGCCGCTGAGCAGCCCGCCGCCGCTCACCGGTGCGAGGATGAAATCGAGGTCCGGCACGTCCTCCAGCAATTCCACGGCGGCGGTCGCCTGTCCGGCGATGATGCGGTCATCATCGAACGGATGGATGAGCACTGCGCCGGTCTGGCGGATGATTTCGGCGGCGGCGGCCTCGCGTGCTGCGAGCGTCGGCTCGCAGTAAGTAATCTGGCCGCCGTAGCCCTCGACCGCCCTGCGCTTGGCTGCGGGCGCGTTTGACGGTATCACCACCCACGCCTGAATGCCGCGCCAACGCGCCGCCAGGGCCACCGCCGCGGCGTGATTGCCCGAAGAATGAGTCACAACTCCCCGCGCCGCCTCCTCCGCGCCAAGGGAAAAGATCGCGTTGGTGGCTCCGCGGATCTTGAACGAGCCAGTTTTTTGCAGGTTTTCGCACTTGAAATGAACCTGCGCGCCCGCCACGGCATCGAGCGACGCCGAGGTCATCACCGGAGTGCGGTGGATGTGCGGGGCGATGCGGCGGTGTGCGGCGCGGATGGCTTCCAGGTCGGGCGGGATGGTTTGTGTGCCGGAGAACTTCGGTGCTGTCGTCATCGCTGGTGTGGTCCGCTCGGTACGGGTCGGAGCGTGGGCTTTCAACCGGAATATTCCGCGTCCCGCTCTGCGGAACCCGAGCGACGTGCCCTTCGTCAAGCAGCTACTGAGTCTCGCATTATGGCATAGTCTGAGCCGGCATGCCCTCCACGCCACTTGCCGACCAGACGCGCATCTTCCTCGCTGCATTTCTGCGCTCGCTGGGAGTAGGGATGACCGGCGTGTTGCTGGTGATCTATCTCGGCTCGATCGGCTGGAGCATTCGCAGCGCCGGTTTGTTGGTGACCGCGGGCCTTGCCGGCGCCGCTGTGGCCACCTTGCTTTCGAGCCTCCTGGCCGACCGCTTCGGCCGGCGTCGCACGCTCGTCGTCCTGGGCCTGCTCACCGCGGTGGGTGCCGCGGCGCTGGCCTCTCTGTGTCGGCCGGAACTCCTCCTTGTGGCGGCGTTTTTCGGCATGATTAACGGGCTTGGACGCGACCGCGGCCCATCCTACGCTCTTGAGCAGGCCCTGCTCCCGGAAACCGCGACGCCCGAGCGCCGTACCTTTGTCCTGGCCTGGTACGGTCTGACGCTCGACATCGGGCTGGCGCTGGGAAGCTTGCTGGCCGGAGTGCCGGTCCTCCTCCGCGGGCGCTGGGGATGGCCGCAGGAATCGGCCTATCAGGCCGCCTGGGTTCTCTCCGCGGCGCTGGCGTTGCTGGCTGCGATGATTTCCGCCACGCTCTCCTCGCGAGTCGAGCTCGCCTCCGATCGCGCCCAGCAGGCGGCCGGCCAGGGCCGGCGGCGTCTTTACCCGAATATTGCCCCGGAATCGAAGCGCCGTATCGCCGGCCTCGCCGCGCTCACCGGAATGGACAGCCTGGGCGGCGGATTCCTGACCAGCGCGCTGGTTTCGTACTGGTTTTTCCGCCGCTTCGGAATTGGCGAAGCGTGGCTGGGGCCGCTGTTCTTCGGCGCGCGCCTGGCCAACGCGGGCTCGCACCTTGTCGCGGCGTGGCTGGCGCGTCGCATCGGCCTGCTGAACACCATGGTCTTTACGCACCTCCCGTCTAGCCTGTTCCTGCTGGCGGTGCCATTTGCGCCGGGCGTGGGCTGGGCTACCGCGCTTTTCCTGGCGCGGGAGGCGCTGGTAGAAATGGATGTGCCCACGCGTCAGTCTTACATCCTGGCGGTGGTGCCGCCCGGGGAGCGTGCCTTCGCCAGCGGCATGACCACGCTGACGCGCAATGTGGCCTATGCCGTGGCCCCTTTCGGCGCAGGCTGGGCCATGAGCGGGCTGGCCCTCGCGAGCCCGCTCTTTTTGGGCGCGGGCACGAAAATCCTTTACGATTTTCTCCTGTATTTTTCCTTCCGCCGCATCAAGCCGCCGGAGGAATTGCGCGTGGGCTGACGGTCAACGCTTCTTGGCAGCAACGCTGAAGGTCACCTTCGAGGTCGCGCCGTTTTCGAACCGGTCGAAGACGCGCACCGCAACGGTGTGTTCGCCCGGCGCGAGCCCCCGAAGCACCAGCTCGAAGCTTTCCTGCGGGGCATCGGTGAGCCGGCCCACGGGGAAGACCAACATCCAGTCTCCGCCGTCCAGACTGGACTCGGCGCGGGCGATGTCGCTGTAAGAATCCCGGGCGTCGAAACGGACGCGGATTTCGGGGCTCGCCGGCTCGGCGCGCAGGTTTTCGATCACCGGTGGCGTGTTATCCACTTCGAGGCGGTCGCTCTCGCGTTCGGCCGTAAGCGCGTCTTCGGGGGGGTTCGACGGGGCGTCCGACGCCAGGATCTTCAAGTAGTAGGCGCCGTCGGGCATGGTGCTGGTGTCCCAGGAGTAGAACTTCTGCTCGAGCTTTTCCTTGAGCAGCTTCCAGTTTTTCTCGCCCTCGCCGCGATAGTAGATCGTGTAGACGAGTTCGTCGTCGTTTTCGTCCCGCGCGCTCCACACAACGGCCTGGTATCCCTTCTGCGCGAAGCCCTGGGGGGGCGGTTCAAACCGCTGCGGCGGCCTCTCCGGCTGCGGCGGGACGCTGACACCGCTCGCCGGCGCTGGCGGCGGCATGCGCAACTGCACCGACTGCGAAGCCGTCGAGCCCTGCTGCGCGACGGAGGGTCCCTGCACGCGCACGCCGGGGTTCTGCACGACGATAGCGTCCACCGTCGGCGCGACGTTCTTCGGCAGGTACGAGAGACTCACCCAGGAGACCTTGGGCGGCGAGGCGCTCGAGCTGCGCAGCACCGCCTTCCACTGCACGAAGCGCGCCGGCGGGCAGTTCACCTTCTCGCCCCTGCCACTGGAGTAGGGCCCCGCCCAGGGGCTCCAGTTCTTTTCCGCGTTGGAGGTGTTGCCCGAGCGGACGTACAGCGAGATTTTCCCATCGGAGTCTGCGTTTTCCCCCCACCACTCCAGCCGGCCCCATTGCGAGAATATGCGGGCGTCAAAGGTCTGCGATTCGAACGTTCCCTCGGGCTCATCGTCCGGCCCGAGCGTGAAGATCTTCCCCGGGTTGGCCGTGCACAGGTACACCTTGCCGCCCGGCCCCTGCGCCAGACTCGTCACTTGCGACGACGCCGTTTTCACCAGGCTGGAGAACACGCCACGGCCCTCGAGCTCGATGACCACGCCGCGATTGCCTGTGCCGAGCAGCAACTTCCCGCCGGGCGAGAGTTCCAGCGCATAGACCAGCTCGTCTCGCGAGCTCCACAACTCTTCCGGGGCGCCGTCGGGCGCCAGGCGATAGACGGCGCTGCCCACCATGGGCGGGAAGGGCACGAACACAGTGCCCTGCGGCGCCGGGCCCGTCGTTCCCGCGGCTGCTATGGGCTGCCCGCCGGCCGCCTGCTGCTGCGTGACAACCACCAGCGGGATCGGTTGGCCCGGCCGCGGCTTCTCCCCGATGGCCGCCGCGAAGGTATTTCCTGCGCGGTCCACCAGCACCGCCGTGACCTCTTTCTTCGAGGTCTCGTAGAGGACAAAGGCCTGCCGGGCGTTGCTGCTATCGGCCAGGGAGATACGCAGGATCAGCCCGTTGGGCTCGGTGCCGGCAAGCAGGTTGCCTCGTCCGTCGAGCGCCAGGGCGCGGATGTGCGTCTCTTCGCTCGAATAGAACACCTGGCCGCTCCCGTCGGGCTTCACCGTGAAGATCTCGCCTTTGTCGCCGGTGGCGACATACACGGTGCCGTTCGCGTCCACCGCCAGGCCCCAGATGTATTTCGTTTTTGGCTCGAAGAAGACCTTTTTTTCGCCGGCCGGCGTGATGCGGTAGACCTTGCCGTCGGGCGAAGTGCCCACGTAGAGGTTGTCAGCAGCATCGAGAGCCAGCGCCTGCGCCGTCATTTCCGCCGATTCGAAGACAGTTGTCGCCGTCCCCTTCGAGTCAAAGCGCAGCACCTTGGCATTCGAGCCGCCCGCCGCGTAGAGGTTGCCTTTCGAGTCCACCCGCAGCGACCACAGGTAGGCGGCGTTGGGGTCGGCGAAAGGCGCGAACCGCGGCGCCAGCACGAGCTTGCCGTCGCTGCGCAGCGCCACGCCGCGCGGCGTGCCCTTGTCGAAGTCTTCGTAGGTTGCTTGCCGCCACTGGCGCGTGTGTTCGGCGCGCGCCGGCGGCGGGGCGAACCCCGCGAGCAGCACTGCCATGCCGCACGCCAGCAAGCGGCGCGAGAAAACCCGCATCGTCTCTCTCCTGTTGGACAAAACCCTTGGGCGCCGGACTTCCCCTCCGGCGGCTACTTCACCGCGATCGTCACCGAGTAGATCCCCGAGATCACCTCGTTCATCCGCACCGACCATTCACCGGCAGTCGATTCCCGAAGCAGCAGCGAGCCGCTTGAGTTGCGCCGCTGGTCGAGCACGTTGATCTCAGACAGCGGAGCGTTGGGCAGCTCCTTGTCTTCTACCAGCAGCGTCGGTGTCGGCTGGAGCAAGGTCACGTAGAGCCGGTTGTTGCGCCGCTCGCGGTTGAGCAGCGTGATGAGTTGCTCGAGCCCCGCCAGCCGGCCCTGCGGCGAAAAGGTGAATAGGCGCGACATCCGGTTGAGCGAATCCGAGTCGCTCACCATGATACGCAGCGTGCTCCCGCGGGCGGCCTGCGGCGGGATGGTGATGGGCACTTCCCGGATCACCGGCGCGCCGCGATACGGCCGCAGCAGCACTTTGACGCTCACCGCTTCGCCGGGCTGCGCCTCGCTCTTCTCGCTCCAGGCGCTTTCGATTGTCGCCCACCGCCGCTCGGGAATGCTTTCCACGTGCAGCGTGATCCGTTCGATCCGCGCCGCTTCGTACGGGTTCGCGAAGATGCGCGTAAAGACGCTCTGCACCGCCCCGGCGACGAAGCCTCCGTCCGGGATGAACGTGTCGGTGGGGGCGAACATATTCTCCAGGTTGACCCGCGAGTGGCCGGCGATCTCAAACCCGCCGGTCAGCCGGAGGGTCGTTCCCTCGCTGTAGGCGGTATTGCCCACCAGCCCGTTGAAAACTGCAAACGCCACCAGCAGCGGCGTGATCTTGGCGTGTTCGATCAGCTCGAAGTGGAACTGCTTCTGGCCTGCCGGTGTGGCGATGGTCAGGTCCATGGGGATCATCCGTGGCGCCGGGCCCAGCCGCCCCATCACCGCTGTCCGCCGGTCCTCGGTGACCGTGCCGATCACCCCGCCCGCGTTGACGATTTTCATCGAAGCCAGCTCGGAGGAGAGTGTCGTCAGCACGCGCCCGCGCGCCATCGGCATGGACACCGCCCCAAAACCGAATAGCGGATGCCCGCAAACATAGACTCGATCTCCCACCAGGGCCGTGACCGTGCACGCAGCATGGATCGAGAGATCGCCCTGCACCAGCACCATTCCGACCATGTCGCCCGGCTGGATGTGCGCGTCGTCCTCCTGCGGCGCGGCGGTGCCCCCCTGTGTGGCCACCATCCCATAGCCGGCAAACTCCCCGGCATAGCGGCTGAGCGCCGCCGGATGGAAGCCGGAAAAGACCAGTGGCGTTTCAATCGGCGCCAGGTAGGCGCCTGCACCCAGCCCGGCGCGCTGCGCGATATCCGCCGGGACCCCATATTCTTTGATCGTCGCGCCCTCGGCTGCGCCCGAACCCTCGGACACCGCGGCAGAGTCCGCTGGCGCTGCTGCCTCTGCGGTTTCGGTCCGCGGTTTGTCTGTGGCCGGCTGCACCTCAAGAATGTCTTCGATTGGCGTCACGCCCGCCAGCGCCTCCTTGGTGAAGATGCCGAACTTCAGCGACAACGCGCCTGCCAGCTTCCCTTCGATGTACACCGGGCTGCCGCTCATCCCCGCCACCACGCCGGTGTGCTCCACCTTCGCCCCCTTCAGCTCCACCAGGATGATGGAATGCTTCGGACCCATCAGGTTTGGAAGGATGCCGATCACTTCCAGGTCGAACTTTTCCACCTGGTCGCCGGCGAAAATGGTGTAGGCGAAGCCCTTCATGCCGGGCTTGATCTGGTCGAGCGGCAAGACTTGCGGCTTGTCGTCAGCGGCAACAGCGCTGGCCGCGGCAACCAGCAGAATTGCGGCAAGCAGCAGCCAGCAGCCGAAGGTGCGGGCATGGGTAAGCAATTTGCGTCGGGCCAAACACATCAGAATTCATCATACCTTGCGGGAGCCGGCAGAATCAATTGTCCGGCTCGGAGTGGCACAACAACTAGTCAACTGGAGCAGCGCCTGCGGCAAAGGACTGGGAACCGGCTGCCGCGATAAACGACCCGCTTACTGCCCCCAGATCTTCTCTGGCGAGGTCTCGAAGGGATAGACGTGGATCATCCAGCCGAAGACGACGGGCTTGAAGTTCCCCCCGGCGTCGGCGCAGGCTTGCGGCGTGGCAATCGAGCCCGCCAGGCCGAACTTAGTCCAATCGGCCCGCTGGCCCTTCTGAGGCATGCACAGGTTGACGTGCAGGTGCCAGCTTGCCACGCTCAACGGCACGCGCTGGTTCAACTGGTCCTCGGTGGCGTTTTTCGGCATGGTGTACATCGCGCCCAGCAACTGATAGCCCTCGGGCGTCTTCTTGTAGAGCAGCGAAGTGGGCCGTGCCGGATCGAAGGAGAAGGCCTCGAGGAAGCCGTGCCAGTAATTGGTGAAATGGTATTGGGGCTGGGGAACATTGGGGAGGAAGGGCTGAAAGCCGTCCGCGATGGCCGCGCGATAGTCCTTGTACCGCTCGAGCGACTCGCGCAGCGTTGCCACCAGCGCGTCGGCGCGCTCCGCGTCCCCGAACGCCTGCGGGCGCGGCGCGGTCATCTTCATGTGCGGGCCCATGTGACGGTGCCCGCGCGTCATCGAGTTCACTGCGCCCTGCTCCACTTTCATGTCCTCCGGTGTCGCCGGAGCGCTCGGATGATGATGCCCGGCCATGGGGTCCTGCTGCTGGCCCTTCAGCCAGGCCGCTCCCAGGCAGGCCAGAATGACTGCCGCGGCGATCGCCAGTCCTTTTTGCGCACTCATCTTGCCCCTCTCCCTCCTACTCTATTCTACGCGCCTCCAGCCAAAAAGTTGCGGTCGGCCCGATCACCACGCAGTAGAGGAACCTACCTAACTGCGCACTGTCGTAACGCGCTGCCATTTTTCCCTCTTTGTTGCGCAAAGGGATCCGGCACATGAACGGTATGCTGACTTCACGGGAGTTGGAAGCCGGGTCGGAAAGAACTGGGAGGTTAGGCGAGATCTATCGGGCATTTCCGGCCACAGCCGGTATTCGCCAGAATCCAAGGAGGGGAAACAGTTCTCCGAGGTTGTGTGCGCTTGACTCGCAGATTAATATTCGAGTATATCCATGCTCAGTATATGCGTAGAGTCACCACGCTGTCGGTAGCTGAAACGCGGCGGTCCGATGTGCGTGGGCCGTCGGACGCAACTCATTATCTTCAGGAGGATATCCCTGGCCATAAGCATCAAGGTCGCCGTCTATACCAACAGCGATGACGCGTTTGTCGCGTGGGCTCCGAGCGAGTTCATTCCGGGGTGTCGTGGGTTCCTGCTGGAGCGGGCGCGGAATACCGGGGCGGGAGAGAAGGTTGAACCCGTCGAGAACCGCCTCGGGTTCAAAAAGGACAAGCCCAAATCGGGCGATCACGAGCCCTCGAGTAAGTGGCCATTCCAGCGGTTCAACTGGACAGACCATGCCGTCGACGTGGGTGACGAAGTTCGCTACCGGGT
>JBASRK010000175.1:0-1672 GCA_049273775.1 Candidatus Acidiferrales bacterium
GTGCCGGCTTGCTGGATCGCGGCAACTTGGTCTCCGCTCGCTGAAGTGCGCTCACGCCCGTTCGCCGCGAACGATGCGACCGAGATAGTCGGTCAGCGACTCCACATCGACATGAACCAGACCTTCACGCTCATACTGCACGAGCTCGCGACGACGGAGCCGTCCCATCGTGACCGTGACATGTGGGCGGCTCATGCCGGCGAGCTGGGCCAGCTCGTTGTGACTCACCGACACAGTCACCGTATCCCTGAGGCCGATGCGGCCCTTGCGTCCGCGCGATGTGGCCAGACGCAGCAGCAGGCGGCCGAGCCGCTGCTCGGCCCCGCGATGCGCCATCACCTCGATTCGATGCTCGGCGTCTGTCAGCCTCAGGCAAAAGGTGAACATCAACGCCTCGAACGCCGCGCGGTTCTGGCGCAGGTAGCCGAGGAAGTTGCTCAGCTTGATCTCGATCGCTTCACTGGCGACCAGAGCACAGGCCGTGGTTCCCCGAATACCCGTTCGAACGCTGCACAAGCACAACTCGCCGAAGGGCTGGTCCGGCTCGAGCGTCCGCAAGGCAACAGGCCGTTCGTGGGGCTTGGCGGTCATGACCACCACTCGCCCTTTTCGAAGGAAATAGATGCGATCGGCCGCGTCGTCAGGTTGCCACAGGTACGCGCCCTTCGCGAAACGCCGGACGCGCCCCAGTGACCCATCGCGCGGCAGATGGTCCAGCGTGATGCCGGTCAACGCCTCGCAGTCGCGATGATGCGGAAATTTTGGCGTGTCCATGGTCGCGATTCTCAGGCATCATCCCCGCGCAGAAAACAGCAGTGCGACGCCGCGCTGCTCCCCACCTGTTGAGAGTCAGCGAGTCCATTAGCGTACGCAGTGGGCGGGTCATTGCAAGTTCGCCCGCGAACATCGCCGCCATCCCTCGAGGAGACGTTGCGCACACGCGTTGACAGAGTTTTTGGCCGGTCTGCTTCAGCGCTTCATCCGGTTGCCAACCCTTTGAGAATCGCGCACTTGGGCGGATCGTGCCGTCCGAGTCCTCTCAGTTGGAGTCGAGCTTGTTCTCGTCGCGGATCTCACGGAGGGTCCGCCGCATCTCCTCAACGACTTTCATGTGTTCGAGTGTCGCCTGCAGCGACTCGGCGGTAGCGTGCACAGCATCCATCGCCGCGTGACGAGCATCCTCGGCTGCGGCTCGTGCGTCCTCACCAGCGGTCCGCGCCGTCTCCCCGGCTTCCCGTAGACGCTCCCGCTCCTGCCGGACAGTCTCGAGCGCCTCACGATGTTGGTCGCGGACCTCCCGCGCTTCCTCTGCCAGTCGCCTGAACCGTTCCGCCTCATTCCTGGCCGACTCGGCTGCTGAATCGCGCTGTTCTTCGGTGAACCCACGGTCCTGCGCCTCTGGGATGTACTCGTTCGGCACGTCGTTCAACGTACCAGAGAAGGCTGCCGGACGGCGTGCGTTAGTGAACAGACACCGCGATGCCGCCAGCAGTAACGTTGTGTTCGGAGACTCGTGATCGGTTACCGGTAGGGAGAAAGACTATGGTCACCATTCTGATCGTGCTCGTGGTGATCATGCTGCTCGGCGCTGTTCCGGCGTGGCCGCATAGTCGCAATTGGGGCTATGGTCCGAGCGGCGGGTTGGGCCTGATCCTGTTGGTTGTGCTGATCC
>JBASRK010000178.1:0-2892 GCA_049273775.1 Candidatus Acidiferrales bacterium
GGCGGCCCAAAGCGCAGGGAGACGCGACCCGGGCCGCCCGGCAGCCAGGCGCGCCAGCGCGGCCCGAGCCCCCGAGGCCAGACCTCGAAGACGCCGTCCAGCGCCACCGGCACGACCGGCGCACCGAGGTGCAGGGAGAGAATGGAAGCTCCCTTCTTGAATTTTTTCGGCTGGCCGTCAATCGAGCGCTCGCCCTCCGGAAACAGGACCAACACTTTCCCGTGGCGCAGGCCGAAGGCGCCGGCCTGCATGGCGCGGACCAGGTTCGTATCCGGGTCCACCGGCAGGAGGTTGATCTTCCGGGCGAACCAGCGCGAGAACGTCGTGTCGAAATATTCGCTGGCGCCGACGAAAAAGACGTCGCGGTAGATGCGGAAGGGCAGCGCGCTCACCAGCAAGAAAGCGTCCATATAACTCTGGTGGTTCGGACAGAGCAGGAAAGGGCCCTGCGGCGGGAGATTTTCAAGGCCGGCGACGCGGAAGCGGAACATCAGCCGCTCGAGGCCGTAGCAGAGCTTGAGGACAACAAACGTGGCGGCGGCAAAGACCGGGCGGGGCCGCAACAGCGCGGTGAGTTGCGGGTCGTCTTCCCGCGCCGCTGCCAGGAGGCGCGCCCAGGCATCACTATCGGTTTGTTTTCGCAGGGGCGTACCAAAGGTCTGGGAGCTATGCGCCCCTGCGGGAGACGGGATGCCGCGGTCGTCGCGAGGCAAGCAGGCTTCGACCAACTCGCGCACGGTGTAAATGCGGTGCGCGACCTCCTCCGGAACGTCGGTGCCGAACAATTGCTCGAGACGCGTCAACAGCTCGACACGCTCCATCGAGTCGAGGCCAAGCTCGAGCTCGATATTGGCGTCGGGCCGGAGCGCTGCGCCGGCCTTGGCCGCGGCGCGCACCAACTCGAGCGCGGACGCCACCTCCGGCTGCGCCGACCAGGCGAGATCCTCTGCGCTCAATGAGGGCGCTTCGCCGGAGGCGGCTTGCGCCGGCCCGGCGTGGCCGCTGACGCGCCGCTCGATTTCAAACCGCTTGAGCTTGCGCGTGGTGGTGCGCGGCAGCTCCTCGGTCCAGATCTCGTAACTCAGGATGCGCTTGTGGCTGGGCAGATGGATGGAGAGCCCTTCTATTTCAAAGCGCAGGATTTCGCGGGTGTTGAGCACTTTGCGCTCGCGCATCACCTCGAAATCCGGGACGACGACGGCGTGCAGCCGCTCGGCCGCCGGCTCGCCCGGGCGCGCCAGCCCGAGCACGCAGAGCTCCTTGATGTAGGGCGATTGCAGATAGTGCGCCTCAATCTCCTCAGGGTAGATGTTCTTGCCCGAGCTCGACACGATGATCTCTTTGCGGCGGCCGGTGATGTGCAGCCGCCCGCTGGGATCGAGATAGCCCAGGTCGCCGGTGTGCAGCCAGCCGCCGGCCAGGGCCTCGGCGTTTGCGTCGGGGCGGTTGAAGTAACCCTGCATCACCACCGGGCCGCGGAGGAGCACTTCGCCCTCCGCGGAGGAGGCGCCATTGCCGGCGGGAGCCTCCGCGGAAGCTGCCGCAGCGGGTTCCGCCGCGCCCGATTCGCCGGGAACGATCTTCACTTCGACGCCGGGCAGCGGCGGGCCGACCGAATCGGACAGTTTGTCTCCGGGACGCGTCACGCTGGCCGCGCCGGAGGACTCGGTGAGCCCGTAGGCCTGCAAGAGCGAGAAGCCCAGGCGGTAGAGGTCGCGGTGGATGACCGGGTCGAAGCGCGAGCCGCCGGTAACCAATAGACGCATCTCGGGACCGAGAACGTCGTGGACGCGGCGAAAGACCACCGGGCCGAGGTTGATGCCTGCTGTCTCGCGCAGCCAACCGTTCAGCCCGAGCAGCGCGCGGAACGCGAGCCGCCGGGCGCGGCCGGCGGCTGCCACCTGCTGGGTGACGCGCTGGTGGATGAGGTAGAAAAACTGCGGCACGCAGCAGAAGGCGGTGACGCCGCGGTCGCGCAGGGCGCGGAGCAGCTCAGCGGAGTTCACCGCCTCGAGGAACACCACCCTCGCGCCAATCGAAAACGGGAGCAGCAGGTTGGCCATCTGCGCCAGGGCATGGAACAGCGGGAGGACGCCAAGGATGGTGTCGCGATCGTCCACGTGCAGGACCTGGAAGACGGCGTTCAGCTCTGCGAGCAGGTTGGCGTGCGTGAGCACGACGCCTTTAGGGTCGCTGGTGGTGCCGGAGGTGTAGAGGATCACCGCAGGGTCCGCGGGCGTCGCGGGGCCGGGCGCGGCAGCGCTGGCGCTCGAGGGCGAAGCGGGGAGCGTTCCGGTGGCGGGCGCAGTTTGCGCGAGGATGTCGTCGAAATTCGCGAGGTCCGCAGCATCGGAAGCTCGATACAGCAGGACGATTTGCGTCGCCGTGCCGGCGAGCTTCACCGCCTCGAGCGCGCCGGGCAGGTAGCGCGGCGAGGTGAACAGGATTCTGGCTCCGCAGTCGCGGAGCAGCACTGCAATTTGCTGCGGCTTGTAGGCCGTATCGAGCGGGACCGCGACGCCGCCGATGCGCAACACCCCCAGATAAGCGGCGCACCAGCGCGCATCGTTGTCGGCCAGGATGGCGCAGCGGTCGCCCGCGGCAGTGCCGCGCCCGGCGAGGAACTCCGCGGCGCGTTCGGCCATCGAGCGCAGCTCGGCATAGGTGAAGCGATCGAGCGAGTCGCGGCGCTGCACTTCGATTGCGGGGCGGGCGGCGAAGCGCTCGGCGGTGGCCGCGAATTGCTGATAGAAATTATTCATCCGGGCGGTTGGCACGTTGTCTTTTCCAGATAAACCGCTTCGAGGACGATGTGTCAAGTGGGAGGAGGCAAAGGAGGGCCCCCCCCGGGTGTTTTTTGTAAGAGTGGAATCTAAAGGACTTTAAGTCCAA
>JBASRK010000189.1:0-1966 GCA_049273775.1 Candidatus Acidiferrales bacterium
GCCCGGCGCCCCGCTGCGGCCCCGCTGGGTCACGAGCGCGTGGTCGCGCTCGCGGTAGAGGCAGCGCTCGCCGGTGAACTCTTCAAGCGCGGTGATCGGCACCAGGCCCTCGACGAAGATCTCCATCAATTCGACGAAGAAGCCGAATTTCTGCACCGAGATCACCAGCGCGTCATACTCCTCGCCCAGATGGCTTTCCATGAACTGTGCCGTCTTCCAGTCCATCAGCTCGCGCTCGGCGCCGCTGGCGCGGCGCTCGGCTTCCGACGACTCCTCCGCGATCTCTTCGAGCTCGACGCGGCGGTAGGGTCCGAGCCCGGCCTCCGCTGCGTCTTTGCCGCCGGCCGCGGCAGCCGGCTTGCCGTGTCTCGCAACCGCACCAGGGCGCGTGCGCGCTTCCGGATGCGCCAGCGCCCATTTCAAGACGCGGTGCACGATCAGGTCGGGATAGCGGCGGATGGGCGAGGTGAAGTGCGTGTACTGGTCGAAAGCCAGGGCAAAGTGGCCGAGCGGCTCGGCGGCGTAGCGCGCCTGCTTGAGCGAGCGCAGCATCAGGTAGGAGAGGATGCGCTCCTCGGGCTTGCCTGCGATCTTTTCGGTCAGGCGCTGGTAGTGTTGCGGGCGGATGTCAATTTCGGCTGTGCCGGGCAGCGCCACGGTCATCTGCCGCTCGCGGCCCCGGGCGGCGCGCCCGACGGGGTCGCTTCGGGCGGGTGCGGGCACGCGGCCGTGCTTGACCACCAGGCGCCGCTCCGTGAGGTCCGCAACTCCGAGGGAGTAACCGAAGGCATGCGCCAATTCCTCGAATTCCAGCACCTTTTTCGCGTCGGGCTTCTCGTGTACGCGGTGCAGCGAGGCTAGGCCGCGTCGCTCGAGGTACCCCGCCACCGCTTCATTGGCCGTCAGCATGAACTCTTCAATCAGGCGGTTGGCGATGTTGCGCTCGCTGCGGACAATCCCGACCATGCGCCCCATCGCGTCGAACTCAATTACCGGTTCCGGCAGGTCGAAATCAATCGAGCCGCGGAGCTCACGCCGGGCATTCAGCAGCAGGGCCAGCTCGCGCATGCGGCGGAAGCTTTCCACCAGCGCTGCATAGTGCGATGTCGCTTCGGCGTCGCCCTCGATCACCTTTTTGACGTTGGTATAGGTCATCCGCTCGGCCGAGCGGATCGCCCCCGGGGTGAATCGCGCCGCCGCAACGCCGCCGCTCGCATCAATCTCCATCACCGCGCTCATCACCAGCCGGTCCACGTGCGGATTGAGCGAGCAGATACCGTTCGACAGCTCCTCGGGCAGCATGGGCACGGCGCGATCGGGGAAATAGACCGAAGTGCCTCGCAGCCGCGCCTCGCGGTCGAGCGCCGAGCCTCGTCCGACGTAGTGCGCCACGTCGGCGATGTGCACCTGAAGCTGCCAGCGCCCGTTCGCGAGCCGCTCAACGTACACCGCATCGTCGAAATCCTTGGCCGTTTCACCGTCAATCGTCACGATGGGCAGGTGCCGGAAGTCCTCGCGGCCGGCCAGCTCGCGTTCGCTCACCAGCTGTGCCGCTTGCCGCGCTTCGGCTAGCACCTCTTCGGGGAACTGGTAAGGCAGGTGGTGCTTGCGGATCATGATCTCGACGTCCACGCCGAATTCGCCGGGCCGGCCCAGGATTTCTACCACGCGCCCCGCCGGCGCCACCCCGCCGCGAGGGAAGCGTGTCAGCTCGACGTTCACCACGGCGCCGTCGAGCTCGTCCAGGCGCGCTCGCCGGCGGCCGTGTGGTGCCTGCGCGCCTCGTGCTGGTTGCTTGGGGCCTAGCTTCGCGCGCAGTGCCGGCGTCAGCTCCTCGCCCGGCGGGATGATGATCTCGTGCAGCAGGCGCGTGTCGTAGGGCAGGACGGCATTGCCGCGGTCGCCGTAGCGGAACAGCCCCACCACGGTCGGATGCGCGCGCTCGAGGACGCGCACGACGCGGCCT
>JBASRK010000191.1:0-6308 GCA_049273775.1 Candidatus Acidiferrales bacterium
CCGGCGGTCCGCCCGGAGACGATTTACGACGCCGCCTCGCTCACCAAGCCGGTGGTCACGACGACGCTGGTCGCCATGCTGGTCGCGAGCGAGCAGCTCCAGCTCGACGCGCCGATCGGAATCTACCTCCCCGAATGGGCGGCGGGGCCGAACCCCGAATGGCGCCGCAGGGTCACGCTGCGCCACCTGCTCACGCACACTTCCGGGCTGCCAGCGCACGAGGATTTTTTCAAGACCGCCAAGAACAAGCGGGAGACGCTCGCCAGGGTTTTTGCCGAGTCGCTCACTTACGAGCCCGGAACGCGGTCGGAGTATTCCGACCTGGGATTCATGCTGCTGGGCGAGATCGTCGAGCGGTTAACGGGCCATCCCTTGGACCGGCTTGCACGCGAGCGGATCTTTGCGCCGCTGGGCATGAAGGATTCGCTTTTTAACCCGCCGAAAACCCTGCGGGCGCGCATCGCCCCGACGGAAAATGACACCACGTTCCGCAAGCGGTTGCTGCAAGGCGAGGTCCACGATGAGAACGCCTGGGCCATGGGCGGTGTGGCGGGGCAGGCGGGGCTGTTTTCGACCGCGGCGGACCTGGCGGCATTTTGCCAAATGCTGCTCAACGGCGGCATCTATGCGCACCAGCGATTGCTGCGCCGCGCCACCATCGAGCCGTTCACTGCGCGCCAGTCGCTCGCCGGCGGCATCCGAGCACTGGGCTGGAACGTCCCCACCGAGGGCTCCTCCAGCGGCCGGTATTTTTCATCGCGCAGCTACGGACACACAGGTTTTACCGGCACCTCCATCTGGATCGACCCGGAAAAGGAGTTGTTCGTCGTCCTGCTGACCAACCGCGTCCATCCCACCCGCGAAAACGACAAGATCCGGCAGGTGCGCCCGGCGCTGCACGACGCGGTGGTCACGGCGCTGGGCCTTGTGCCCGAGCGCCAAGCCGGACGATGAGTTGCCGGAGCGCGGATCTCGAGCAATGTTGGCGAGTTCGCTTCCCTGACCCTGCGGCCCTGCTTCCGCAGTTATAATCCCCGCCAGTGAAACCCTCTCGGACAAAACTCAGCGCCACCGAGGAACGCAACGTGCGCTCCCTGGGGCTCGACCGGCTGTCCACCCGAGCCATGCTGCGCGTCATCAACCGCGAGGATGCGCGGGTGGCCGTGGCGGTCGCACGCGAGCTGTCGAAAATCGGGCGCGCGGTTGAGGCCATCGTGCGCGCACTGCGCCGCGGCGGAAGATTGCTCTACGTGGGCGCGGGGACGGGCGGCCGGCTGGCGGCGCTCGACGCCGCTGAATGCCCGCCGACGTTCGGCGTGGCGCCGCGGAAGGTCCAAGCCGTGGTCGCTGGCGGGCGGCGCGCGCTCGCAAAGGCTGTCGAGGGAGCTGAGGATTCTGCGGGGCAGGGCGCGCGGGACCTTGCGGCGAAAAAAATCACAACGAACGATGTGGTCGTGGGACTCACCGCCAGCGGCTCGACACCCTACGTGCTTGGTGCGCTCGCTTATTCACGGCGGCGGGGCGCTGTGACCATCGGTGTGACTTCGAACCGGCCCTCGCCGCTCGGGCGCGTCGCGGCAATCACCATCGCGCCCCGGGTGGGCGCGGAGGTGCTGGCCGGATCGACGAGAATGAAAGCGGGGACAGCGCAAAAATTGGTGCTCAACATGCTCAGTACCGCCGCGATGGTCCGGCTGGGCCGCGTTTACGACAACTGGATGATTGGCGTGGCGCTCACCAATTGGAAGTTGCGCCAGCGTGGCTTGCGCATCCTGGAGCAGGCCTCGGGAGCGAGTGTGGCAGAAGCGGAACGCGCGCTGCGTCAGGCCGGACACGATCTGCGGGTGGCGTTGGTGATGTCAAAGACTGGCGCAGATGCGGCGGAGGCCAAGCGGCGGCTCCGGCGGGCCCACGGCAATTTGCGCAAAGCGCTGGGAGAGTAGTCGTCAGTTGTCAGTGGTCAGCCATCAACGATTCGTGGGCATGAAACCGATCGCTGAAAGCTAAGAGCTTTACATGACAAGACAGACGCATGGATAAGTTCCTCATCAAAGGCGGGCGGCGGCTGGAAGGCACGGTGCGTATCAGCGGCGCCAAGAACGCGGCGCTGCCGGCGATGGCCGCGGCCCTGCTGACCGCCGAACCCGTGCACCTGAAAAACATGCCACGGGTGCGCGACATCATCACCATGGGCAAGTTGCTGGCGCACACGGCGGCGCGCGTCGAGACTCCCGACGTGCCTCCCACGGACATGACCATCCAGGCCGAGAAGATCTCCGACGCCGAGGCGCCCTACGAGCTGGTGCGCACAATGCGCGCCTCCATCCTCATGCTGGGACCGCTGATGGGGCGGCTGGGCTATGCCCGGGTGTCGCTGCCGGGGGGCTGCGCGATCGGCTCACGCCCCATTGACCTCCACCTGAAGGCGCTCGAGAAAATGGGCGCGGAGATCTCCACCGCGTCCGGCTATATCGAGGCGCATGTGCCGGCCGACGGCCGGCTGCGCGGAGCGCACATCGTCTTCGACAAGATCAGCGTCACCGGGACGGAAAACGTGCTGATGGCCGCGACACTGGCCGAGGGCGACACCCAGATTGAAAACGCCGCTTGCGAGCCGGAGGTGACCGACCTGGTCGGGCTGCTCACCAAAATGGGCGCGAAGATCGAAGGCGCGGGCACGTCCACGCTGCGCATCCGTGGGGTTGGCAAGCTGCGGGGCGCCAAGCACACGGTCATCCCCGACCGCATCGAGACGGGCACGTTTCTGGTCGCCGGGGCCATGACCGGTGGCGAGCTGGAGCTGGTGGGCTGCGAGCCGCAACACCTGACGGCTGTGATCGCGAAGCTCACCGAGGCGGGCGTCGAAATCCGACAGCAGGCCGACCGGCTGCGGGTGCGCGCCGGACGCAAGCTCGTCGCTGCCGATGTGACCACCGAGGAGCACCCCGGCTTCGCCACCGACATGCAGGCGCAATACATGGCCCTGGCCACGCAGGCGACCGGCGCATCGGTGATCATCGAAACCATCTTCGAAAACCGCTTCCTGCACGCCAGCGAGATGATGCGGATGGGCGCCAGTATCTCTGTTGAAGGCCGGGAGGCGGTGGTGCGCGGGCCGACTCCGCTCGGCGGCACCAGCGTGATCGCATCGGACCTGCGCGCCAGCGCGTCGCTGGTGCTGGCGGGCCTGGTGGCGAAGGGTGAGACGACCGTCGACCGCGTCTATCACATCGACCGCGGATACGAGCGCATCGAAGAGAAGCTTGCCGCCGTGGGCGCGCACATCGAGCGCGTCCGCTAGCGCCGCATCGCGCGAAACCCTTGACTCCGCGCCCGATCCGCGGGGCAGACTCCAATCCGCCCTAGGCTTCTTGACACCGGCGCGACTGCGTACGTAGAATCCCGCCGATCTAGCGGAATCCCTCGGGCTTTGGGCCATAGTCGCGTCTCGTTGTTTCCGGACTGCCTGTCTGGGCGCCGGGGCGAGCCAAGCAAGTCTTGGGGAAGTTTTCAGGAGGCTGCATGCGCCACCGATTTACTTTCCTTCTCGTCGGGTTGTTGCTCGGCATCCTGCCCGCAGCAGCGCAAGAAACGACCGGCACCATCTTGGGAACGGTGCAGGACGCCCAGAGCAAACCTGTGCCCAAGGCCAGCGTCACGCTGCTGAATGCGGACACCAACGTCATGGTCCGCGCCGTGCAGACGAATGACATTGGCCAGTATTCCGCGCCGCTGCTGCCCATCGGCCACTACACGGTAACGGTGGAGATCAGCGGGTTCAAGAAGGCCACGCGGACCGGCGTCGAGCTCAACGTCAACGACCACCTGACCATCAATTTTACGCTCGAGTTGGGAACTGTGGCGGAGACGGTGACGGTCCAGGCCGAAGCGCTGCAGCTCGATTTGCAGACGCCGACCGCCGCGGGCCTGATTACGGGGAGACAAATCCGCGAGCTTTCGCTCAACAACCGCAACTACATCCAGCTCGTCGCGCTCATGCCGGGCGTGGCCACAGGTTTTGCCTCCGATCAGCCTGAGATCGGGGTATCGACTCCCGGCGGGACTTCCGCACAAGTGAACTTGGCCATCAACGGCAACCGTCCCACGCAGAATAACTGGACCGTTGACGGCGCGGACAACGTGGACCGCGGCGCCAACCTGACCCTGCTGACTTTTCCCAGTGTGGACGCGATCGCGGAGTTCAAGGTGCTGCGTGGCCAGTACAATCCGGAATTCGGGCGCAGCTCGAGCGGCGAGATCAACGTGATCACCCGTGGCGGGGGGAGCAACTTCCACGGCAGCCTCTACGAGTTCTTTCGCAACGACGTTCTGAGCGCCAACAACTTCTTCAACAACGCCGCCGGCATCGCCCGGCCGGCGCTGCGCTACAACGATTTCGGGGGGACGTTCAGCGGGCCCATTTACAAGAAGAAGACGTTCTTCTTTTTCTCAGAAGAAGTGCGCCGCGTCAATACATTCACGACTTTTATCGGAACGGTTCCTTCGATCTCCGAGCGTGCCGGAACGTTTACGACGCCGGTCTGTTTGAACCGCGCCTGCACCTCTACGGGAACGCAGGTGACGACGATCAATCCTGCGGCCGCCGCCTATATCAAAGACATCTTCTCCAAACTGCCCCAGCCGCAGGACCTCACCACCGATAAGCTAACTTTCGTCGGCCAGAACACCTTCAACCATCGCCAGGAGGTCATCCGGATCGACCACGTGTTCAGCCCGAAGTGGAGCGTCTTCGGCCGGTTCGTCAACGATTCGATTCCGACCGTCGAGCCCGGCGGGGTGTTCACCGGCTCAGCCCTACCCGGCGTGGCCACGACGAACACGAACGCCCCCGGGCGGAGCTTCACCACTCGCATCACCATGACCCTGTCGCCGACGGTGCTAAACGAACTCGGATACGCCTACTCTTACGGCGCAGTCCTCAGCGATCCGACCGGATTGGACAGCAGCACCGCCTCGTCCGATGTCGGCCCGGCAATCACCCGGCCGCTTAGCTCCACGATCGCTCGCGTTCCCGACCTTGCTTTCATCCGGAACTCGGGCCTGTTCGGCTTCGGCCCCTATCGCGACTTCAATCGCAACCACAATTTCTTTGACAACTTCACGCGCATCCTCGGCCGCCACACTGTGAAGGTTGGCTTCACCTACCACCGCTACCAGAAGTCAGAAAACGCTGCCAAGGGCAACAACGGTAGCTTCAGCTTTGCCGACACTCCCCGCCCGTCGGGAACAGCCAACTTCCGCCAGGAGTGGGCCAACTTCCTGCTGGGTCTTGTCTCAACTTACACGCAGACCTCGGTGGACTTCCACGCCGAGGTTCGGCAGCGCCAGTTGGAAGTTTTCGGGCAGGACGAGTTCCGTGTCTTGCCAAATTTGACGCTGACCTACGGCGTCCGATACTCCTACTTCGGTCCGGCCACGGACGCCTTGGGCCACGCCACGACGTTCGATCCCGCCAGGTTCGATCCCACACAGGCCCCGCTCATCGACCAGTCCAACGGCATGCTCGTGGCCGGGACGGGCACCCCGCTCAACGGGGTCGTGATCGGGGGCGCCAATTCGAAATTCGGTAACGCCGTGACGCGGCACGACAGCCTGGACTTCGCCCCGCGGGTCGGTTTCGCCTGGGATCCGTTCAAAACAGGCAAGACCTCGGTGCGCGGAGGCTACGGCATCTACTTCGACGCGCCCGCGGTGAACTCGCTCGAGCAGTTCCAGTTCTCGAACCCGCCCTTTGTGCAGAACATCACGATCTCGAATACAACCCTGCATAACCCCGGCAGCGTAGCGCCGAACCTGAACCTGGTGCCGCCGTTCCTTGGTGGTCCCTCGCCCGACTGGCGCCAGCCCTACTCGCAGCAGTGGAGCCTCGATATCCAGCGGCAACTCTGGGCGGGCATCGTGCTGGACGTCGGCTACTACGGCAACAACGGAATCCACCTCATCGGCGTGGTGGATATCAACGAGCCCCAACCCGGCGCGTTTTTGACTGCGCCGTTCAGCCCCGCGATCACCAGCCCGGTTGCCTCGGGGACGCAAACACAGCGCTTGAATTTCATCCGCCCCTTCCGCGGCTACGATGCCATCAACCTGTTCAAGACGCTCTTCACTTCCAACTACCATTCGCTCCAGGTCAGCGCGCAGAAGCGCTTCCGCGGCGATTCGCTGGTCGTTTTCAACTACACCTACTCGCATGACCTGACTACGGCCCAGAGCGATTTCCGGACTCCCCAGAACAGCTACGACATCCGGGCCGAGTATGGCCCCGCGCAGTTCGACCGGCGCCACAT
>JBASRK010000193.1:0-5673 GCA_049273775.1 Candidatus Acidiferrales bacterium
TTCCGCGGCTCTGGCCACGAGCGAGTGCCGGATACGCAAGCCGAGCAGGTTACAGAACCAACATAAACGGGTCAATTAAAAAACCCAAGCATCCCGGCACTCGAATCGAGTGTCATATAACTGGAGGCCGACGATGGGCACGGTGTTCGGCTGGCTGCAAACCGCGGTGGATAAGGTCCGCGAGTTTGCCTACGCCGAGCCGAAGCAGGCATTGCCGCGACGCCCGCGGGTGGGCCTGGCGCTTGGCGGCGGGTTTGCCCGCGGCATTGCCCACATCGGCGTTCTTCGCGTCTTTCGCGAAAACCGCATCCCCATTGACTGCATCGCCGGCACCAGCGTTGGCGCGCTGATCGCCTCAGCCTACGCTGCGGGCGTGTCGCTCGAAGAGATGGAGCACCAGGCCGCCACGACGCGTTTCCGGGATTTCGGCCGGTGGACGCTTTCCTGGATGGGCCTGGCGACGAACGAACGCCTGGTGGGTTACCTTCGGCGTTTCTCGGCTATAACCCGCTTCGAAGAGCTGAAGGTGCCGCTGGCAATTGTGGCCACCGACCTTGTCAGCGGTGAACCGGTCTATTTCACCCGGGGGCAACTGGGCCCAGCGCTGCGAGCCTCCTGCGCCTATCCCGGGCTGTTCCGACCCGTGGAGTACGAGGGACGCTTGCTGGTGGACGGCTTCCTGGCAGCCCCCGTGCCGGTGGATGCAGCGCGGCGCCTGGGTGCCGACGTGGTGATCGCCGTGTTCCTGGAAGCAGGCGGTTTCGACAAACCCCGCAACTTCGCCGACATAATCGGCCGGTCGTTTTCCATCGTCCAGCGCTACGCCCACTCCGATTGGAAAAACAAGGCCGACGTTGTGCTCGAGCCCGAGGTCAAGCAGTTCCTCTGGGATGCCTTCGAGAAGGCACCACAACTGATCGCTGCGGGCGAAACCGCCGCCCGGGCAGCCCTGCCCACAATCCTGCGAGCGCTGGCGGGGGCCGCTCCCCGAATTGCTTCGACGCGCCCCTACCGCTAGAGTTCCTGCGAGCGCGCCGCTTCGGCTACTTCTCCTTTACGATTCGCGGATGTGGACTTCCACCGGCCGGCCGTTGCCCTTCCCGCGTTTCGTGAGCCATTCAGCCAGCGCCGCAGCCAGGCGCGCCGGCTCGACGCGGAAGCTGGCCTCGAGCGTGCCCTCGCCGGTGGGAAGCGTGTCGTCAAATTCGGCTGCGCCAGTGAAGTTGCGCATGCAGAAGCTGTCGAGCCACTCGAGCGGGCAGGGCCGGCGCTCGCCCGCGATTACCACCTCCACCTGCAACTTCCGCGCATACATGGCAGCGCGATTATAGCACCGCGCCCGCATGAGCCTCTGCGGCGGACGGCTGGCGCTTGTGCAGCAGCAGCGCGGCGGCTTTCTTGCGTTTCGCGGGGACGTGCCATAGACTTTTGAATTCAGTCGCCGCATCATTCGCATGCCTGGCGCGAGGCTGAGCCGGTCCACTCTCCCGGCCAGCGACGCGCAACGGGCTAACCAAACGGGAGGTTACGTGGCCACCCCTGTGGAACAGTGGGTGCAAGAGGTCGCCCGCACGACGCGTCCCGAGCGCACGGTCTGGTGCGACGGCTCGGAGCGCGAGTACCAGGAGATGGTGGAGCAGATGCTCCGCGCCGGGCGCACATTCCGGTTAAACCCGCAGACCTATCCGAATTGCTACCTGCACCGCAGCGACCCGAGCGACGTGGCGCGCACTGAGCAAGTCACCTTCATCTGCACCCGCGAAAAGTCGGACGCGGGCCCCACCAACAACTGGATGGCGCCTGTGGAAGCCAAAAAGAAAGTCGGGGCGCTGTTCGAAGGCGCCATGGCCGGCCGGACGATGTACGTTATCGCGTACATCATGGGCCCGGCGGATTCGCCGTCGAGCAAAGTCGGGGTCGAACTGACCGACAGCCCCTACGTCACCGCCAGCATGCGCATCATGTGCCGCATGGGGCGGCCGGCGCTCGAGCGGCTGGGCAGCTCAACGGATTTTGTGCCCGGGTTGCACTCACTCGGCGACATGAACCCCGAGCGGCGCTTCGTCCTGCACTTCCCCGATGAAAAGCTGATCTGGAGCATCGGCTCGGGGTACGGCGGGAACGCGCTGCTGGGCAAGAAGTGCTTTGCGCTGCGGATCGCGAGCTGGATGGCCCGCGAGCAGGGCTGGATGGCCGAGCACATGCTGATCCTGGGCCTGGAAGACCCGTCGGGAAGAGTGACCTACATGGCGGCGGCGTTCCCGAGCGCTTGCGGAAAGACGAACCTGGCGATGATGGTATCGGCGCTGGAGCGTCAGGGCTACCGCGTCTGGACCGTCGGCGACGACATCGCCTGGATGCACATCGGTCCGGACGGCTACCTGCGCGCCATCAACCCCGAGTCGGGCTTCTTCGGCGTCGCGCCGGGCACCGGAGCGAAGACCAACCCCAACGTGATGGTGGCGCTGCAGCGGAATTCGCTGTTCACCAACGTCGGCCTGACCCCGGCGCAGGAGCCGTGGTGGGAAGGGATTGAAAGCGATCCGCCAGCGGGCCTGCTGGATTGGCAGGGCGCGCCGTGGAAGCCGGGCAAGAGTCCCGCCGCACATCCCAACTCCCGCTACACCGTGCCGGCAAGCCAGGCGCCATCCATCTCGCCGCACTGGGAAGACGCCGCGGGCGTGCCGATCTCCGCGTTTGTCTTCGGAGGGAGGCGGGCGCGAGTCGCGCCGCTGGTGTATGAATCATTTAACTGGCAACACGGCGTCTTTGTGGGCGCGACAATGGCTTCGGAGACCACTGCGGCGGCCACCGGCGCGGTGGGCGTGACGCGCCGCGACCCCATGGCGATGCTGCCCTTCTGCGGCTACAACATGGCCGACTACTTCGGCCACTGGCTGGAGATGGGCCGGCGGATTCCGCACCCGCCAAAGATCTTCCACGTGAACTGGTTTCGCAGGGGCGCCGACGGGAAATTCCTGTGGCCCGGCTTTGGCGAAAACGTGCGCGTGCTGAAGTGGATCCTGGAGCGCGTCGAGGGCAAAGGGAAAGCCGCGGAAACGCCCATCGGCTGGGTGCCCACCCCCGACGCGCTCACGCTCGACGGCCTGGACATCTCACGCAGCGCCATCGAAGAGCTGCTGCGGGTCAACCCGTCCGACTGGGCACCCGAGCTGGAGGACACCGGGAAATTCTTCGAACAGTTCGGCAAGCGATTGCCGGCCGAGATCCGCGAAGAACATGCCCAGCTCGCCCAGCGGCTCGGTCGGCACGCCGTCGCGCCGAAATAGGCGCACCCTCCTCCACAAACCCACAAAGCTCTTCGCGCAGGCAGGATCTCTGCGGAACGAATTGAAGTCACTCGTGGCCGGGGGCATCGCAAGCGGGGGGAGTGGAATTCGGACTAGCGCTTGCCTTGGCCGATCAGCGCCTGAAACTCCGGGTCGTCGTGCAGGCAGGCGAGGTCCGGATCGCGTGCCGCCCAATCCATATTGGCGTAGCCGATTTCCTTCGCCCTCTTGAGCAGCGATAGCGCCTCAGCCTTCTTCTCGAGGATTCCATAGGTGCAGGCGGCGTTATAGATGGTGTTCGAGTCGTTGGGGCGCAGCGCGACGGCCTTTTCCAGCTCTCGAACCGCCTCGGTCTCTCTTCCAAAAAAGGCGTAGTTACTGGCGAGCAAAATGCTCGCGCGAACGTCTTCCGGGACCAGCTCGAGTTGCTGCTCCAGGGCGCGCAACTGAAGCTGGCGGAGCTTGCGGGCCGCTTCGGTGCGTCCCAAGCGCTCGAGGACGAGGGTATAGGCGATGTAAACGTTGTAGTCGTCGCCGTTCGCCTTCAGCGCGTTCTCGATCAGGCCGGCGGCTTCTTCCAGACGATCCGAGGCAAACAGGGCGCGTCCAAGAACGTTATAGGCGCCCTCGCAATCCGGCTTGCGCTCGATGGCCCGGCGGGCGTATTGGACGGCCTCTTCATATTTCTGTTGCGCGTAGTAGATGCGGGCTCGCGCCGCGAGGGCCTCGGCAAGCTGCGGCTCCAGCGCAAAGGCCCGTTCGCAGGCGGGGATTCCTTTTTCGATCCACTGCGGATTACGCCCGTGCAGTTCGTAAAGCAGCCCGCAGACGTTGGCGATCCCTGCGTGGGCCAGAGCAAAATTCGGATCCAGCGCGATGGCGCGCTCGAACATCTGCATGGCGTACTCCAGGTTCTCCCGGCGGGTGTAGCTGCGTCCCCGCAGGAAGCAGTCGTAGGCCTGCAGATTTTCGGTGGGCTTGCGCGCGATGGTCCTCTCTTCCTGCGGCGAGAGAGTGATGCGCAGGGCCTGGGTGATGCTGCGGGCGATCTCGTCCTGGACCTCGAAGACGTCCTTCAGCTCCCGGTCGTACCGTTCGCCCCAGATGGAGTGGCCGGTGCGCGTCTCCACCAGTTGGGCGGTGATGCGGAGGCGATTGCCCGCCCGGCGCAGGCTGCCGGTCAGCACGTAGGCGGCGTTGAGCTGCTGGCCGACCTGCGGGCCGGTTACGGGCTGGTCGCGGAAGGCCAGCACCGCGGCGCGTGGAAAGGGCCGCAGATCCTTGATCTTCGACAGCTCGGTGATGACGTCTTCGGTCATGCCGTCGCGGAAGTATTCGTCTTCCTTCGCGCCGCTCAGATTCTCGAAGTAGAGCACAGCCACCGATTTCTGGGCGGGCGGCGGGGCAGACGCGGCCCGGCCCGAATCACTCTCCTTCTTCAAGCGCTGCAGGTCGGCGCGCAGGTTGGAGGCGCTTTGGTAGCGCGCCGCCCGCTCTTTCTCGAGCAGCTTGTTGACGACGTGGCCCAGCTCGGGCGGAAGGGCCGGATTCAGGCGAACCGGCGGGGTCGGGACGCGGTTCAGGATCGCGTCGAAGATCACCGCGGAGGTGCTGCCGGAGAAGGCTTGCCGACCCGTGGCCATTTCGTAGAGCACCACGCCGAAGGAGAACAGGTCACTGCGCGCATCCAGGTCTTCGCCGCGCGCCTGTTCCGGCGACATGTAGGCGACCGTGCCCAGGGCCGTACCCGGGCTGGTCAAGTGCTCGGCGACGAGCGTAGCCGCATTCGTAGAGGACGAAACGCCCACCGCCTCTTCGACTCGCCGTTTCTGAGGCGCCAGCTTGGCCAATCCAAAGTCGAGGATCTTGGCCTGCCCGCGCTCGGTCACGAAGATGTTCGCCGGCTTGATGTCGCGATGGGTGATCCCTCGAGCGTGGGCGGCGTCGAGCGCGTCGGCAATCTGGAGAGCCAGCTCGAGAATCTGCTCAATCTCGAGGGCCCGGCCGCCGATCTCGTGCTTGAGCGTCGAGCCCTCGAGCAGCTCCATGGCGATAAACGGCTGGCCGTTGTGCTGGTCCACGTCGTAGATTGTGCAGATGTGGGGATGGTTCAATGCCGAAGCGGCGCGGGCTTCGCGCTGAAACCGCTCGAGCGCCTGGCGATCTTTGGACATCTCCTCGGGCAGGAACTTCAGGGCCACGTATCGGCCCAGTCGGGTGTCTTCGGCCTTGAACACCACACCCATGCCGCCGCCGCCCAGCTTTTCAACGATGCGGTAGTGGGAGATCGTCTGCCCAATCATCCAGGAAGCCCCAAATCGGCGCACTGCATAGTAGGCCGCAAACCAAACCAAGTCAACGCGAGCAGGGCTCTCGTGTGCAA
>JBASRK010000195.1:0-32740 GCA_049273775.1 Candidatus Acidiferrales bacterium
GAAAAAAGGCCTCGTCCATCCACAGCGGGCGCCCGCCGTGCGCCAGGATGACCGCCAGGTCGGGATAGTCCACACCCAAGTCGTCAGCCAAGATAGGCTGGGCGTGGACATTGCGCGCGCCGGGAAAAATCGAGGTGCCGGTATGGACCATCACCGGCAAGCCGATCGACTGCGCGCGCTCGTAGACCGCCGCGAGCGGCCCCAGGCCGTCGCGGTAGGCGTTGGGCGCAAAGAGCTGGTGCGACGGGTGCACCTTCAGCCCACGGATGCCCATCTTTGCCAGGCGGTCCACCTCGGCGCCGGCATCGGCCACGTACTTCGGATGCACCGAGCCGAAGGCGATCAGGCGCTCGGGCGCGGCGCTGCAATAGCGCGCAATCCAGTCGTTCACTTCCGGGGGGAAGCCGATGACGTCGGGGCTGACGTAGTTAATCAGCCCGGCGCGCTCGATGCCCGCGTCATCGAGAAACTTCAGGAAGGCGGCCGGGTCGGCGGAAAACCGTTCGACGTCGGCATAGTCGCGGCGGCCGCGCTTGATCAGCTCAAGCGCCTGCGGCTTGAACATGTGCAGCGGCTGGATGTGGATGTGAATATCAATGACGCGGTGCACGGCGGTTCTGAGCTCAGCCAGCGGGATGGCGCCCCGGGTGGCCGTTCAGACCTTGCCAGGCTTCTTCCAGGGCGCGGCGCGTGAACAAGCGTACCATGTCGCGGCGGTAGACAGGCGTCGAGGCGGAAGTGGTCAGGGGCTTGCCGGTGCGGATGGCGGCGTGGGCGACGCGCTCGACCAACTCGGGCGAATACTTTTGCCCTACCAGCCACTCGGCGGCTTCTCGGACGAGGAGCGGCGCGGGGTTGACGGCGGCAATCGCCAGGCGCGCTTCGCGGCAGACGCCGCTGGGGTCCAGGTCCAGCGTCACAGCAACCCCGGCGAGCGGATAGTCAATCGAATCGCGAATACGCAGCTTGTGGTAGAGGCCGCGGCGGCCGGCAGTGCGCGCCGGCAAGTGGACGGCGACGACGATTTCGCCCCGGGCGAGCGCGATGCGGTTCATCCCATCGTTCAAATAAAACTTTTCAAGCGGCAGCCGCCGCGTGCCGCGAGGGCCGGCGATTTCAATCTCGGCGTCGAGGGTGAGCAGCGCCGGCGCCGAATCGCCTGACCAGGCAGCCCAACAGCGCTGGCCGCCCGGCGCGACGTGGCAGATGTCGCCCTCTTTTTTCAGGCAGCCGCCCAGCGCCTTCCGCCAGAAGAAAGACTGGTTGTACCAGAGGCAGCGCGTCTCCAGGCACAGGTTGCCGCCGAGCGTGCCCATGTTGCGTTGCAGCGGCCCGGCGATAGTCGAAGCCGCGCTCGCCAGGACGGGATAGCCGGAGCGCACCAGCGGCGATTCGACCATCTCGGTCAGCGTGGTGAGCGCTCCGATGCGCACCGCCCCCTTAGCGACAATGGTGATGCCCTGAAGCGCCCGGATGGGCTTGATATCCACGAGGACTCGCGGCGAAAACAGCCGCATCTGCAGGTTGGGGACCACGTCGGTGCCGCCGGCGATGATCATGGCCTCCGGGCCGCCATCGGCCAGGATGCGCACCGCCTCTTCGATGGTCTTCGGGCGCGCAACGCGGGCTGCGGGCATGCTCATCGCGCGCCGCCTTTCGGCTGGCCAGATTGCGGCCGGCCGTTCCCGGTGCTGCTTTGCGGCTGATTCTGCTTTTCGCGCAGCGCGGCGAGGATTTTTTCCGGCGTAATGGGCAGCGTATTGATGCGCACGCCCACGGCGTCGTAGATGGCGTTGGCCACGGCCGGGATGGTGGCAGCAAGCGAGCCTTCGCCGGCTTCCTTGGCGCCGAACGGGCCTTCGGGGTCCATGCTTTCGACGATGATGGATTCGATCTCAGGCGTCTCCAGGGTCGAAGGAATGCGGTACTCGAGCAGCGTCGGGTTCATCAGCCGACCCTTGTTCCAGACCATCTCTTCCTGAAGCGCCTGGCCCAGACCCATATAGACCGAGCCTTCGATCTGCCCTTCGACCGTCATGGGGTTGAGCGCCTTGCCGCAGTCGTGCGCGGCCACAATGCTGTGGACGCGCACCCGGCCGGTCTCGGTATCTACGGAGACCTCGGCGACCTGCGCGCTGTAGCTATAAGAAGGCGACGGCCCCACGCCGGCGCCTTTGAACTTGCCGCCGCGAGCCTCTTCCGGCGGGGCGTAGGTGCCCCTGGCGACAAGCGCGCCGTGGAAATCCAGGGCCAGGCCGACGGCTTCATCAAAGCGGAGGCGCAGGCGAGGATCGTCGGTCGAGAAAACCTGGTCATCGCGCGCCTCGAGCCGCGCCGGGTCGCAGCCGAACTTGCTGGATACGGCCTGGAAGATCTGCGCGCGCATGTTTTTCGCCGCTTCCAGACAAGCGTTGCCGGCCATGAACGTGACTCGGCTCGAATAGCTGCCCAGGTCTACCGGCGTGAGCTCGGTATCGGCGGCGACAAGCTGGATGCGCTCGGGGCGCACGCCAAGCACCTCGGCGGCGATCTGCACTTGAATGGTGTCCGACCCCTGGCCGATCTCCGACGCGCCGGTGAAAAGCGTCACCGCGGCGTCTCGGTCGATCTTGATGTGTATCGTGGTGTGCGGCATGTTCGAGCGGATGATGGGGTTGGCCGCGCCGCTGACGTAATGGCTGCAGGCCAAGCCCACGCCCCGGCCGTAGGGCAGCTTGCCTTTTTTCTCCGCCCAGCCGGAGCGCTCAACCACCTTCTCGATACACTCCGGCAGGCCGTAGCTGGTGACGCGCAGGCCGTTCACGGTAACACAGGGCGCCGGAAGCAGATTGCGGCGGCGGACCTCGGCAGGGTCGAGCCCGGCGTCGTGCGCCAACGCATCGAGCATGGCCTCAAAGGCGAAGCGGACGTTGACCGTGCCGTGCCCGCGCATTGCGCCGCAGGCGGGCTTGTTCGTAAGTACGCGGTAGCCGTCGTAGCGCACGTTGGGAATGTCGTAGAGCGCGCCCAGCAGCGCGCCGGAATAGAGCACGGTGACCGGGCCGTAGCCGCAGTAGGCGCCGCCGTCCTGGACCACCCGCGCCGCCACCGCGGTGATCTTGCCCTCACGAGTGAGGCCGACCTTCAGGTCCACGAGGGTGATGGGCCGGCCGCGGTGCGCGTAAAACACCTCTTCACGGGTGTAGGTGATTTTCACCGGCCGGTGAGCCTTCTTCGCCAGCACCGGCGCAGCCACTTCGAGCGGGATCACTTCGCTTTTGCCACCGAAGCCGCCGCCCACCAGCGGTTTGATGACGCGGATCTGGCTCATGGGCATCTCGCACACTTCCGAGATGGTGCGGTGGAGGTAGTACGGCACCTGGGTGGAGGAATAGACCGTCAGCCGGCCGTCGGGTTCCCAGATGGCCAGGGTCGCGTGCGGCTCCATCGCCGCATGGGTGACCTCGGCGGCGTAGTAGCGCTCCTCGCGGACGAAGTCAGCGCCGGCAAAGCCATCCGCGGGGTTGCCAAACTCATGGTGGTATTCCTTTTCGATGTTGTTCGGCTTCTGCTCGTGAATCCAGCCGGATGCGGCCTTCATGGACTCGAGCGGATCAAACCACGCCGGCAGGAGCTCGTAGTCCACTGCGATCAATTCCAGCGCCTGCTCGGCAATGTCGAGGCTGGTGGCCGCGACGGCGGCGACGTTGTCGCCGATGTAGCGCGCCTTATCGAGCGCGAAGACGCGCTCGTCGTGGCCGATGGGCAGGATGCCGTATGGGTTGGGCGCGTCGCGGCCTGATGCGACGGACTTGACGCCCGGCAGGGCTTCCGCTTTCGAGGTGTCGATCGAGCGGATGCGCGCGTGCGGATGCGGCGAGTGCAGGATTTTGCCAAACAGCATCCCCGGCACCGCCAAGTCGTCGGTGTACTTGCCCAGGCCGGTGACCTTCGCAGGGGCATCGGTCATAGGGAGCGGGGTGCCGATGATGGAGTACGGCGCCACGGGTCAGTCCCCCACCGGCGCGGGCCGGGCGGCGCGCGACGCGGTGCGCTCGATGGCCAGTTTCACCGATTCGTAGATCTGCATGTAGCCGGTACAGCGGCAGAGGTTCGAGGAGAGCGCGACGCGGATCTCCTCGAGGGACGGATTGGGGTTGCGATCGAGCAGCGCCTTTGTGGCGATCAGGAAGCCCGGCGTGCAAAAGCCGCATTGCGCCCCGCCGGCCACGGCGTAGCCTTCCTGCACCGGGTCGAGCTCGCCCAGCGGCGCGATACCCTCGACAGTCAACAGCTCGGCCTCCTGGTAGCACGAGGCAATCGCGACGCAGGAGAGCATCGGCACGCCATCCACCAGCACGGCGCAACAGCCGCAACTCGAATCGTCGCAGCCGCGCTTCGAGCCGGTCAGGCCCAGATCCTCGCGCAATACGTCGAGCAGCAGCTTCTGTGGCGGCACGGCGAGTTCGTGCAGCTCGCCGTTCAGTTTCAGCCGAATCAGTTCCTTCGTCATTGTGTTTTACACTGAATTCGAAGTCGTAGGGGCGCGGCATGTCCTGCCCCCGCAAGTAGCCCCCATCCCAGCACCTTCAATAGCGCGCCACGCGTGGATCAATCTCCGTCGCCCAGCGCTCGATCCCGCCTGCCAGCGACCACGCGCCCTCGACGCCCTGGGCACGCAGCCATGCCGCTGCATCGAGGCTGCGGATTCCGTGATGGCAATAGAGCACGACCTCTTCATCTTGCTCCAGCGTCGCCAGATTCCCCGCCAACGCGCCCATTGGAATCAGCTTCGCGCCTTTGATGCGGCAGATCTCGTGCTCCCAGGGCTCGCGCACGTCCACCAGAAGAAACTTGTCGCCGCGGTCGAGCCGCTGTTTCACTGCTCGTGGCTCAATTTGCATGTCGTCCATCGTGGATCTCCAACGTGCACGGGTTGGATTCAGGCCCGCTCAAACTCGTGCTTATTTTTCAGTACCCGAAGTCGGCGGGCGCGGAATAGGCATGCTGGCGCACGCCGAGCGTATCCACGCGAGCCGTGCCGAGCAAATCCATGTATTCGCGCCGCGCGGTCACGCCGGTCACCCAGTGGGCGAGCCATCGCTCGAAGTCCTCCACCTGACGGCTTTGCTCGTGGTACTGGCTGAAGAAGGCGTGGTCGCGCCCGTAATAGCCCTGCACGGGCGAAGGGTGTGCGCCCCAGGGCTCGTGCACCACCGCCGCCACCAAGAAGTCGGGGATGAGCGTGCGATTGGGGTCCGAGGCAATCACCTCCGGCGCGACGATTTCTTCGGCGACCACGACCACCGCGCGCGCGGCGCGCGCGCCATCGACCGCCACGCCCAGATTGCCCCAGAGGTGCGTATTGCCGTACGCGTCGGCGCGCTGCGCGTGCAGGATGGCCACGTCGGGCCGCAGCCCGCGCACGGCGACCAGCCGCTCCTCGCTCACCGGCGAGGGAAACTCGCGCAGGTTGCCGTTTTTCTTGAGCAGGTCGCTGCCCAGGGTCGAATAGGTAGGCATGAACGGCACGCCCAACGCCCCGGCATGCAGCGCCAGGGCGATGGCGAAATTGGAGTAGTCCACCATCTGCACGCCGCGCGGCACGCTGCGCTCGACGGCGCGGCGGAGGCAGTAGCCCACGCCCGCCGAGACGTTGCCCACCCACGCCGCCAGCACCCGCGAGACGCAACCCGCGCCGATCATCTGGTCGAAGAGGACGTCTGAGATCGGCCCAACCAGCGTGAGGTCGCGGCGTCCCTGGCGGATCAGCTCGTGCCCCGCCGCAAACGGAATCATCTGCTCGAGCTGGGCGCCCATCAGCACCATCGAGCCCGAGGGCACGTGCTCGGCGATGGCCTTGTGCATGCTCACGAGTTTTGACCGGGCGGTCATTTCGCTTGAACCGTCGAACTTCTAACGGCCTTTCCAGGCCGGCGCGCGCTTTTCGAGAAATGCAAGGACGCCTTCGCGGGCATCCTCGGTCTGCATCAGTTCGCCGAGATAAAGCTGCTCGATCGCAGCGAGATCCGCCTCAAAATCAGCCTGTCGGGAGCGCCAGAGAGCGCGCCGAGCCAGGCGCAGCGCAACCGGACTGAGCGCGCGCAGCTCGCCGAGCAGCGCGTTCACCGCCTGCGCCAGCGCGTCGTCGGCAACGACGCGAGTGACCAGGCCGAGTTCACGCGCTTCGGTGGCCGAAAGCGTGCGGCCGGTGAGAATCAGATCCAGCGCCACCCGCAGACCCGCTAACTCCGTAACCGTGAGCAGCGCCACGGGCGGGAAACACCCGAGCTTGATCTCGGGCTGGCCGAACTGCGCGGACTCGGCGGCTATGACGAAGTCGCAAAAAGTGGCCAGCTCCATCCCGCCGCCCAGGCAGTGGCCGTGGACCGCGGCAAGCGTGAGGCAGTCGGCCCGAACGAGTAGCCGGAAGACGTCGTGGAATGCGGCGAGCATCGCAGCGACGCGGTCGGAAGCGTGATCGCGCACTTCCGCACCGGCGGAAAATCCCTTAGCCCCGGCTCCCTGAAAGACGAGAAAATCGCATTCGGTGACGAGGCGCGCGAGCGCCCGCGAAAGCGACTTCATCATGGGGATATCGAGGACGTTGAGCGGTGGACGGTCGAGCGTCACCCAAGCCGTCTTGCCTTCGCGGTGGACGTGAATGGTTTCGCCCGAGGTCATCGGTTGGTCCAGAAGCGCTCCGGGTCGAGAGCGCGCATCGCCGCCAATTCGGCGTCGCCGGGCGCCGGGGTCTCGAGCAGGTCGTCGGCCACGCTGAGCGTCCAGCCGGTATTGCTGAGCACGTCTTCGACGCGCACGCCGGGATGCACCGAGGCAAGATAGGCCTCGCCATCGCTGGTGAAGCGCAGCACGCCGAGCGTGGTGATGATCGCCGAGGGCCCCGAGCGCGCCGGCAGCCCCTGCGTGCGCCGCCAGGCGTCGCCCGAGCCGAAGCCGGGCGAGGTGATATGGTTTACTCGCTCGACCAGGCGTGCGCGGCCATGATCGAGCAGCACCACCGTGCGCTGCGCCAGGCAGGCGATGTCGCAGGCGCCCCCCGAGCCCGGCAGGCGGACGAGCTGCCCGTCGCGGTGTCCCCAGGTGGAGTTCAGATTGCCGAAGCGGTCCACCTCCGCCGCACCGAGGAAGCCCATGTGGACGCGGCCCTGTTGGAGCAGCGCCATAACGTCGAGCATCGTGCCGCACTGCGTGGCGCCGCGGAGATTGGGCGGGTCGGCCATGGTGTAGAGCAGTTCCGGCGCAGGCGTCTCGCGGATCACTCCGTTTTCATAAAGGCCAACGGCGGCGGGCGCGTGCGTGCGCTTGGCCACAAGAAACGCCAGCAGCGGCAAGCGCATGCCGACGAAGACCAGCTCGGCGTCGCGGATCTCGCGCGCGGCGGCGGCGACCATCAGCTCGCCCTGCGAGTAGCCGCGAGCCGGGGTTTCGGCCTGGAGGCGGGGAGGCATTTCGCTCGAGCGCTACTCCATCGCTCCCTTCGGAGCAATCCAACGGGGCTCGGTCGCCTGGATTTCGTTTACCAGTTTGATGTCCTCGGGCTGCGGCAGCATTTCCCGCAGGTGTTCCTCATGCGCACGGGGGGAGAGCTGCTGGCCCGTCACGCTGTAAGGCTGCCCCGCGAACTCGCCGATTTGGCGATTGAACTTCAGGTCCGGCACATAGAGCGGCGTCTGCCCGGCGGGAACGTTCTTATTGATCTGCTCGATGAGCTTCTGGCACTCGAGGTGAAACAGGGAGCGGCTGTGCTCGTTCATGCGCTCCAGGTCCGCCTCCTGCTTGGCTTGCGGCTCATCGTAGCGGCCCTTGAGACCCCAGACGTAGAACCAGTGGGCGGAGCTCGAGCGGTCCACGCCGAACAGGTCGCAACTCACGGGCACCCACTTATTGATGAATTTCTGGACGATGGCGAGCGGCACCACGCCGGCGCGAACGATGCGCTTGATGCCGTCCTGGCCGGTGCCCAGGTGGAAGGACTCCTCGCGCAGCATCGGGATCATGGACTGGGCAAGCGGCGCGAAGCCCGAATAGCTCAGCATGGTGAGCTGGAATTTACCGTCGCGGTCCACGAAATCGGTGTAGGTGAAGAAGTCGAGCCAGTTATTGACCTCCTGATTGAAGGCGCCCAGCAGGCGCTTCTGGTCGAACGCGCGCCGCTCCAACATCTTCTGCGCTTCCACCCGGCCGCTATAGCCGAAATGGTGGACCAGGAGGTGGCACATCTGCCAGCCGTGGCGCATTTCTTCGGTGACGACACGGCAGAGCGATTGCCGGTCGTGCTCGGAGGGCGACCGCTCAAACAGCCGCCGTTGCTGCTCCACCGAGGCGAACTCCGTGTCGCCCTGATAGACGATCAGGTTGAGCAAGGCATCGCGCATCCGCTGGTCGGGAATCTGGATTACCCGGTCCCACTTGGGCCGGCCTTTGAAAGCGCCGAACTCAACTTCGCTCGAGCGCGTCGGGCCGAACTTGGCCTCGAACTTGTAGTTGACGATCTCCGGGTAGTCCACGCCGATGTCTTTCTGCCAGACGCGGAACAGGTCCACCCAGTCGTCAAAAGTGGTGATGCGCTTTGCCGGCATGCGTGCGAGCCCTCCTGATGCCCCTCCAGGCAGTTCCTACTTTCTTTTCGCCTTCCGCTTGTTCCCTTTTTTGTTTCCGCTTTCTGCTTTGTCCTTCTATGTGCCGTGGAACCGCGGCAAGCGCTTCTCGAAAAACGCATTCAGCCCCTCCGCGCAGTCCTCGGACTGAAAACATTCCGCCTGCTGGCGGCCCTCGGCCTCGAGCGCGCGCTCGAGGGCGCCTCGTTCGGCGCCAAACAGCGTCCGACGCACGGCGCGCACTGCCAGCGGCGGCGCGCCTGCGAGGCGCCCGGCCATGCCGCGTGTCTCCTCGGCCAACCGTTCGTGCGGCACCACGCGATTGACAATGCCGAGGCGCTCAGCCTGCGCAGCCGTGATCATCTCGCCGGTGTAGAACATCTCCGCAGCGCGCGCCGGCCCCACTAGCCGCGGCAGAAGGTAGGTGCCGCCAAAATCCGGAAACAGTCCCACCTTGGCAAAGTTCTGCCCGAAGCTGGCCTGGTCGGACGCGATGCGCAGATCGCAGGCCAGCGCCAAGTTCATGCCGGCGCCCGCAGCGGGCCCATTGACCGATGCCAGGACGGGCACGGGGAGGTCGGCAATGGCCAGGATAATCTCGGTCCCGGCGCGCAGCAGGTCTGCGAGCTCGTGGCCTGCATTGTTCGAGCGTGCCGAGCGCAGCAGCACAAGGTCGCCGCCCGAGCAAAACGCACGTCCCGAGCCGGTGAGCACGACGCAACGCACCTCGGGATCTTTGCCGACGTGGCGGAGCGCGCCGGCCAGCGCCACGCCCAGCTCAACGTTCAGCGCGTTGAGCCGGTCGGGCCGGTTGAGCGCGAGGGTGATGACGCTGTTCTCCCGCGTCTCAAGCACTAACGCTTCCGGGGCGGCTTGTGGGGTGTTGGACACTTGGTTTTATTCTCCCCGGCTTCGGCGTCCCAAAGTCTTCCGGTCCTTCGCGGCAGTCCTCATTTTTTCAGGCGCTTCAGCACGGCGGCGAGCTGGCGGAAGTAGCGCATCCTCTGCCCGCGGGCCACGACGTTCTGCCCGCTGGTCGAGGGCAGCACAAACACCTGGGCGCCGTAGAGGCGATCCTTCTGCAGGCCGAGCTTGCACGGGCGCTGGGCAAACTTTTCAAACACCAACTTGCCGTTGAAAGCGACCACCTGCGGCGTGTACTCCTCGAGCTTCTGTGCCAGCAGAATGCGCCCTTCAGCGAACTCCTGTCGGTCAATCTCCTCGATGCCGCGGGTGGGGCGTTTCACCAGGTCGGTGAGCCCGACGCCGAACTCGATGATGCGCTTGTCGTCACGGTAGTCGAGCAGCTCGGGGATAACGCCCGAATCGCAAAGCAGCGGCCAGAACAGGTTGCCGCGGCCGGCATAATAGTGGCCCAGGCGCGCCGAGCGCTCGCCGGGGTTGCAGCCGACGACGATCAGCCTCATGCCGCGCCGCAGATAATCGGGCAGGGTGCGCATCTATCCCAGGTTCACCCAGACGCTTTTCACCTGCGTGTAATGCTCAATGGCGTGCAGGCTCAGCTCGCGGCCGTAGCCGCTCATCTTGTAGCCGCCAAATGCGGCGGCCGGGTCGTAGTTGTTGTAGGTATTGATCCACACCGTGCCCGCCTGGAGCTTGCGGGCGACGCGGTGCGCCTTGGCGATGTCGCGGGTCCAGACGGCCGAGGCCAGCCCATAGGGCGTCTCGTTGGCAAGCCGCACGGCGTCGTCGATGTCGTCGAACTCGATGGCGGCGAGCACCGGACCGAAAATCTCCTCGCGGGCGATGGTCATATCGTTGCGCACGCCGTCGAAGACGGTCGGCTGCACGAAGCAGCCCTTGCCGCCGACCGAGACGCGCTCGCCGCCCGCCACCAGTTTCGCGCCTTCCGCCTTGCCCTTCTCGATGTAGCCGAGCACGGTCTGCATCTGGCGTTCGCTGACCAGCGCGCCGAAGCGCGTTTTGGGGTCGAGCGGGTCGGCGGGCTGGATCTTTTTAGCGCGGTCCACCAGCTTCTGCATAAAATCAGCGTGGATTTTCTTGTCCACGAACAGGCGCGAGCCCGCCGCGCACACCTCGCCCTTGCCGTAAAAGATGCCGATGGTAGCGCCGCGCACGGCGGCGTCCAGGTCCGCATCGGCGAAGACGATGTTGGGCGATTTGCCGCCGAGCTCGAGCGTGACCCGCTTGAGCGTGTCGGCCGAATCGCGGAGGATCTCCTGACCGGTGCGCGTTTCACCGGTGATGGCGACCTTGGCGACGCCGGGATGCCGCACCAGCGCTTTGCCCAGCGTCGAGCCCGGCCCGGTGATCACGTTGAGCACGCCGTCGGGTACGCCAGCCTCCTGACAAATATCGGCGAAACGCAGCGCCGTGAGCGGGGTCCAGCTCGCCGGCTTGAGCACAACGGTGTTGCCGGTCGCCAGCGCCGGCGCTACCTTCCACGACGCCAGCAGCAGCGGGAAGTTCCACGGCACGATCGCCGCTACCACGCCCAGCGGCTCACGCAGGGTATACTGCAGGAACGGCCCGCGGACCGGCACGGTCTCGCCGTGGATCTTGGTGGCCCAGCCGGCATAGTAGCGGAAGACCTCGGCGGTCATGGGCATATCAATTTGCCGGGACTCGAAGATGGGTTTGCCGTTGTCGAGTGTCTCGAGCGTTCCAAGCTCTTCGTTGTACTTGTCAATCAGGTCGCCGATCTTCCAGAGGATTTTGGCGCGGTCGGCGGCGCTCATCTCCGGCCAGGGTCCAGAGTGGAAGGCCTTGTGCGCGGCCTCCACAGCGGCAGCGGCGTCGCGCTCATCGCCCTCGGCAATCAGGGTGATCGTCTCGCCGGTGGCGGGGTTCACGGTAGGAAACGTCTTGCCCGAGACTGCGTCCACCCATCGGCCGCCGATGAACAGCTTGCCGGGCTTCACTTGAACCTGCAGTGCTGTGGCCATGGCGCTCCTCGGTGGTTCGTTCTTAGTATGTCAAAAGCCCCCGCCTCTAAAGAGTCGGGCTGCATTTTCCATTGCGAGTTTCGCATTTCGAATTTCGTCCGGTTACCTTCCCTTGAAATGCGGCTGGCGCTTCTCGACGTACGCGGCCAGACCCTCCTTGGCGTCCTCGCTGGTGAACAGCAATTGCTGCAATTCGCGTTCGATGCCCAGGGCTTCGGCGAAGGGCACCTCCGAGCCGGTCACCACCGCGCGCTTGATGCGGCCGACGGCGCGCGAGGCCTTGTTGGGCGGGCAGAATTGCCGGGCGTAGGCCATCACTTCGTCCCAGAAGGTGTCGCGGTCGTAGAGGTAATGGATCAGGCCGAGCTCGAGCGCCTCATCGAAGCTGAACGTGCGCCCGGTGGCCATCAACTCGAGCGCGCGCGCCCGTCCGATCACGCGCGAGAGCCGCTGGGTGCCGCCGGTGCCCGGAAGCACGCCCAGGTTCACCTCGGGCAGGCCGATCTTGCCGGCCTCCTGCCTGGCGATGCGGATGTCGCAGGCCAGCGCGATCTCCAGACCGCCTCCCACAGTGTGGCCGTTGAGCGCGGCGATCACCAGCTTCGGCGTCTGCTCCAGGCGCGAGAGCGTCTCATTGGCATGCAGGCAGAAGTAGTATTTGAACTGCGGATCGGCCTTCACCAGCATGGGGATGCTTGCGCCGGCGGAGAAAAATTTCTGCCCCGCGCCGCGCAGGACGATGACATGGACGTTCTCATCCATGCGCGCCCGCAGGATGGCCTCGTCGAGCTGGCGCATCATCTCGTAGGTGTAGGTGTTGGCGGGCGGGTCATCCATCTCCAGGATGGCGATTCCGTTCTCCACCTGGTAGTGCAGGAGCTCTTTCTGCTCGATTGCCTGCGTGGTCGCCATGACTTTCCTCCATCGGTTGCAAATTAAAGCGCGAAATTATCCGGTCGCCCTGGCTGCATCTCGCGGGGCGCCTCGGCCGGGCGTCATCGGGCGCGGGCGGCGGTCGGGTGACCGTTAGCCACGCCAGCTAAAAAGATTCCCGCCACGGTCTCCGCCAGCCGATCCGCCTGCGGGTCTACCCGCGGGTTGTGCCACTTGTAGATCCAATTCATCATCCCGAACAGGCTGAGCACCGCTACCCGCGGATTGACGCGACGCACGCGCCCGGTCTTCCGCAGGTCGCCGAAGATTCTGCGGGCCAGCTCGTAGTATCGCCTCTTGATCTCGGCCACTTCCCGGCGGTAAGGGTCTTCGAGAGCTTCCTCCTCGTGCGCCAGGACCTTCATCTCCATCGGGTGGCGCAGGAAGTAGCCAATGTGGTTGCCGATCAGCACGCGCAAACGGTCTTCCGGCTCATGGAGCCCCGCAAGGCGTCGCTCGAGGCGCTTGAGGATGCTTGTAAATGCATTAATTTGAATAAGATAGAGCAGTTTCTGCTTGCTTTCGAAATAGTAGTAGAGGCCTGAGAGCGATACGCCGCTTGACCGGCTGATATCGCGGATCGAGGCGCCCTGATAGCCCTTTTCGGAGAAGACCCGGGCGGCGTGGCGCAGGATATGCTGCAGCTTGCCCTGGAAATCGCGGTGGTTGCTGGATGCGGTTCGAGACACGTTGGCTAAGTCGAACGTTCGTTCGATAAATAACGCATCCCGCCGCGGTTGTCAAGGGCCTTTCCGAGGGGCCTTCCCTGCGCTTACGGTTACGCTGCGCCGCAGGACGCTGGGCGCGTTCCCGCAGCTTTTTGCATCCTCGCAGGGCCGTGGAGCGTCCAATCGGTCAGGTAAGACGACGGTCGGCGAGTGCGGTCGAGAGTATGCTACCCTCTGGAGCAGCGCAGCAATGAACGGGAATGCCGGCGCCGGCAGAAAGACCAGCTTGAACGCTCCCCATCCGAAACCGTTGGCCTCGGCGATCGCTCGCGACGACGAAGGGGCGCTTGTAGCCGCGGCCAAGTCGGGCGACGCCACCGCCTTTGAGGAGCTGGTCAACCGTTACGAGCGCAGGATTTTCCGCCTGGCCCAGAACATCACGCAGAACCGGGAAGACGCCGAAGACGTGATGCAGGACGCCTTCCTGAAATCCTTCCAGCACCTCGGCGACTTCGAGGGCGATTCGCGCTTCTACACCTGGCTGGTGCGCATCACTGTGAACGAAGCGTTGATGAAGCTGCGCAAGCGCCGGCCCAATCAGATCTCGCTCGACGAACCGGTGCAGACCGAAGACGACGTGATGCCGCGGGAGATCGAAGACTGGGGCCCCACGCCGGAGCAGCGGTACGTCCAGACCGAACTCCATGACATTCTCTCGCAGGTGATCGGCGAGCTCGAGCCCGCTTTCCGCATTGTTTTCCTGCTGCGCGACGTCGAGGAGATTTCGACCGAAGAAACGGCGCAACTGCTCAACCTCTCGGTGCCGGCTGTGAAATCGCGACTGCTGCGCGCCCGTCTGAAGCTGCGCCAGAAAATGAACAAGTATTTTCGAAAGGATGAACCGAATTGAACTGCAAAAAAATCGTCCTCGAACTTTCCGGTTACCTCGATGGCGAGCTCGACGCGGACGCCCGGGCGGACCTGGAGCGCCATCTGGAGCACTGCGACGACTGCCGCCTGGTGGTGGACACGACCAAGAAGACCATCCAGATCTTCTGTAACTCGGAGCCTGTGCCGCTGCCCACCGATGTCCGCGACCGCCTGCACGCAGCGCTGGAAAAGCGCCTGCGCCAGCGCCCGGCGTGAAGGGCGCACGGCCCCTCTCTCCTGCCAGGGGCCTATCGCGATACGCCCCTGCGAACAAGTCTCCTTCGCTTCTTCATTCGGAGTCGTTCCACATCGGAATACGCTGTCCCAAGCGGCGCTCCTGCGCCAGCTCGTAGACGCGGGCAGCGACGGCGATGTCCCAGATGGCGATCCCGTTCGATTTGAACAGGGTGATCTCGGCCGCGCCGGTGCGGCCGGGCACTTTGCCCGCCACAATCTCTGCCAGTTCCCGCACCGCGGCCCAGCGCGCCGCGTCTGCGCCGAGGGCATGAATCAGGTCTCCTGCTTCCTGCTTGGATTGCTCCACGGAATCGACAGCGATGAGCCCGGCGCGCTGGACAGCGGCGTCGTCGAGCTCGCGCTTCTGCGGAAAATTTGCGCCGATGGCGTTGATGTGTGTCCCAGGGGCGAGCCATTCGCCCAGGACGACCGGCTTCGACGCGGTGGTCGCCGCCACCACGATGTCGGCATGGCGCACCGCCTGCTCGGCCGAGGCGGCCGGAGCGACCGGCAGGCCCAGGCGCGCGCTCAGCTCCCGGCAGAATTGCTCCCGGCGCTCCGGATCGCGCCCGAAGGCGCGGGCGCGCTCGAGCCGACGCACAGCAGCGAGAGCCTCAAGCTGTGTGCGCGCTTGCAGCCCGGTGCCGATAACGCCCGCCGTGCGCGCTTCGGCCCGGGCCAGAAATTTTGTAGCCACGCCGCTGGCCGCGCCCGTGCGCATCTGGCCAAGGTAGTCGGCCTCGACAAGCGCCACCATCTCGCCGGTCTTCGAGCGGTAGAGCGGCACCAGGAACCGCAACGCCCCGCGCACGCTGGTATAGAGCTTCATGCCCATGTAGCCGCTCGCCGTATCCGCCGCGGCCATGTAATGAAGGAACGACTTTTCGGGAACTTCCAACCGCCGGCGCGGGTGCAGGATCGCTTGGCCGCTGGCCTGGCGCCGAAAGGCCTCTTCCACAGCTTCGAGCACCAGCGGCATGGTCAGAACGGCGCGGACGTCGGCTTCCCGGAGCAGGAGGGTCATCGCGGCGCACAAGCGTTCCACAGCCGACGGAGGATTGCAACGAAGTTTAATTCGGGGAAGTGTAAGCGCCGGGCCTGCCCTTACCCAGCAGAGTGTCATGCGGGGCGAGCAGTCAGAAATTGATGCGGAAGCGCATTACGCGAGCGCCCCCGGAGTCGAGCACGAGCAGCTCGCCGAGACGACTGACGGCGACGCCGATGCAGGCGGTGCTGCCGGAACTCAGGCGCCCGCCGAGGTCGTCGCTGAGTTTGTGCCGCCCATCGAGCGTCCAGACGTGGACGCGGCGGCGGGCTTCGTCCGTGGCAAAGACGTATTTCTCGGATACTGCGATGCCGCCCAGCGCGCCGATCTGCTCCGGCGACGTCTCGGCCTGGCCCCAGGCTGAGACAAGTTCGCCCTCAGGAGTGAATTTGTGGATGCGCCTGCCTTTTGCGTCCACTACGTAGAGGAAGCCATCCGGTCCGATGGCTGCGCCCGCCAGCGAGGGCGATTGGCCGTGATTCTCGCCCTGCACACGCCAGGCTTTCAGCAGGCGGCCGCGGGGAGTGAACTTCTGGATCTGCGCGAGGCACTGTTCGACGGCAAATACGTCGCCGTCATCATCCACCGCGACCCCCAGGTGTTCGCGGCACGCCGCCCGGTGAGCGCAGCGGATCTGACGGAAGCGCGCTCCATCGGGATAAAAAATCAAGATGGTGCTGCGCGCGGCGTCTGCGACGTAGATGGCGCCACCGCGATCCACAGCAATCCCGTCCGGGGAACCTAGCGCCGGGTCCTGAAACGCGAGCAAGGGGTGGCCAAGCGGGTCAAATTTGTGCGCAAAGCCGGTGGCGGCATCCGCGATGTAAACGTTGCCGGCGCTGTCAGTGGCCAAGCTAACCGGCCGGGAGAGCTCGCCCGGGGCGTTCCCCTTGACTCCCCATTCGCCGATGTATTCGAGCGGAGGAGGCGGGGTCTCCGGCGGAGGATCGGGCTGGCGGCGGCACGCGGAGGCCGGCGCGAGCGCTGTGAACAGGCCGGCGAGTATCAGGATGAAGCGCAAGCGCATGCCGGGGCGGAAGACTGACCGGAGGGAGTTTGTCGGCGCACAGGGAATCTTACAGGATTTCTTTCAGGCTGGTCTCAAAAGCTTCTCTGTACTCGAAGCCGATGGTCTTTTTGCGGACGACCCAATGGCGATCAATCAGAAACGTGGTGGGGATTCCCAGGATGCCGCCGAACTGCCGTTCCACCTCGGGCGCCGTCAGCAGAAGGGTGTAATGGACGCCGCGTTCATTGGCGAACCGCTCCACTGTGATCGGCCTAGGTGCCGTGCGCCGCAGGCAGGCGAGCTACCAAGCTGCGCCAGGCCCCGTCAAGAAGTGGTCGAGCTTCGTGAGACCCTGCCCGTAAATGACGGGCTTGCCTGGCTTAACGCAAGTCTGGGTGTTGCCGAGCAGCCTCAGCCTTCAGGATGAAGCTCCCATCGGTGACTACGATGTCGTCTGGTTTGAGTCCTTCCAGCACTTGGTAGTGGCCATGTGACTGTGTGCCAAGACGAATTTGGCGCAGCGTGAAGCTTCCCTCATTGTCCTTAACGGGGAGGAACACGAACTGTCGTTCACCAATCGATTGGACAGCCGCTTCCGGAACGACAGGCCCTACGATGCTCTCGGAAGTGAACTCGACATCCATGTACATGTCGATACGCAGGATTTCGCGGGGATTGACGACCTCGATGCGCGCTTGGGCGGTCCGCGTATTGGGGTCAACTTGAGGTTGGATGTACGTGACGCGGCCCTTCCAGACGCGACCAGCGTAGGCAGGAGCAGTGATGCTCGCGGCTGATCCGACACGCACGGATGCGAAGTCCTTTTCGTTGACGCTTGCAATGACCCACACAGGCGACAGATCAGCCACGGTAAAGAGTTCCTGCGCCGTGTTCACGACTAGTCCAAGATTGGCCGAGCGCGAGAGCACGACGCCGCTGATCGGTGCGGGAACGGTGAAGTTCGGGTTAATCTGCCCAGCCCCCTTGAGCGCGCCAATCTGTTGGTCCCCTGCACCTAGTAGCTTCAGCCTTTCAAGGGCCGCGCGCACCTCTGCTTCATGTGCGGCGTGCATTGCGGCCACCTCTTCCTCTTCTTGCTTACTTGCGGCGCCCAATCGCACCAAAGTCTGTGTGCGTTCCAACTTCTTATGGTCAGCTTCCAACTGCGCCAGATGCGAGAGGTACTGGGTTTGTGCTTCGGCGAGTTCGCTGCTGAAGATGACGGCCAGTGGCTGGCCGCGCCGCACATGGTCGCCAAGCACGACGCGAACCTCTTTCACGATGCCGCCGACGAGGGGCGTGACGTGTACTTGGCGGTATTCATTTGGCTTCACGATTCCAGGCACGCGAAGTGTGGTCGCCGTGGCGGCTTTTGTCACTCGGGCCGTGCGAATCTGTGCCTTCTTGAGATCTTCCGTTGCCAGCTCGACTTGCAAGTCGGTCGTGCTGGTTGCTGCGAAGTCGGAAGGTGCGCTTGTCGGAGAGGCAACTGCACCGTGGGTTGCCAAAGAGTCTGGCAGTGTGGGTTTTGTGCCTCCAGTCTGCCGCATGCCAAACCAGACGCCGACGAGCACGACGATCACCAGCACGATGCCGGATCCAATGAGTGTGAAGCGGCGCGCCCTGGAAGGCCGTCCGTTTATTTCCGTAGTTCTCATGGTGTCTCTCCTTCAGGGCAGCTTGGTGCCGACGGCCTGTTCAAGTGCAACGCGCGCTACATAGGCGTCGAGCAGCACATCTGTGTAGCCAGTTTCAATATCGATGAAGCGGCGCTGCTCAGCTATAACGTCGAGCAGACGGATGCGACCATACGCGTAGATCTGCCGAACCACGTCGAGGTTCCGCGCGGCCTGATCGCGGACACCGGTCCGATATATGGCGGCCCGCTCCTGCCCACCCTTATAGCGCACGAGATTCTGCGCAACCTCGTGCCTGATGACGAGGTCAGCGGCGGAAATTTTGTTACGTGCTGAATCGATCTCTGCTGTAGCTGCGACGATTGCGCCTTGGTTGCGGTTGAATAGCGGGAGACTGATTTGGATTCCAAAGACGGCGTAATTGAACGATTGACGAATCGGGCGAAGGCTTCCTGTGCTGTCGAAAGCCCTCAGGGCAAAACCGGTGTTCGGGCGCTCGTAACTGGCAGAGAAAGTGGCGTCGGGCTTCGCTTCCGCCTGTTGGCGACGCAGATCCGCAACGGCTGTGGCCTCGGTTGCCCGTCGCGCGGCGAGATCCGGTCTCTGAGTCAGCGCAAGCTGTAGAAGCTGGATTTCATCAACGGGGAGCGCCGCCTGTTCCAGCGACCCTTTTATGCGCAGGCTCTCTCCGGGTGGAATACCAACCACTTCCTTGAGCGCAAGCATCGCGATTTCAGCCTTCGTGTGAGAATCGATCCGTAGGGCATCGATGCGGTTCACTTCCACTCGGACTTCATCGGCATCGAGTGAAGGAGCTGCCCCTTCCCGGACACGATCTTCCATGAGCTTGAGAAACTGTCGATTGGCTTGCAGAAGTTGCTCGACAAATTCCAGATTGCGCACCGCCGCCACGGTCTGCGCGAAACGCATTCGAACCTCGCGCGTCAGCAGCCGTTCTTCGTCAGCCACGGTTGCCTGCGTCGCATCAAGTTTGCGCTCCGCCACTTCCGTGCGGCGAGCCCGCCGGCCGAAAAGTTCGAGCGGGACTGCTCCGCCTATGTTAAAGCGGTCGTCCTCGCCACTGACTTCCTTCAACCCCCCGACAGACAGCGACGGATTCGGGCGGAGGCGTGCCTGGGCCACCCCACCTCGGGCGATGGCGATCTCCTGTCGAAGTGCCGCAAATCTGGGATTGCTGGCTAAGGCCCGGGCGACCAACTCTGATTCAGTCACTCCGTTCTCGGAGTCGAGGAAATTACTCGAAGAACGCGCACTCGCCTCCTGAGCGGGGAGCGACAAGGGAAATGCAAGGATGAAGGTAAGCGCGAGTAACAGTCGGACGGGTAGCATAGAATTTTGCATGTTCTCTACCTCACGTTACTGTTGAAGGCCGTATTGCCTTGCCCGTGGGGACCATTCCAGGCGATTGTGAAGTGCCAGGCTCCACTCATTGCGAAGCTCGACTTCACCCGATAGGTACCCTTCTGCCCGGTAGCCGTGATCTCGGAGTCACCCGACATGGGCGCCATGGCCGGCATCGTCATGCTAGAGCTGAGCTGCACGTCGCCGACATCGATCGGCTGCCCCTGTTGGTCCCTGAACTGGACGATGAATTCGTTCTGCCCCTGCTTGAGTTCCCCGGTGCCGTTCAGAAGCACGACGGTGATATTCCCCACCGTTCGCGTCTCAACGGGTTTCAGGGTTCCGGTATCAACTTTGTTGCGGTTGCAACCTGTCAAGCCAATAGCGAGGACTACGGCCGTGAGAATCACAGACAACGTCTTCATGGAAGTTCTCCTTAAAGTAAGTTCTAAAAGCCATTGCATCGGTTCAGTTCACTGAACTCAATCAGCCGGCTGTGGACCGCGTCGGAGTTCCCGCTCGCGAAGCCACAGGAAGATGATGGGCGTAACGATCAGCACATGCGCGAGCGAGCTGAGCATGCCACCGAGGACCGGAGTCGCCAGTGGTCGAATCACTTCTGATCCGACGCGGGTGCTCCAGAAGAGTGGCAGTAGTCCCGCAACGACCGTTGAGACCGTCATCACCTTGGGGCGCAGTCGGAGCAGGGCGCCTTCCACTACCGCTTCGCGTAGGGCGCTGACGCTGAGCGTCCCTCGCTCCTTCTTCTTCCGCGCCACCGCCTCTTCGAGGTAAATCACCATTACCACGGTTGTCTGTACCGCAGTTCCGAAGAGAGCGATGAATCCAACCCACACCGCAACCGAGAAGTTGTAACCAAGCAGCCATAGCAGGTACAGGCCGCCCGTGAGCGCAAATGGCACGGCGAGCAGCACGTGTGCGGCCTCTGAAAACGAGCGGTAGGTCAGGAACAGAAGGATGTAGATCACACCGATGGCAACGGGCATTACGATCTGCAGCCGCTTTCTTGCGCGCACCTCGTTCTCGTATTGACCGCTCCAACTATAGTAGTAGCCGGGCGGCATTTTCACTGCGTTCCGGACCGCCTTGTCAGCGTCCGCGATGACGCTGCCAGGATCTCGCCCGCGTGCATTCAGGAGCACAGAAACCACAAGCAGCCCGTTCTCGCTGTTGATCATTGCCGGACCAGAGACCTGACGGATATCGGCCACCTGTCCGAGCGGAATCTGTGCGCCGTTGGCCCCGGTAACGAGCACATTTGCGAGCTCTTGTGGATCGCGGCGAAATTCAGGGGCGTAGCGCACGCGCACGGGGAAGCGCCGCCGGCCTTCAATGGTGGTTGTGATTTTGTTCTCGCCAATCGCGGTCTCGACGACGTCTTGCACCGCCCCAACGTCGATGCCGTAGCGCGCGGCGGCCTCTCGGTTGGGTCGGATGTCGAGGTACAAGCCGCCCGTGACCTGCTCCGGATAGACATCGCTCGCGCCCCTCACCGTGCGCACCACATCTGCGATTTCGCGAGCTTTCTTTTCAAGCGTTGTCAGATCGGAGCCAAACACCTTGACACCAATCTCCGAGCGGATGCCGGTCGTGAGCATATCGATCCGATTAATGATCGGCTGCGTCCAGATATTCGCCACGCCCGGCAACGAGACGGCGCGGTCCATCTCACTCTTCAGCTTCTCTAGCGTCATCCCTTGCCGCCATTGATCGCGTGGTTTCAAGTGCACGATGGTCTCGGTCATGTTCAGCCCCGCGGGGTCCGTCGAAGTCTCTGCTCGCGCTACCTTGGCTACAACGTAAGCGACCTCGGGAAACCGATTGAGGACTTCATCCTGGCGCTTTGCGTACTCCGTGTTTTGCGCGAGAGCAATGCTTGCGTCCGCGATGGGCATGAACATAATGTCTCCCTCATTGAGGGGCGGCATGAATTCGCTGCCAATACCCGAAGCCAACACCACTGCGCCTGCAAAAAGGACGAAGGCGAGGCCAAGCGTGACCCAGCGGTGATCCAGCGCCCATGCCAACGCCGGGCGATAGAGGCGCCGGAGAAAGCGCATTACCGGATTCTGCTCTTCCGAGTGGAACTTGCCCCGTAGCAGCAGTGTGCAAAGGATCGGTGTCAGCGTGAGCGCAATTGCTGTGGCGCTCGCCATGGCGAAAGTCTTTGCAAACGCTAGCGGGCGAAAGAGCTTGCCCTCCTGTCCCGTGAGCGCAAACACAGGGACAAAGGCGAGGACGATAATTGCCATGGAGAAGAAGGTCGGGCGGCCAACCAGCTTCGTCGCCCGCAGCACTGTCTCCAGTACCCGCCCGCGGTCGCGTGTGTCGACGCCTTCAAGATGGCGGAAAGCGTTCTCCGTGACGACAATACCGGCATCAACCAGCACGCCTATTGCAATCGCGATGCCTGCCAACGACATCACGTTCGAGGTCACGTTCGTGTAATGCATCAGCAGGAACGAACAGAGAACTGCTAGGGGCAATGGCAGGGTCACAACCAGAATGCTGCGGAAGTGCATTAGGAAAACCACATGCGCGAGAGTCACAAGGAGGATCTCTTCGACCAGCGCGTGACGCAGCGTCGCGACCGTTGCCTCAATCAGCTCTGAACGATCGTAAAAGGAGACGATATGAACGCCCGAAGGGAGGCCGGGATCGATTTCACGAATCTTTTCTTTGACACGGTCGATGACCTCCTTGGTGTTCTCGCCCGCCCGAGCGACCACCACCCCACCAACCGCTTCCTGACTGTTCTTGACAAGCGATGCAGTTCGGAAGGCGTCGCCGAACTGCACCGCGCCGAGATCTTTCACGTACACGGGGGTCCCATTGTGTGAGGCGACGACGATATTGCGAATGTCGTCGAGATTCCCAATCAGGCCGAGCCCGCGCACAATCGACCATGAGCCATTCGCCGAGACGACATTGCCACCAACGTTCGAATTACTTGCCATGACCGCGCGAACGATGGCGCTCAGAGGCAACCCGTAGGTGCGCAAACGATTTGGGTCGATATCAATCTGGTACTGCTGGACAGTGCCGCCCACGCTGGCAACCTCAGCCACTCCTGGCACCGAGTTGAGTTGGTAGCGCACGTACCAATCTTGCAGCGAGCGCAGGTTGCGCAGGCTCTGTCCGCCTCCCTCCACGGTGTACCAGAAGACATGGCCGACACCCGTCGCGTCCGGACCGAGCGTTGGCACAACGCCTGCCGGAAGTTGCTTGCTCACGAGGTTCAGCCGTTCCAGCACTCGGGTGCGTGCGAAGTAGAGGTCAACGTCGTCATTGAAAATCACAAAAATCATCGAGAAGCCGAAAGCCGAAGAGGAGCGCACCACCTTCACCCCAGGCAGACCCTGCAGATTGACGGTGAGCGGATAGGTGATCTGGTCCTCCACTTCTTGCGGGCTGCGCCCCGACCAATCCGTAAAGACGATCACCTGGTTGTCGCTGAGGTCAGGGATGGCATCGATCGGGGCGCGCAGCATGGCCCACAATCCCCAGCCGGCGATACCAAGCCAGAGCAAGACCACAAGGAAACGATTGCGAAGCGAAATCTCGATGAGACGGTTAATCATGCACGGCTCCTCTTGTAGTCAAGAGCGCGGCGCTCATGCTTCTCCTCGAAGAATCAAAGCTCGACAACAAACACGAAGAGACAGTCCTGGAAAGGAACCGATAGGCGGGCCTAAATGAGGAGAGAAACGTAAAGCGTGTACAGTTCGGGAGGCGAGTGTTGCTGAGCCTCAGCCGGTTGCGGAATCACCGGAACAAAACGGGTGATTTCAAGCGCCGGTTGGTGCTCGATGACTCCAAGCAGCGGGGGACTCAGTGAAACGCGTGACGTCGGCAGCACGCTCAGCGTCGGGGCGGATGCCATGGTCTTGCAGCAGTCGTGGCTGTGATTTGCCGGGGTGCACGGCATTGTCGCGCAACATTCCATCACCTGCACGTCCGCACCGCCGGGCGCGAAGCAGTCCATCGAATAGAGCAGAAGGACCGCTGCAACGGCCAGCAGCAGGATTGTCTTCGCCGTGCGCATCTTGATCTTGATCATACAGCGGCAGAGCGGCCGGGTCAAACGACCCACTCGGCTCTCTTCCAGCCCGGCACCCAGTTCGTATCTTCACGCCTGACTCAGGCACAACAGCTTGGCCAGGGGGATACCGTGAGCCTTTCTGATCCCACTGGCGAGCCGAGATTGACGTATACAACCGAAAAGCCTTAACATTAGATCTGAGTACCGAGAGGACCAATGGCAGAGACTTTTGAAGCATACCGAAACCGAGTCCTGAGCTATCTTGGCGATGAGGAGCCCATCGGTGTCCAGCAAGCCACCCCATCGCGGCTCGAGCATCGACTGCGCGATGTCGCGCCCGATGTTTTGATCCGGCGCCCTACACCTGAAAAGTGGTCAATCGCCGAGATCGTAGCGCACTTGGCGGACGCGGAGCTGGCGATGGGGTGGCGATTGCGAAACATGCTGGCAAATCCGGGGGTGGCCTTGACGTGGTGGGATGAGGCCGTATGGGCGGAGCGCTTGGGTTACGCGCAGCAAGAGGCGAGCCTTTCGGTGGGGGTCTTTCGAGCGCTGCGCGAGAGCAACCTGCGACTGTTGGAGTCGGTCCCGCGCGCGCGGTGGGTGGAGTGCTACGGGGTCCACGAGGTACGCGGACGGCAAACGGTCGAGGAGTTCGTCCGCTTGGAAGCGGCACACGACTTGAACCATCTTCGGCAGATCGACCGCATCTTGGGTGGGCGTATGGCCGGGCAGTCGTGATGGCGCGGGAATGCCGCCGAACGAATAATCGGCCGAACTCGGTAACACGGTACGCGAGCGGCGGCGGCGGTGGAGCGTCGCGATGCTGAAAGACACGGCCGCAATTCCCTCTGAGTAAGAGTGATGACCTCGACTTTGGCTAACGTGCTGATCGCTATTCTGTTTGCAACCTCCAGCCTCGCTCCCCTCTGTGAAATTGACTGCCGCCTGGGGCGTGATGCACTGCCGTCGGCGGGGAGTCCGCAAGGCTCGGCTCAAGGGCATTGCCACGGAACTCCAGAGCCGACTGGCCAGGGAAAACATCTCCCACTACGGGAACACCCTTGTGACGGGGGCCTTCACCATCGAACTGCCCTGAGCACGTCGCCCTCGACCAGTTTGCTAGTGGCAAGTGCCCTTATTGCGGTGTCTCCTGCCGGCACCGAAGTCTTGAGAGCGATTCCTGCGCTCCTGGCTACCGACAAGACGTTGCCGGGAGAGTTTGCTTCCTTACCGTTCGCTTCGGCCGATCCGCTTCCTCTCCGCATCTAGCAACACCCGAACCATTCGTACCCGTTCTCGTTTGGGCCTGGTGTCTCACTATTTCCGAACTTGTGGAGGGCGCGATCCATGCAGACGCCGACAAAGGTCTTGGTTGTTGTTCTGATTGTCTTTCTAGCCGGGCTCGGCTATCTGGGGGTGAGGATTGCACGCCACGGCTTCAGCGCGAGAGAAAAACCCTCGCGCTTAGAAGAGTTTCTCGCCCGGCATGCGCGCAAGATTGCGACCCCGACAGGCTCGAAGGGACTCAAGAACCCCTTTTCACTCAATCTCGAAAGCTTAAGTGCCGCTCGCGACCACTGGGTGGACCACTGCGCAACCTGCCATGCGCTGGACGGGAGTGGAGATACGGTCATCGGCCGCAACCTTTACCCCAAGGCACCTGATTTGCGGGATGCCACCACACAGGGCCTGACCGACGGCGAGCTCTACTACATCATCAGCGACGGAATTCGTTTCACGGGTATGCCGGCCTGGAGCGGCGAGCATAGCCCGGAAGAAAACTGGCAGTTGGTTTCTTTTATCCGCCGATTGCCAAACCTGTCTCCGGAGGAATTGGAACTCATGGGACAGAAGGCGAGTGGCGGAGTCGGCGGAGCACCGGTGCATCGGCACACTCATCACCACTGAGTGCAAACTCAGGAACGGAGTGTGTAGGGAATTGAGGGAGGAACCATGGCAAGAATCGGCTCTTCAATCTTGGCAGCTCTGATTTTCTCTGTTTTGCCTTCCTCTGCTTCTATTGCATTTGGACAACCGCAGGAAACCATGTCCCATCACCACTCGGAAGCGCAGGATCCAAAACCGGGAGCCAAGCCCTCCGAACCTTCAGGCCAGCAGGACAAACAGGGATCAAAGAAACGCCCCCCGGACCAGCAGATGCCGGACATGGAACAGGACATGCCGGGCATGCAGGACCAAATGCAGGGAATGAAACACGGTGGGATGAGCATGGGTGCTGCGTCCTTCATCGAAGAAATCATCCTTCACGGCACGTCGGGCACGAGCGCCGAGCCTAACTCCACTCCCATGCCGATGCTTATGACTACGAAGGGGAAATGGATGTTGATGTTTCACGGAGTGGCATTTCTCAACGCCATCCAGCAGAGCGGGCCCCGCGGATTCGACAGACTATTCGGAACCAACTGGTTGATGCCCATGGCGCAGAGGCAGCTCGGCCCGGGCACGTTGACGTTGCGGGCCATGTTTAGCCTCGAGCCAGCGACCGTATCCCGGCGCCGCTACCCGGAACTCTTCCAGCTCGGCGAAGCCGCTTTCGGCAAGCCGATCGTGGATGGGCAGCACCCGCACGACTTCTTCATGGAACTCGCTGTGCTCTACGATTTAAAACTAGGCAAGAATGCTCTATTGTCTTTCTATGCGGCCCCTGTGGGTGACCCTGCGATGGGGCCCACTGCGTTTGCACACCGAATCTCGGCCAGCGAGAACCCTCTCGCGGCGCTCGGCCATCACCTGCAAGATTCCACGCATATCGCAGACGATGTGATTACGCTGGGCTTGACTTATTGGTGGGCACGATTGGAAGCTTCCGGATTTCACGGGCGCGAACCGGATGAGCACCGCTGGAATATCGATTCGGGAAAAATTGATTCTTGGTCTGCGCGACTCACCATCAATCCGGCCCAAGATTGGAGCGGACAGTACTCCGTGGCCCGATTGAAGAGCCCGGAACAATTGAATCCCAAAGAAGACATGCTCAGGATGACGGCCTCTATCACGTACAACCGACCTCTAAGGAATGGCAACTGGGCGACGACGCTGCTTTGGGGCCGGAATCGCACCCTGCCGGGGAGAGAAGTTTTCAATAGCTACCTGGGCGAATCGACGCTTCGCTTCTTAACAAGGAATTATGTTTGGGGCCGGGTGGAAAACGTCGATAGGACCAATGAACTGTTAGTCGGAGAAAACCCGCTGCCGCCCGGGTTCGTGGAGCACTTTTTCGCTCGGATACAGGCTTATACGGCGGGCTACAGCCACGACTTTGATCTCCTTCCGCACTTGGCCACTGCGATAGGGGGACAGGTAACTTTTTACGGTGCGCCCGCCTCGCTTCGTTCGACTTACGGCTCGCATCCTATGGGCGTGGTCTTGTTCTTGCGCGTGCGCCCGTTCGGAGAAAGCCGCTGAGCCCGTACGACAAATCCTTACCGGCGTGGCAGGCGGCGCGGCCGGGTGGAGGATTTTTGATCGTCGCGCACACGCCGCACAACGGTCTGGCGGAACTGATAGAGGCGCTCCTCGTTTCCATTCTTGCCTACGGCAGAGAAGCGAAACTCCACATCGCCACCGGCCGACTTGCCCACCCGGATGGGTAGGTGGCCGCAGAAGTTGCTTTCCACGAAGGCGGTCTCGTAGCGCTGTCGCCGGGCGCCCCAGGTATAAACACGGATCATCTTGAAGTCGCAGGGCTGGCCCTCGCCGCCGCGGGTCCCCGCGACCAGATACTGCGGCTTCTCGCCGGCGGGGCCGGCGACCCGGTTGAGCTCAAACCAGGCCACTACGCGCAGCGCCGCCGAGGCGGCAGAGTCGCGGACGGGGCCGGGCAGGTCGAGTTCGATAAAGCGCGCCAGCACCCAGCCGACCACCGGAGCCGGCTCGTCGCCTTTCGCCGCGACGCTCTCCGCTCTCCGCGGACCGCTCGAGCCTGAGGCCAGCCCACGCACCAGACACCAGTCTTCGCGGCGGGGTTTCTGTTTGTCCTCGCTCGACTCTCGCGCTGGGGTGGAGCTTTCTTCGGACGAAGCAGACCATTCCGTGACCGCCCGAGCGACCACCTCGACCGGGACGCCGCGGCTAAACTGATAGATGCGCGCCGCGGCGCGCGCGGGCTCGATGCGCAGGTTACTGTTCACTCTCGTGCGACCCCGCGCTTGCACCGGCATGGTGCGGGTCTCCGCGATGAGCCGTGAACCGCGCTCCCAGAGCGACGGCTCCATCAGCGCGCGAGCATCCACCCAGCCGCTGATGCTCTGGGCGGTGCGGACGTGCGCTTGGCCGCCTCTGCGCTCGAGCACGACGACCTTTTCGCCGTAGTGCAGAGTGGCCAGCGGCTCCTTCACCTCCGCCAGGCTGCTCTGGAGCGTGACGCTGCGCTCGCCGACGTAGGCTTCGACGACGGGGATGTGCCGCGGGCGCAGCCACCACCAGGCCACTACCACCGCCAGAAAAACCGCCGGAATGATGAACCGGGTCCGCTTCACGGCCGGTCTCCAAACGTGATGCCGATAGTGCGGATGGTAGTGGTCATCTCGCCCGTCGTCGCAAACGTTCATTTTACACCAATCGCAAAGCCGGCCCGGCGTCGGTTGGCGCAGGGCCTGACTTCTCGGGCGTGCCGTTGCGCGAGCCTCCGCCGCCTTCTGCTACAATGCGAACGACTTCGAGCGCCAGAAACCGGGCGCTAGCGCCCGGGCAGAAGGGAGACCTGATGGGTCACTTGGAGAAACTTAAACCGCTGGCCCTGTTGCTGATGCGCTGCGCCCTGGGGATCATTTTCATCTCTCATGGCTATCCGAAATTGTTCGGTCACACGGCCAATACCCAGCAGTTTTTCTCCCACGTGGGTCTCCCTCCCTCGCTCGTCTACGTTGTCGGTGTGCTGGAGCTGTTTGGCGGGGGCCTGCTGATCCTCGGGTTGTTTACGCGAGTGGTGGGGCTGCTGCTGACAATCGAAATGTGCGTGGCCATCTGGAAAGTCCATCTGGCCCACGGCATCTTGTCGGTGAAAGACTATGAGTTCCCGCTGAGCGTGGCTGTGGCTGCATTCACGCTGGCGGCGGTGGGGGCGGGCGTGATCTCACTCGACCAGCCGATCTTCCACTCCAGAGGTAAGACCAGGGCCAAAAACTAGGCGTCCCCGCTACCAGAGCTGCTTACCCTTGACCTCTTTCAGGTAGTAGTCCCAAGCGCCATATAACCCGGCGTAGATGGCGAGGAAGAGCCAGCCTGCCCCGTAGGTCACCAGAGAAACCGCAAAGTAGATTGCGGCCTTCGCCGGCATGCCCTTGACCAGGTACCAGAAAGCGCCAAAAAAGAAGGCCGGCCAGTTCCAGTGAGTTTGCATCTGGCCGGGGCGCATGTCGAATTTCTGGAAAACCGCCTGCCAGTAGGAAGGGAGGTAAGCATACCCGCCGCCCGGAGCGGGAATCGCCTGCGATGGAGCGCCTGACGGGGGATCGCCGGGCGAGGGAGCGCCCGGACCGCCTGGAGCGGCAGTCTGCGCCGCCCCGGATTGCGCGCCGCAGCTTGCGCAGAAGACAGCTTGTGGAGCCAATTGCGCGCCACACTTGGAACAGTACAAGGCGGTGTCCTCCGGCTGAGGGATTTGGGTTCTCGACGGGCGCGATTTCAGCAGAGGCAGCGGGCGAAGTCAAGCCTCGCCGCCGACGCAGCGATCGGCTAGGCGGAGTGCGCCGGCGATGCGGCGGCGGACCCTGCCGGTGCAGCCGCCGGCAGCGGGGCCTTGGGCATGACGATCCAAGCCACGAAGTAGCCCAGCACGGCCGGCACGATCGGAACCGGCAGAATTACCAGGAAGACCCAAACCAAGCGGACGACGGTCGAGTCCACGTCAAAATATTCCGCGAAGCCTCCGCAGACGCCGGCGATCTTGGAGTCGGTGGCCGAGCGCATCAGTCGTCGGTCAGCCCTGGCGGGCTGCGGCGGCGCTGCGCCTGCGGCAGACTGGCGCGCGCCACAGAAATAGCAGAAGTTCGAATACTCAGCGATCTCTCTCCGGCAGTTCGAGCAAATCATCTTATCGCCTCCGCGGGCACCCCGCCCGGGCCATGTTCCTGTGTCTGCTTCCAGATACGGCCGAGGCCGCCAGAAAGTTCCATCGGTACCAAGTCCTGCTGCCGTTCAAAACGCCACCAGCGCGCGCACGGCAGCGACGATGTCCTCGGTCTGCGGGAGGATTTCGTCTTCGAGTTTGGGCTGGTAGGCGCAGAAGGAGTCCATCGCGGCGACGCGGCGCACGGGCGCGTCGAGGTCGCTGAACAGCTCGTCAGCAATGCGGGCGGCAATCTCGGCGCCATAGCCCCAGGAGAGCGTGTCTTCGTAGGCCACCACGACGCGGCTGGTTTTGCGCACCGAGGCCGCAACGGCTTCCCAGTCATACGGGCTCAGCGACCGCAGGTCGAGGATCTCAACCGATGTGGCGTCACGCTCAAGCTGCGCCGCGGCCACCTCGGCGCGGTGCACCAGCGCGCCGTAGGTGATGATGCTCGCGTCGGCGCCCTCGCGCACCAGGCGGGCCTTGCCGAACGGGAGGGTGAAGTCGGGACCGGGATAAGGCGAGCGGTTGTAGGGCTGCCGGTAGAGGTGCTTATGCTCGAGGAACATCACCGGGTCGTCGGCGCGGATGGCGGTGCGCAGCAGGCCGCAGACGTCGAGCGCGGTCGCGGGCATCACCACGCGCAGGCCGGGACAGTGGGTGAAGATCACTTCACCACACTGGCTGTGGTAGATGGCGCCGCCGGTCAGGTAGCCGCCGATAGCCACCCGGATCACCGCCGGGCACTTGAAGCTGCCCGCGGAGCGCCAGCGCATCACGCTCAACTCGTTGCGGAGCTGCATCATCGCCGGCCAGATGTAGTCGAAGAACTGGATTTCCGGCACCGGCTTGAGCCCGCGGATGGCCATGCCGATGGCGCGACCGACGATGTTGGCCTCCGCGAGAGGCGAATTGAAGACGCGGCGCGAGCCGTAGCGCCGCTGCAGGCCCGCAGTGGCCTTGAAAACGCCGCCCTTCCCTTTCACCTTCTCCAGGTTTTCCTCGCGGCTGCAGTCGGCGACGTCTTCACCGAATACGACGATGCGTTCGTCGCGCCCCATCTCGTCGGCGAGCGTCGCGGCGACCATCTCGACCATCGTCTTCGGCTCGCCGGCAAACTGCGGTGCGGCTTCGAACGCCTTTCCGGCAGGGTCTACGTCGGGCGAATAGACCCAAGCGAGGATCGTTTCTTTCGAGGGCAACTCGGCCGCCAGCGCCCGGTCAGCAGCCTCGACCACTTCGCGGTCCACCTCGGCTTCCAGCCCCTCGAGCTCTTTCTCGTCCAGGATTCCTTCGCGCACCAGGAACAGCCCGAACTTAGGGATGGGGTCGCGGCGGGCCTCCGCATCGCGCTCTGCGGCGGGCTTGTAGAGCTTTTCGTCGTCCGAAAGCGAGTGCGAATACGGCCGGATGACGTGCGCATGCACCAGCGCCGGACCCTTGCGCGCCCGGCAGTGCTCGACGGCTCGCTTGCAGGCGACGTAGCTGGCGAGCGGGTCGGTGCCATCGCACTCCTCGATGTGCAGACCCGGGTAGCTGGCCACGAGCTTCGAGATACTGCCGCCGGGTGTCTGCACTTCGACTGGTACCGAAATAGCGTAGCTGTTGTCTTCGACCATGAAGAGCACCGGCAGCTTCTTGACGCAGGCGGTATTTAGCGCTTCGAAGAATTCGCCTTGGCTGGTGGTGCCGTCGCCGCCGGAGACGTAAGTGACCTCGTCGGCCGCGTGCCGTACGGCACGGCCCAGCGGCGCCTTCTGCGCCTGCTCCAGCGCCCGCGGGAATCCGCTATAGTAGAGCGACGCCTCGGCCGAACCCGCCGCCTGGAGCCACTGCGGGCCCGTGCAAGAGGACTTGGAGACAATGTTCAGCTTCTGGTGGCCCCAGTGGGAGGGCATCTGGCGGCCGCCGGAGCTGGGGTCGTCCTTTGCGCCGACGGCTTCGAGAAGCATCTCGTAGGGCGTCATGCCCAGCATCAGGCAGAGGGCGCGGTCGCGGTAATAGGCGTAGAACCAGTCGTAGCCGGGCTTCAGCACAAGCCCCGCGGCCACAAGGACTCCTTCGTGCCCTGCGCCGCTGATCTGGAAGAAGATCTTGTTCTGGCGCTTGAGCTGGATTTCGCGGTCGTCAATCCGCCGCGAAAGGTACATTGTGCGGTACAGCCGGACGAGGGTGTCGCGGTCGAGTCCGTGGTATTTTGCGGTGTCAAACTTTGCCGCCCTGGTGCGCGCCTGCACCGGCATTCGCTTCACCTCATCGGCTTTAATGCGAGCTCACCCTGCGGAGATGACCATTATAACTAAACCCCACGCCCCACGGCCAAACAGAAGAGAAAGATTCTTACCGGCGAGGTAAACCGGAACCCAACGCCGGCTGGGGCTTGGTCTCCCGAGCTCCGATGTTCCCGCCTCGGGGCATTCGATTCAGATCGCCCCCCAGACTGGAGACGGGGATTGGCCTAAAGCTTGCTAAGAGAGGGAGTCGAACAGCTCAGCGGTCTTCTCGAACTCGGCGGCGCCGACGCGCACGATCTGCGGGGCGGCATCCTTGAAGGGCTCTTCAGCGGGAATGCGATCGAGCCAGCGTCGATGGGAAAGCTTCTCGTGGTCGGAGAAATCGAGACGCACAAACAGCCGGATGCGCTCTTTGGCGTCGGATTCCTGTTCGGCGCGTTTGGCCTCCGCGGTTCTCTTGTTTTCGGCTGAGGGTTCGCCGCCGTCGCTCGGTTCCGGCTGGCGCTCGAACTTGAGCTGCATCTTCTTGTCCAGCCGGAAGGCTTGCCGCCAGCCCTCGATGCGGTGGCGCGCCTGCTGCGCCGCCTCCTCGTTCCCCCCGAAATCGAAAATCAGATAGGATTGCGCCATGCCTGTTGGTATAGCGGCCCGGGCGCACAAAAGTCAAGAGCAGCTTCCGGCACAACGGCGCCAAGGCTCCGCCGGCCTGCTCGTCGTCACTTTGGCAGTCCTGACAAGCGTTGGCATCGCCGCGGCGCAGGAGCCAAAACAGCTCATCACCGCCGAACGCTACCAAATTGACGTCTCCTTCCAGCCAGAGAAGGGTTTTCTGCACGCCCGGACGGCGGTGGCTGTCCGTGCCACCGAGGCCGTCGAATTTATCGAGTTCGAGCTGAACCCCCACCTGACGCTCCAGGAAGTCACCGACGCGCAGGGCCGCAAACTTGATTTCGCCCGCAGCCAGCGGCTCAGCTCGCCGAGATTATCCGTGCGCCTGGCCGAACCCATCGTCGCCGGGG
>JBASRK010000196.1:0-7486 GCA_049273775.1 Candidatus Acidiferrales bacterium
GCTCGACGAACAGCCGCCGCTCGAGCTCCAGAATGCGCTCGTCCGCAGCGAGCACCTTGCGCTCGTAGTCCTTCAGCTCGGGCGTGGTGAACCGCTCGGCGTTCACCAGGGTCTGCTTGCGCTCGAAATCGGCGGGCACGAGGTGCAGGTTGGGTTTGGAGACCTCGATGTAGTAGCCGAACACCTGGTTGAAGCGGATTTTCAGCGAGGCGATCCCGGCGCGCTTCCGCTCGCGCTCCTCCATTGCGGCGATGAACTGCTTGCTGCGCTGGCTCAAGCCGCGCAGCTCGTCGAGCTCGGCGTTGTAGCCGCGGCGGATCACGCCCGGCTCGAAGGGCTGCGCCGGCGGGTCGTCGGTGAGGGTGCTTTCGATGCGCGCGCAGGCGTCGGCCAGCTCGTCGAGCGCTGCGTGCAGCGCGGCCAGCCGAGAACTCGAGCCCGCCTGCGGCGGGGCCAGGAAGCCTCGCAGCACCGGGAGGTGGACGAGCGACTGCCGCAGCGCCAGCAGGTCCCGCGGCGCGGCTACGCCCAGGGTGATGCGGCTGGTGAGGCGTTCGAGATCGAGCACGCCAGCCAGCTCGCGGCGGATCTCCTCGCGCAAGACGGTGTGGGATTTCAGCTCGGCCACCGCGTCCAGGCGCTCCTCGATCTCTCCCCGGTCGATTTGCGGGCGCAGGACCCAGGAGCGCAGCAGGCGCGCGCCCATGCCGGTGGAAGTCTCGTCGAGCGCCGCGAGTAGCGTGGCCGGCTGCCCGCGGGCGGCGTCTTCGGCAAACAGCGGCGCCACCAGCTCGAGGTTGCGCACCGATACGCTGTCGAGCACCAGGGCATCCTGCTGCTCGTAGTATCGGAGGCGGTCGAGGTGCTGCAAGGCCTGGCCGGTGGGACCGCTCTTAGCGGACGTCTCGCGCAGATAGTGCATGAGTGCGCCGGCCGCCGCAGCAGCCTGACGGTGATCGGCGAGTCCAAAACCTTCCAGACCCAGCACGCCGAACTGCTCGGTGAGGAGCCGCTCGCCATAATCCTGGCGGAATACCCAGTCCTCGATTCGCGTCTCGACGCCGCCGGAGCCATCCAGATCCGCCAAGGCCGCCGGCGGAAACAGACTTGCCGGCCGCGGCAGAAGGATTTCCCGGGGCCGGAGCCGGCGCAGCTCGTCGCGTAATTTTTCTTCGGCCTCAGGCCCGGCAAACTCGGTGGCGCTGAACTCACCGGTGGAGATGTCCACGTAGGCCAGGCCGATGGTTCCTTCGCCGGAATCGCGCGCCACGGCGGCGAGGAAGTTGTTCTCCTTGGGCTCAAGCACCTGGAGGTCAGTGGCGGTCCCGGGGGTGATGACGCGCACCACCTCGCGGCGGACGAGTTTCTTGCCGGGCACGGGCTGCTCCATCTGGTCGCAAATGGCCACCTTGTAGCCGGCGCGGATCAGCCGAGCGATGTAGGTCTCCGCGGCGTGATAGGGCACGCCGCACATGGGGACCGGCTGGCCGCGCTCGCGGTTGCGCGAAGTGAGGGTGATTTGCAGCTCGCGGGAGCCGACGATGGCATCCTCGTAGAACATTTCGTAGAAATCGCCCAGGCGGAACAGCACCAGCGCGTGCGGGTAGCGCGTCTTGATGGCGTGGTACTGCCGCATCAGCGGCGTGGTCGGCTCAGTCATGCGCGGTGCGGTCGCTCCGGGGGAACGAGTGCTGCAAAGCTTTATACCCCGCGCAAAGCGATTCTGTCGAGAGCGCGCCGCGGGCGGGCGCGGTCCCCGGGCTACTTGGAGATTCCGACCTGCGTCAGGATGAAGGCGTAGTCGAAAGCCTGCTCGCGCAGGAGGTCGTACCGCCCCGAGGCCCCGCCGTGGCCGGCAGCCATGTTGGTTTTCAGCAGCAGCACGTTGGAGTCGGTCTTCATCGAGCGGAGCTTGGCCACGTACTTGGCGGGCTCCCAGTACATCACCTGGCTGTCGTTGAGCGAGGTGCGCACCAGGATGGCGGGATAGGCTTTGCGTTCGATGTTGTCGTAGGGGGAGTACGTCTTGATGTAGTCGTACTCGGCTTTAGTCCTCGGGTTGCCCCATTCTTCAAATTCGCCCACGGTGAGCGGGATGGAGGCGTCCGCCATGGTGTTGATGACGTCCACGAAGGGCACCAGCGACACCACGGCGTGGAACAGGTCGGGCCGCATGTTCGTCACCGCGCCCAGCAGCAGCCCCCCGGCGCTGCCGCCGGTGATCACCAGGCGGTCTTTCGAGGTGAACTTCCGGGCGATCAGGTATTCGACCACAGCGATGAAGTCGGTAAAGGTGTTTTTCTTGCTCATCATGCGGCCCTGGTCGTGCCAGGCCTTGCCCATCTCGCCGCCGCCGCGGATATGCGCGATGGCGAATACCATGCCGCGATCGAGCAGGCTGATGCGGTTGGAGGAAAACGACGGCGGCAGCGAAAAGCCGTAGGAGCCGTAACCGGTCAGCAGCATGGGGGCCGTGGCGTCGCGCTTCAGCCCTTTCCTGTAGACGACCGATATGGGGATGCGCGCGCCGTCCGCAGCGGTGGCGGAAAGCCGCTCCACCTGATACCGCGCCGGATCGTAGCCGCCCAGCACTTCGGTCTGCTTGAGCAGCTTGCGCTCGCGCTTGTCCATGTCGTAATCGAAGACCGAGGGCGGCGTGATCGGCGACTGGTAGCTGAAGCGAAACGTCGCCGTCTCAAACTCCCGGTTCTGCGCCGGAAACGCGGCGTAGGCCGGCTCCGGGAACTCGATGCGATGCCACTGCCCGGTGCGCAGGTCGGCGACCCGCAGGCGCTGCAAACCGTCTTCGCGCTCGAGCAGGACGTAGTAGCTCGCAAAGAAGTCCATGCCCTCGAGCATGACGTTGGGCCGGTGCGGGATCACCTCCTTCCAGTTTTCCTTGCCTGGGTTCGACACTGGTGCGGACACTAGGCGGAAATTGCGTCCCCCGGAATTGGTGCGGATGTAGAAGCGGTCGCCGTGGTGGTCCACATCGTATTCGTGCAGGGGCTCGCGCGCTGCCACGACTCTCCATTCGCCCTCGGGCTGCGTCGCGGGCAGGTAGCGCACCTCGGAGGCCGTGTGGCTCGCCGAGGTCATCAGCAGGTAGGCATGGCTGCGCGTGCGCTCAACGTTGATGCTGAACCTTTCGTCCTTCTCTTCATAGATCAATTGGTCGTCCGCCGAACTCAGGCGATGGCGGTAGAGGCGGTAGGAGCGCTTGGCGGCGTCCTCGATGGTGTAGAACAATGTGTGATTGTCGGCCGCCCAGGCGACGCTGACGACCTTATCGCGCGCATCGATGAGCGCCTCACCGGTGCGCAGGTCCATGACGCGGAGCGTGTACTGGCGGAAGCCGGTGTTGTCGGTCGAGTAGGCCAGCAGGTTGCCGTCGTCGCTCACCGCATAGGCGCCCAGGGCCATGAACTTGTGCCCCTTGGCCAGTTCATTCAGGTCGAGCGTGACTTGCTCGAGAGCATCCAGGCTCCCCTTGTTGCGGCAGTGGATGGGGTACTGCTTTCCCTCTTCGGTGCGTGAGTAGTAGTAGTAGCTGCCGTACCGGTAGGGAACCGAGAGATCGGTCTGCTTAATGCGGCTGAGCATCTCCTGGTAAAGGGCTTCCTGAAACGCCTCGGTCGGCTTCATCACTGAGGCCGTGTAGGCGTTCTCGGCCTCCAGATAACTAATCACTTCGGGATTCGTGTTGTCGCGCAGCCAATAGTAGTCGTCCACGCGACGTTCGCCGTGAAGCACGTCCATTTTGGGAACTTTCTTGGCCACCGGCGGTTGCGGCGGCGCGACTTCAGTTGCTGGCGAAGGGGAATGGGTGATCATGACAGCCGCAAGAAGCGTGGCGAGCAGAACGAGTAGCCTCATTTCTCCTCCGTTAGCAGCTTCCCGGGGCGACTCCTCCTTCGACCTAACGTGCCCTCATCCCATGAATGAGTGCCGCGGTATCCTAGTCGAATCCGTGTCCTTCCGGCCAGTCCAAGATAGCGCCGGTGTGTATACTAGCCGGCAATCATGAAGCTCAGCGGCAACCAGGAAATTGAAGTCAAGCTGCGAGTGACCCATCCGCCTGCCCTCCGTAGGCGCCTGGCGCGGCTGGGAGCGCGGGCCGGGCTTGGCGCGCGCATCCACGAAACCAACACCCTGTTCGATACGCCCCAGGGCGGGCTGGCAAAGCACGGGCAACTGCTCCGGCTGCGGCTCGAGGAGCTTGCCGGCAAGGCGCGAGGCAGCAGGGAAGCGAGCTCTCGAGCGGTTCTCACCTACAAGGGGCCGGCGGAGAAGCCCGACGCCGCAGGGACGGCTCAAGGTAAGGCCTTCAGCGCCACTCGAGGCAAGCGCTACAAAGTGCGGGAGGAACTGGAGGTCGTTGTCGCCGATCCGCAGCAACTGCGGCTAATTCTCGAGGCTCTGGGGCTGCGGGGCTGGTTCCGCTATGAGAAATACCGCACCACCTACCGCCTCCCGGCCGCCCAGCGATGGGCGGCGGGCCTGCAGGTGGAGCTCGACGAGACCCCCATAGGGAACTTTGTCGAACTCGAGGGACCCCCAGAGGCCATTGACCGTGCCGCGCAGCTTCTGGGGTACAGCCCCGCCGACTACATCTCCAAGACCTACCTCTCGCTCTACCTCAGCCAGTGCCGCCAGCAGGGCGTCGAGCCCGGCGACATGTTGTTCCACGCGAAATGAATTAGTCGTTTTGGGCAGTCTTTCCTTGACAAACCATCCGACTGCCGTTAACTACTGGAAACGAGGACCACTGTTTCCCATGAGCCTTGTTGCGAAACAGGAGCCCTTGCCCAGATGCTCGCATTGGGCAGGCGGAATCAAGGCCGGATTGGTCGGACTGGTGATCAGGATTGCGCGAGAGGCCAGGCCCGCTTCCGGGAGGAGTGAGACCCGACTAGGGTAGCCGCAAGTCGCTCAGACCTGTGCCCGTGGTCGGGAGACGCGCTCGGCCGCGGGTATTTTTTTGCCGGGCGGGAGGTGCCGGTGCTGCACGCCACGGAACTATTGGGCGCGGAGGCCTACGACGCGCAAGGCAACTTCGTCGGCCGGGTGACCGAGCTGTTCATCGAGCCGGCCGACCAGCCGAACCGCGTCGCGCGCATGCTGCTGGGCCGGGGGAAATACCTGCCCCTGGTGGCGCGCTACGACCACGTGGCCTCAGTCGCCCCGGGGACTGTCCGGTTGAACGTCGAGGAAAAGGCGCTGGAACACTACCGGCCGAACGAGGCTTGGCTGGCGGTGCAAAAGGACCTGCTCGATCAGCAGATCATTGATACTGACGGCCGCAAAGTGGTCCGGGTGAACGACCTCAACCTGGCCGAGCAGCGCACCAACGGCACGGTCGAGCTGCGCGTCACTCAAGTGGACATTGGGCTGACCGGGGCAGTGCGCCGCCTGCTGCAGGGGCTGGCGCCACCCTCGATGATCCGGCGGATTCAAGCGAAGCTGCCCGCCCGGCTGATCCGCTGGGAATTCGTCAACCTGATCGAGCCCGACCCACTGCGCCGGGTGAAGCTGCGGATGACCCCGCAGAAGCTCGAGCGGCTCCATCCGGCCGACCTGGCCGACATCATGGAAAAGCTTTCGCCGGCCGAGCGTGAGGCTATCATCGCCTCAGTGGACGAGCCGACCGCCGCCGAAGCCTTGGCGGAGCTCGATGCCCGGCTCACCACTCAGATCGTCGAAAAACTCGACCCGGGGAGAGCCGCCGGAATCATCGAGGAAATGGAGCCAGACCAGGCCGCCGACCTGCTGGCCGGGCTGCGGCCTGAAACCTCTCGGGAGCTGTTGCAGGAGATGCCGGGAGCGGAGGCGCAGGAGGTGCGGGCGCTGCTGCGATTTGACGAAAACACGGCCGGCGGAATGATGAATCCCGAATTTGTGTTCGTCGGGGAGACAGCGACGCGCGACGAGGTGGTGGAGTGGATCCGCTCGAAGGACGTCAACCTCGACCAGCTCGACACCGTCTTTCTGATCGACGGTGAAGCCAGGTTTTCCGGTGCGGTGAGGCTCAGCCGGTTGCTGCTGGCGGCCCCGGACCAGCGGATGGTCGAGCTGAAGGCCGAGCCGCTGCTCTATGTGCCTCCCGAAGCGGAGGACAAAGAAGTGTTTGAGATGTTCGACAAGTACAATCTGCGCAGCCTGGGCGTCGTGGACCAAAGTAGCCGGCCCATCGGCGCCATCACCGTGGATGACGTCGTCAGCAGGCTCCGGGCAAACCAATGAGCGCGCTCTCCTAAAAAGCGGGCGATGAACTGGACCGACATTTCGGCCAGGATGGAGTCCTGGCGGACGCGTGGGCAGGCGGTGCGGCAGCACACCCGCCGCATCCGGCGGCGCCTGGCTGTTTTTCTCGCGGTGGTGGGGCCCGGGCTGATCGTCTCCAACGTGGACAACGACGCTGGCGGGATCTACACCTACTCGCTGGCCGGGGCGCAGTTCGGCTACACGGTGCTGTGGTCGCTGATTCCCATGACGTTTGCGCTCTACGTCACCCTGGAGATGTGCTCGCGGATGGGCGCGGTGACCGGCAAGGGTCTCTCGGACTTGATCCGCGAGCAGTTTGGCTTCCGGGTGACATTCTTCGTAATGGCCGCGGTCCTGCTGGTCAACCTGGGCAATGTGCTGGCCGAATTTGCCGGCGTGGCCTCGGCCATGCAGATCTTCGGCGTCAGCAAGTACGTCTCGGTGCCGCTGGCGGCGATCATTGTCTGGGCGCTGGTGCTGCGGGGCACGGCCCGGCGCGTCGAAAAGATTTTCCTGGCCGTCTGCGTGGTCTATCTGGCTTACGTGGTCTCCGCGGTGCTGGCCAAGCCGGACTGGTTGCGGGCGTCGCTGCACCTTCTGCCCCCGCACGCCCTGCAATGGATCCCTGCGGTGAAACCCTTTGTAGTGGCGCCGAGGATTGACGCCAGCTACCTGCTGATCCTGGCGGCGCTGGTAGGCACCACGATTGCCCCCTGGCAGCATTTCTATCTGCAGGCGGCAGTGGTGGAAAAGCGTGTCGGCCCGCGGCAGTACGCGCACACCCGCCAGGACGTCCTGGTCGGCAGCATCAGTTGCATGGTCATCGTGTTCTTCATCATCGTGTGCACCGCGGCGACGCTCTACGCTTCCGGCCACCGGCACATCACTGATGCCGCCGAGGCGGCTGAGGCGCTCCGCCCCCTGGCCGGCCGCTGGGCCAGCTTGTTGTTTGCCCTGGGGCTGCTCAATGCCTCGCTGTTCGCGGCCTCCATCCTGCCGCTTTCCACCGCCTATGTGATCTGCGAGGCGCTGGGGTTCGAGTCCGGCATCGACCGCAAATTCGGCGAGGCCCCGATCTTCTACTGGCTTTACACGGCGATGCTGGTAGTGGGCGGCGGGTTGATCCTGCTGCCGGGCGCGCCGCTGATTCGTATTGCTGTGCTCTCGCAGGTGGCCAACGGTTTCCTGTTGCCGATCGTGCTGATCTTCGTGCTGTTGCTGG